>CAHJWK010000050.1 GCA_903642275.1 Chitinophagaceae bacterium
ATATGTAGTACGACATGAATATACATTTAAAAGCCAGTTAGAGTTTATTAAACAATTAAGAGACACCGGAAAAATTAAAAACGTATACCTGGTTATTAATGACGTTGTAAAAAGTGCATCTAACCGTTATGGTTATGGTTACGGCTATGGTTATGGCTATGGTGGCTATGATAGTTATGGTTACGGTAACACAAAGAAAAGAAAGCGTAAAGCACTTTTAAAAAAGAGTTAAGCTATCAATTGCTTGCTGAAATGTGCGATTAAATTATATTGAATGGCAAATGCTCTTAGCTTACAAAAGCTAACGTTTTTTTACACGGTCGGCAACTTAACATCAAGGGTAATAAAGTTTGCACTTTTTTTTGTTTATACATTTTTTCTCTCAAAAGCTGATCTTGGTTTTTTTGATCTTGTAACTAATACTATTAGTTTAATAACACCCATTTTAGCCTTTCAGTTATATGATGCCATGTTAAGATGGAGCATTGGCAACAGCGATGAAGCTGCTTTACAACAAATTGTTTCTGCAAGCGGATTGGTTGTGTTTGCGAACCTGTTATTATTTACACTGATTTATTTTATAGCAGCTTATTATATTAACCTGCAATACCCTGTTCTAATTTATTGGTCTATCATTTTACAAACCATTTATCCGGTTATATTGCAATTTGGTCGTGGATCCGGCAAAAACAAGGTTTATGCAATTAGTGGTGTATTATTTACTGCTGTATTTGCAGTAGCGACTATTGTTGGATTAACAGCTTTTAATTTAAAAATAGAAGGATTGCTTATTGCCAATGTTATCGCTGTAATTGCTGCAATCATTTACCTTTTAATCAAGCTTAAGTATCTTAAATATTTTCGCATACGGTTCTTTAGTAAAAAAATGGCTAAAGAAATGCTTTATTATTCTGTTCCACTAATACCAAACACTTTAAGTTGGTGGGCAATTTCCACTGCCGACAGGTATATTATTCTTGCTTATCTTGGCATTTCTTATAATGGACTGTTTGCGGTAGCTACAAAATTTCCTGCAATGATGTTTATGATACATAGCATATTTAATATGGCATGGCAGGAAAAAGCAATACGCACATATGATTCAGAAACGAGGGATGAATATTACACTTCTGTTTTAGATAAATATTTTACTTTCTATTTTACTGTTATTATCATTGCAATTGCTTCCACAAAACCTTTATTCAGAATCGCTATAAAATCAACTTATTATGATGCATGGCACCTGATGCCGCTTATGTACATGGCAATTGGGTTTCAGGCGCTGGCAAGCTTTTATGGTAGTGGCTACCTTACTTCAAAAGATACTCGCGGAGCTTTAACCACAACTATTTTCGGTGTTATAGTTAGCATTACGTCTAACTTTATATTAATTCCATGGGTAGGTCTGATTGGTTCAAGTATTTCTTTTTTATCCGGGTTCTTTATAATGTTCGTTTTACGCGTTTATCAAACACGTAAATATTTTTCTATTAAGTTTCCATTGAAAAAAATGATAATAATTATTGCAATTGCAGTTGTTGTTTCACTTATAACAATTACAGAAAATATATACATCTTATTTGCAAACATCCTTTTGTCTTTAATTGTATTTGCAATATTTAACAGGCAAAATGCCAGTGTTTACCTGAATCAGCTAAAAGTGTATAGACAAAAAAAATTAGCTATTGCTAATACGTAAAAAATTATCATTGGAATATATCTATTATAAAGCGAAGAAGGGAAATTTTGGAGATGATCTTAACGGATGGCTGTGGCCAAAATTTTTTGGAGAAAGCAATAGCAAAGATGATTATTTTATAGGAATAGGATCTATTTTGTTTAAAGACAATAGGCTGTTTAAGTCATTATCAGACAAAAAAAAAATAGTTTTCGGCAGTGGCATAAGGCCAGCTTATAAACCATTTATTATTGATGATACATGGGATGTTCAGTTTTTGAGAGGCCCGTTATCTGCGGGCGCACTTGGTAATAAACATGAATACATATCCGATAGTGCTTATGCGTTAAGACTTACAAAAGATTTTGAGCAAATGATGGCAACAGAGAAAAAGTATAAAATAAGTGTTATTCCATACTTTCATTCTCTCAAATATTTTAACTGGGAAAATCTTTGCAATAAGCTTGGTTATCATTATATATCTCCACTATCAGAATCAGGCGTTGAACATACAATGCGCGAAATAGCATCTTCAGAATACATAATTACAGAAGCCATGCACGGAGCTATTGTTGCAGATGCCCTGCGTATACCCTGGAGCAGGTTTATTTTAACTACGCCATATACAGAAGGCCAAATGATATCTGAATTTAAATGGATGGATTGGCTGTATTCAGCAGAAGTCTTAATTGATAAGCCTGTGAATATACAGTTTTACAGGAACTCTTTTTTAAACAAGTGGGTTAAAACTTTAAGTAACCAGATAGTTGATGCAAAATTTTTTTTAAAACATAAGGTTGAAGAAGATATACTAAAGCAACTCTCTTCTGTTACAAATTACTATCTGTCAAAAAATATAGTAATGGAAAAAATTGATAACAGAATACAGCAAAAAATAAACAGCTTAAATAACAACTGGCTGAAAAATTAATATGTTAAAGATTATTATTTTATTATTAATTATTGGTATTCTGGTAGTACGCGGATTATGGATTATGTATAATAACAGAAATGTAAATTTTTTATTATTAAGTTTCTTTTTAGTTGCCACTGCCTTTCAATATTCGTTTATAATTATAACAGGTGCTAAAAATTATAACGGGGGTGGTACATTAGGCCCTGACGTTAGAATTACCGTTGCAATAATTTTATTGTTTATTGTACTGCCTTATTTTAAAAGCAAGTTTGATAGTTTTAAGAAAAATAAGTGGGTTAATGTTATTTATCTTTTATGTGCTATATCTTTTATAAATCCATATAACATCTCCTATATTTCTACACTTACATTCGTTGTTTTTTTTGTATCACATATTTTTTTGTTCGAATTTTTTTATAGCTTTTTAAATAAGGAGCAATTAATTAAAGGTATTTATGATGCTCTTTTTATGCTCTGTATAATTCAGTTTCCATTAGCAATCTGCTTTCCTCTTTTAGGTATTCACAGTGTTACTGTGCCTTTTCAGGATGATGCTGAACTGCTGGCAACAAGACATGGCCAACGAGATGGTGCTGTAGGTACATTTCAGCACCCGGGCTTTTTATCTTTTTTTGTGTTGATAGCAAGTTGCTTTTTTCTTGCATGTTATTTAAAGAAATATAACAAATTACCAAGCCTTGGCATTATTGTTTTAAACACTTTTACACTTATACTTACCTATTCAAGAACTGCTTATCTGGTGTACATATTTGATTTGTCAGCAGTTTATTTTTTTTATAAAAATGCAGCAAAGCCAATTCTTTCTTTGTTAAATATTATAAGATTTATTTTACCTGTTAGTTTAATAATATTATGGGTAATTTTTTATTCGCCTTTAAGTGATAATTTTTTAGATAGTAATATAGATGAGATGGCAGATGTCAGGTTAGTTTTTTTTGCTATTGCTTTAGATGCATTTAAAATATCCCCTATAATTGGCGTAGGTCTTAATGCACATCGGGATTTTATAAGGCACCACAGTTCACTTGTAACGGCACTTTCTTATGATCCATTCTTTTTTAATAATCCCATACATAATGTGCACCTTGTCGTATTAGTTGAAACAGGTTTAATCGGGTTTATATTATGGATTATTTTTTTACTTACCAGCGTTTTTAAAGCAAAAAATGATATTGCCAACAAAAAAAATGAAATTTTATCTTTATCACATATTGGTGTAATAATAGCTGTTGTTGCTTATGGAATGACTGGATGGGCACCTTTTTCTTTAACTATGCTTCCTATAATTTTCTTTTTTACATTTTTTACAATAAAATATCGGGGTATTTAAAGATTATATCAATTGATGAAAATATCTGCATTTCCGGCATTTAAAAGAAAGCAAAATCCATATCAGATTTTATTATATAGCCCAATGCAGCAAAAAAATAATGTAACTGTTCAGGAGTTTACTTCTAAAAATATTTTATTAAACAAGTATGATATAATACATATTCATTGGCCTGAAAGTAACAAGCTTAGAAAAACCAGCATTATTGCTATAGCTTATATTATCAGCTTTAATTTATTATTGAAGATTGCTAAATGGAAGGGTTCAAAAGTTGTTTGGACTGTACATAACGTACAACCGCATGAAAAGAAGCTCCCTTTATTACAAACAATACATTTTTATTTTTTTACCCGCCTTGTTGATGCATTGATTTTTATGAATAGAGATACTACGCAAAATTTGTATGAGAAGTATCCATCGTTAAAAACAAAACCGTTTGAAATAATTCCACACGGGCATTATAAAAACTGGTATCCTAACACCATTACAAAAATTCAAGCAAGACAATTTTTTAAGTTAGCCGTTACAGATAAAGTTTTCCTGCTATTGGGTCAACTCAGGCCTTATAAAGGGGTTGAAAGCCTGATTGAAATCTTTAAAAACATAACTGACCCATCTTATAAATTAATCATTGCCGGTAAAATAAGTAAAGAAGAAAGTGAGTACAAAGACAAGCTGGTAAAGCTTATAAACAACAATCCTAAAATATTATTTTTCCCTGAGTTTATTTCTGATGAACAACTGCAGTATTATTTTAACGCTGCAGATGTTGTATTACTGCCTTATTCAAATGTGTCAAATTCCGGTGTGCTTTTACTTGCACTTTCTTTCAACACAACTATTGCGATGCCTTACTTCAAATTTGTTGCAGAGCTGGAAAAGAAATATGAAAATTGGATAATTACTTATAAAAATTTAAACATCTCAGTTTTAGAAGAAGTGTTAAACAGATCAGCATATAACAAAGATAAAGTTAATGACATGTACGATGAAGATTGGAGTAAAATTGCAACAGCAACAGAACAATTTTTTGAAAGTATCAGATGATTGTTTGTTCTTAAATGATATAGTAATGAGTAGAATAATAAACCTTGTAACACAAATGGAAGCGGGAGGAGCACAAGGTGCTGCTATACGAATGTCAGAAGAAATGCGCAATAGGGGTATTGATGCAGAAACATGGTTTATCTATAAAAAGTTTGACACTTACATTAATGACAAGAACGTTGTTGTTATACATGATAGCGCACCAACAAGCATTGTAAATGTTGTGCAGATTATTTTTAAGATTGTAAAGCTGCTTAAAAACAAAAAGCCAGACGGTGTTATAACATATACCCATTATGCAAATGTGGTAGGTCATGTTGCCACAACTTTGGCAGGTATAAGAAACAAGGTAGTTACACTTAGAAATCCAACTTATGTTTATCCAAAAGGAGTAAAAATCGCAGATAAGCTTATGGGCAAGTTTGGATTTTACTCAATAATAATCGCGGTATCAGAAACGGTAAAAGAATCTTGTAAAACTTATTCTCATAATTATAAAAAGAAATTACGCGTTGTATATAATGGAGTACCTGCACGTATTTCAGCATTATCAAAAGATGATGCAAGGAAAAAATTTAAACTGCCTGGTGATAAAAAAATATTAATCAATGTAGCAAGATTGCATCCTCAAAAAAATCAACAGTTACTTATAAGAATAATTGCAGAGCTTAAAGAGTATCACCTTGCTATTGCAGGCGACGGTGAATTAAAAAATTCACTAATTCAACTTACTAAAGAATTAAATGTAGCAGGTAGAGTGCATTTTTTAGGTGAAATAAATCCTGCTGATGTTCCTGATTTTTTAAAAGCCGGAGATATATTCCTGTTTCCTTCAGTATATGAAGCATTTGGTTTTGTAATATTTGAAGCAGCACACAATGGATTACCTATTATTGGCAGCAACATACCTTCTAACAAGGAGGTGCTTACAGTAAACGGCAATGAAAGAGCAGGTATTATTGTTGAGACTATGGATGTTACTGATTGGATCAAAGCAATAAACGCAATGGAAGATCAAGACTTAAAGCAACATTTGCAATCAGCAATGCAAACGAAACTTCAGGAGTACAACTTTAATCAAATGGTCAATTCCTATATAAACTATGCAACCACAAACAATTAATCTTCCCAATTATAAATTACTTGGTATTGAAGTAAACAGTTTTGATTTAGAAGGTTTACTTCGAATAATCGGCATATTTATATATAATAAAAATAGGGCTATTATTTCAAGTCAAAATATACACAGTATTTATATTTTTCATCGCAATAAATTTCTGCAACAATTGCAAAGCATAAGTATAAAAAGAATAGACGGTATGCCCATAGTGTATTGCGGAAAAATCCTAGGTTATCCTTTAAAAAGAGATAACAGAATTACCTGGGTTGATTTGATAAGGCCACTAATGCGGGAAGCTGCGAATAAAAACTGGAAAGTGTTTTATTTAGGTGCTGATGAAGTTACTGTAAGCATAGGCGTAGAAGTTTTGCGTACAGATTATAAAGGTTTGAACATAACTTATGCAAATGGTTTTTTTAATGCTAAGAAAGAATCTCCTGAAAACGATGCGATGCTAAAAAAGATTAATGCATATATGCCCGATGTTTTAATTGTTGGAATGGGAATGCCAAGACAGGAAAAATGGATACTTGAAAATAAAGAAGTACTTAACGCTACTGTTATTATGACTTCCGGTGCTGCTATTGAATATGTAGCTGGCAAAGTTGCCACACCACCACGCTGGATGGGGAGAACAGGACTGGAATGGTTATACAGGCTTACTGAAAATCCAAAAAGATTTTGGTTCAGGTATTTGGTTGAACCATGGTTTGTATTTTGGTTATTTATTAAAGACTGTGGTAAAAAGTATATCCTGAGGAAAGAATTATAATCATGGCACAATACAATGCTTTAGAAAGACGCATTGCAAAAATATTGGAATCTCAACCCTGGTTACATGATGCCATCCGCAACTCGTATAAGCGGTTGGTTTATTTAAAGAATAAAAAGAAATATGAAATTGAACTGAATGAAAATTATATCATAACAGACATAGCTGCTTTTGTTGGACTTGAAAAATATGATGGTTTCTTTTTTGGTTATTATGACAAATGCCCCTGGAATGAAGCCGGTACAAAATACTTAGCACATACATTAGCTGATAATACGTGTTATGTTACTATATGCGATTTTACTCAAAAAAATTATCAGCATATCGCAAATACAAAAGCATGGAACTACCAGCAAGGTTGTATGACGCAATGGATGAATGAAGAGCGTATTATTTATAATATTTATAATAACAAAATGCTTGGTGCAGTTTTGTATAACATTAATACAAAGCAGGAAAAATTTATTCCTTATCCTGTGCAAGTATTTAACAGGAAAAAACAGGAATATCTTTCCATTAACTATCGCCGCTTATCATGGTTAAGACCTGATTATGGTTACATTGAAGAATGCGATAATTTTTCTGTGAAGCAGGATTATTCAAAAGATGGAATATGGTTAGTTGACACTTCAACGTCCAATGCAAAATTAATTATAAAGATCAGCGACCTCGTTAACTTAACACCGGTAGAATTTCAAAACTCAAACCATAAAGTGAATCATTTGTATTATTCACCTTGTTATGAGCGATTTGTTTTCTTGCATCGGTGGATAGATAAACGCGGTAAATATTCACGTTTGTATTGCTGTGATTGCGATGGCAAAAATTTAAAGCTATTGTTAGATCACAGGATGATATCGCATTATTCATGGATAAATGATAATGAGCTTATTGTTTGGGCAAGAACACCGGAGCATGGCGATGCATACATTACTTTAAATGCAACTACAGAAACTTATGATAAGTTAGATGATAGCTCGTTATCAAAATATGGCGATGGTCATCCAACTATTAACTCATTACACAATTACGTTATTACAGATACTTATCCTGATAAATCAAGGTTATGCACCTTATTGTTATATGATGTAAGCAATAAACAAAAAACTGAATTAGGGAAGTTTTTTGCACCGTGGATTTTTGAGGCGGAGAAACGTTGTGATCTTCATCCGCGTTTTAAAACAAACAGTAACGATATTTCTATAGATTCAGCGCATGAAGGCATCAGAAAGAATTATATCATTAAAAATAAAAGATATGTTGTCAAAGTTTAACGTATTTATTAATATGAAATTTAATCAAGTAACGGAAATACTGCACAATATTCCGCACATGACAGCAAAACAAGGCGAAATAGTTTATTCACTTGTTAAGAATACTAATATAGCCAATGTTTTAGAACTTGGTTTTGCGCACGGTGTATCAACCCAATATATGGCTGCTGCATTTGATGAAAAAGGATATGGACAAATTACAAGTATTGACAGACATGAAGCAAAAGATAGGAAGCCCAATATTTTTGAGCTTTTAAAAACAAGTAAATTAGATAAATATATCAACCTGATATTTGCTAATGAAACTTATAATTGGGAATTATTAAACCTTATTAATGCAAATACAAAAGATGGTGTATGCCAGCCTTTATATGACTTTTGTTTTATTGATGGTTCACACAATTTTCAAATTGACTGTGCTGCTTTCTTTTTAGCAGACAAACTGCTTATGCCCGGTGGTATGTTGTTATTAGATGATTTATTCTGGACGTATGAAAGCAGTGCAAGCTTAAAAGACAGTGACTTTGTAAAATGCATGAGCGAGGATGAGCGAACAATACCACATATAAAAAAGTTATTTGATTTAATTGTTACACAACACCCGGATTATACAGATTTCAGGGTTGAAGGAACTTGGGCCTGGGCAAGAAAAAAACCAGATGCGAAAACGAAAATAAATGTCAACCTTGATAATGTGTATTCAAATCTTTCAGTAAAGTCAATTATAAAAGAAGCAATAGTTAAACTAAAAAACAGAAGTAAAAGACATATCGAATCTTGATTTTTAATATACTTAAATATTTAAAATTATTAATAACAGTTCAATTATTTTAAAGTTGCAATAATGAAAAAAAGCAATCACTAAGATTGCTTTTTTTCATTATTAATGTTTACTGCTATATTATTGTTTTAACCCATCACCAAAAGACTTTAAGGCAGCTTTTGCATTATAATTTTTATCAAATAAAAGCGGGCTATCAAGTGCATGTTTTGAAACTGTTATCCAGCTGTCTTTATCTGTTACATTCCAGAATGTAATACCGTATTGTTGTGCTTTTGGAACAATCGTAGAATATGCATGAGCAACAAAATAAAACTTATCAGCCTGCGCTTTTAAAGCAGAAGCAGAATCAAGAGAAAAATTATTATTAGGATTGATTCTAATATCTAATTCTGATATATGGATTTTTAAACCCGTTTGTGAAAGTCTTTTTAATGCATTAGCAATGCCATCGTTAGGTGTATTTATATTGATATGCATTTGAAGACCTAAGCCATCAATTGGTATATTTCTTCTTTTAAAATCATTTACCATGTTTATTATAGCATCCAGTTTTTTTACATTGGTCTCCTGCTTATTATCATTATAAAATAATAATGCATTAGGGTCTGCTTCATGCGCATATTGAAAAGCTCTGGCTGTATAATCTGCGCCAAGATGTGGTAACCAGATATTATCACCGCCCTTTTGAGTGGTTGATCTTACATTCCCATTATCATCAAAGGTTTCGTTAACTACATCCCAGGATTTAATTTTTCCTTTATAATGGCTTATTTCACCTTCAATGTGATTCTTAAACATATTTTCCCAGGCATTTTTATCACCTTGGAAGTTATTCACCCATGCAGGTAATGAAGTTGCTGAAACCGTAACAAGCACATGCCCATGTACACGCATATTGTGGCTTTGAGCAAATGCTACAATACTATCGCCTTTATTAAAATTAAAGCGGTTTTCTTCCGGCTGTGCGGCAGCCCATTTCAAAGCATTCTCTGTAGTAAGGCTATTAAACTGGCTGGTAATAATGTTTGCATAATTTTGATTTACGTATAACTTTTTTGCATCTACAGATGCACCAACAGGAAATTTAGCCAAAAGTTTTAACTGGTCCCCTGGATCGTTTGCTACAAAATTTTGCGTGATGTTGTTTGCAGAAACTTTGTAAAAGGTGTTTTTTGAATTTTTTTGAGAACTAATTCCGGTCTTTTGTTTGCTTGCTATAAAACATGAAAAGGCGGATAATCCTAAAACAGGAATTAAAATAAAAAAGCGCATAAAATTTGTTTTAATGAACTAATGATTTTTAAATTTAAGATTCACAGACTAAAGTTTATACAACAGGATTAAGGCGAAATTATTATTAACATACTTTATAACACCTTTAGCTTTCAGGAAACATAGTTAAGATATTGAGAATATTATTTTAGGATAAAAAAGTAGATCATGCTTGTTCTCTCTGAATTTATATCCAATGCCTGTGGCTTAATCAAAAAACCAACCAACCTCGTAGATATAAAGTCTTGGAAAAACAGGCATGTATATTAAGTAATATTGCTTGTTTTAATGACAATATTTATAATTTTTCACTGCTTGGTTTATTTAAATAAACCTTTAAAAGATTTAAAGATGCAAAGGATGACTACACAACACACAGCTTTAATTCCTGACGCACTAAAAAAATTTATTAAAGATAATTCTGTAGTTGTACGTTCCCCCGGCAGAATAAATTTAATTGGTGAACATACTGATTACAATGAAGGGTTTGTATTGCCAGCGGCAATTGATAAAGCTGCATATATTGTTATTACATCAAATAGCAGTAATGATATTGTGTTGCATAGTATTGATATGAATGAATCATTTAATACAACAACAGATGTCATTGAAAAGAGTAAAACAGCATGGGCAAACTTTATGCTTGGGGTTGTTGACCAGTTTCAAAAATCAGGTATAAAAATACCAGGCTTTGAAGCTGCATTAATAGGTGATGTGCCGATTGGTGCTGGCCTTTCTTCTTCTGCTGCAGTAGAATGCGCTATGGCATTTGCATTGAATGAGATAACTAATGCTGGCTTGGATAAATTAACCATGGTAAAAATGGCGCAGAAAGCGGAGCAAACTTTTGCAGGTGTAATGTGTGGCATCATGGATATGTTTGCCAGCACATTTGGTAAAAAGAATCATGTGATAAAGCTTGATTGCCGTTCACTTGATTATGAATACAAGCCGCTTGATTTAGGCAGTTATAAAATCCTTCTGCTAAATACAAATGTGAAGCATTCACTGGCTTCATCTGCGTATAATACACGCCGGCAGGAATGTGAACAAGGTGTTGCATGGGTAAGAGAACATCATCCCGATGTGCATAGTCTCCGTGATGTAACCATTGGTATGTTGAATGAACATGTGTTGCCTAAAAATAAACTCGTTTACAAAAGGTGCCGTTTTATCGTTGAAGAAATTGAGCGGCTGTTAGCAGGATGTAAAGATTTGGAAAAAGGCGATATAAAAGCCTTTGGTAAGAAGATGTTCCGCACACATGAAGGCTTAAGTAAAGAATACGAAGTAAGCTGCGATGAGCTTGATTTTTTGGTAGATACTGTAAAGGATAATGCATTAATAGTTGGTGCAAGAATGATGGGCGGCGGCTTTGGTGGTTGCACCATTAATATTATTGAAGAAGCAGCTATAGATACACTGGTAATTAAGTTAAAGCCTGTATATCAAAAAAAGTTTGGGAAAGAACTAGTTCATTATATCGCCGGCATTGAAGATGGAACATCAATAATTAATCATGCATAAGCAAACTTTAATCGCTTACAAGAAAAAGCATGAAAGAAGAAACATTGCTTGATGTAAGAAAACAAATAAAAGCTATTGCAGATATCGGCTTGTTATATACAGCGGATAATTTTGATAAAGAACGCTGCCAAATGCAAAAATGAAAAGACGATTCAATAAATCATCTTTTTGTGCCCAAGACTGGCACACAACTATTTTTGGCAATCATTGTGCAGTAAGCATTTCAAAGGTTAATATTTAGTCTGGTAACGTTTGGTTACGTTTTTCTCAACAATATTATAAAAATGCCTACATTTCATTTTATGCTAAATTATTCCCGCTTGTTATAAAGGTTGTTTTGGGAAAAAATCCTGCGGACAACATTCTAATATCTTCGCAATATTATTTAAAATTTTAAGGTTATAATGCGTAGAATAAGCCATACTTTTAACCTTGCCAATAAAGCCCGCACCTACGCCTAATTCATAAGCTAAATTCGCCTGTGAAAGGTTGACTGCAATACGCATTTCTTTGACTTTGTTTATCACATACAAATCAATTTTAGATTTCTGAGTATTGCCTTTTTTACTTGCCATTTTCCCTATCTATAAAATGGTAAAACTCAAATAGCCTTTAAAAACTTTCACTCTCCTATAAGTAAGTATTTTTTACATTTATAATCACTAATTTTTTAATCATATAATCATGAAACATCTTTTTAAAAAGATTACTGTATTGTTAACCGTTTCAATTCCTATAAGCGCTATCTGTCAAAATTTTAATTCAAAAAAGAACTATTTTAGCTATGCTTGATAGCAATATTGATTATCACAATTTAATCCCTCAAAAGAATGGCAAGTATATGTATGAGGCTATAGTAATTGCTGATTCTTAACAAAAGAAGAACTTTATACAAAAGCGAAAGTCTGGTTTGTTTAAAGTTTTCAAAATGCAAAAGATGTTTTACAAATGGAGAATAGAGATGCAGGACGAATTATTGGTAAAGGATATTTTTCATTTCCATATTCAGACTTATTTATACTTATACAGAAAAAGTAAATTTTACTGTTGACATTACTGCGAAGGACGGAAAATACAGAATACAGTTCTATGATATAGACCCACAAGATGAATGCAGAGATTCATTAGTACATACATCATCATGAAGTTCTGAAAGCGTAAAAAAAATGATAAAATGGGCTTATACAAGCGGGGGTAAAAAAAATGTACAAAAGAAAATTATTGTCAATAAATGAAGCTTTTTTAGACAATATACAAAATATAAAAATACTCTCGTAAAAAATAGCATTGATAAACAGCAATAATTTTTGAAATCATTGCTGTTTTAATCTTTACAATTGCTACGTCAAAGTTTATATCTATTAGCTTGTTTCAAAACAAATTCTATATAACTAATGGTGGCAATTACCAACTGTTGCCAAATTAAGGTTAACTGTAAACTCAAAAAATCTAACTATGTAGTTGATAATGATCTGGTAAAACACAACAATACTTTTGATGTGCTTGATAATTAAACACGTGTTATGTTGAATCGAATTATTCAAAAATATAAATGTGTCCAAAAAATACTTACTTTAATTTTAAGTATTGTTGTTTGTAGGAATGGATATGCTCAAATAGAAAACTACGGCAACCTGCATTTATTTTCTTCAGCCAGTTTAAAAGTGTATGGTTCTGTAATTAATACAGGCGCATCAGCCATTATTAATAATAGCGGCAATCTTTTACTTACGCAAGATTTTACTAATAATGGCAGCGACCTTGACGCATCTGGTACGGGTAACGTCACATTTAACGGAGCAATCACACAAAACATAAACGGCAGCCAGGCTTCTACTTTCTATGATGTTTCTAAGCCAAATTCAAATGATGTTATTATGGCCAATAATGAAATTGTAAACCATAATCTAAGTCTTGGCGCTGGCACTTTCATTTTAAATAATCATACGCTTACTTTAAACGGCGCCTATTCAGGTTCAGGTACGTTAACTGGCTCAACTACTTCGGGATTGGTGTTAGGCGGTACAGCAGGAACTATATATTTTACACCCGGTTTAACTAATAATTTTCTGAATGTTTTAAAGCTTAATGCTTCTTCAAACGCAACATTAGGTAATTCCCTTAACATGAATGCAGGCAGTGCATTTGGAACGGTAACTGTAAACGGAACACTTACAACAAACGATAATCTGACCTTAAAATCAGATTCCAATGGTACGGCAAGGGTTGCAGAATCTTACGGAACTATTGCAGCCAATGTAACAGTAGAACGTTATGTGCCGCCAAAAAGAGCATGGCGGTTTATGAATGAACCTTTCGTTAGCAGCACACAAACTATACGAGACGCATGGCAGGAAGGTGTTAATAATGCGGATCTTGTTTATGCAGATAATCAAAATCCGCATCCTGGTTATGGCACTCATATAACCGGTAATAACAACACAAGCCTTGGTTATGATTATAATTCAACAATAAATCCATCAATAAAGGTCTGGCAGAACAACGACTGGTCAATGACTGAACCTGTTACCAACAGCGACCTTATAACAAAGTATCCTGCCTATTGTTTATTTATTAGGGGTAGCAGGGCAGTAAATCTTTCACAGGGAATTTATTCAGCAGTTGATCCCACCATTTTAAGGGCAAAAGGTGTATTAAATGAGCTAGGTACAAACAGTAACAAAGCTTCGCAATCTTATACCGGTAATGCAGAAGACTGGGTATTTGTTGGTAATCCGTATGCCTCATCTGTTGACATTACAAATGTGCTTACAAGGTCATCAGGTATTTATCCGAATAAGTTCTGGGTGTGGGATCCTAAAATGAGCGGCACTTATAACGTAGGCGGGTATGTAACATTCAGCAATGGTGTTTGGGCGCCTGTAGGCAGTGGCAGTTATCCCGGAGGCAATACTAATCTCCCAATAATACAGGCAAACCAGGCATTTATGGTGCAGGCAAATGCAGCAGCAGTTTCGGTACAGTTTGCAGAACCGGATAAGAATGTAACCGAAGCAAAGGTGTTTGGAAAAATTAATCAGCAAAACCGGACAGTAGTTTATACAAATCTTATGTTGCCTTCGGCTGATAGTTTACTGTTGATTGATGGGGTAGCAGCAGGCTTTGGCAATGGGTATTCGTCAGCAGTAGATGGTGATGATGCTGCGAAGCTCCCCAACTTTGATGAAAATATTGTGCTGATGCGTAATGATAATTTTCTGGCAATAGAATTCAGGCCGCAACCAATACTAACTGATACACTTTTTTATAAGCTCTACTTACGGCAGCAACCTTATGCACTTAAAATTTTTACTGATAATTCAGGCAATGGTTTACTGCAAGGTTGGTTAGTGGATAAATATCTTAACACTAGAACAACTGTAAATTTTAATGATACCATCTTATACAACTTTACACCAAACACAGATACCAACAGTTACCGCAACCGCTTTATGCTGGTGTTTAAACGAACGCTGAAAGCAACACCGGTTGCAACAACTATGTTGTCAGGCGGTGCAGAGGCAGTTACACTGGAAGGAAATGTAACTGTATATCCCAACCCTGTAGTTACCGGTGGGAAAGCTTTATTAAAGTTTAGCAGCATGAAGCAAGGCAGCTACGAAGTAACTGTTAGCAGCATGGATGGTAAACTCTTAGCCGTAAAAACCTTGCAACACAAAGGCGGTAATTACAACTATGATGTTCAGCTTGATGCAAGGTGGACGACAGGCAATTACCTTATAAGAATTACCGGTGATAACAAGTATACCAACACTTTAAAACTGGTTATAGGTAAGTAAATTCAATACCAATGAATCATCAGCAAACGCCTTCGGAATAAGCACGGAGGCGTTTTTATTATTTATCCGTTTAGTATTATTAAACTGATTACTAAATTAAACCAACTGTAAACTCAAACAATACAACTGTTAACCCGTAAAATATTTACTATAGATAAAAGCAAACTTGCGCCTGTTCACTTAAAACTTCAAAACCTCTGTTATGAACCGGATATTTACAATTTGCTTCATCTCTCTTGCACTAACCCTCTTTTATACAAAGAGTAATGCACAGATAAAAGTGGGTGATAACCCAAACACTATCAGCAGTGCATCTTTAATGGAACTGGAAAGCACCAATAAGGGCTTTGTGTTTCCAAGAGTTAGCTTAACCGGTGCTGTTACAAGCTCCTTGCCTTTAGGTGCAGATATTCTTGCCGGAACGGTAGTCTATAATACCAATGCCGCTTTCGTTGGCGGTATTGGTTTATTGATATGGACAGGCAGTGCATGGATGGCGGTTACGCCTTTATCGCTCGGCAGCACAGATGCATGGAAGTTAACTGGCAACAGTGGAACTAATCCATCCACTAACTTTATTGGTACTACAGACGCGCAACCATTGGTGTTTAAAGTTGCTAACACACAATCTGGTAAAATTGATTTCGTTTTATCAAATACTTCT
Source organism: Chitinophagaceae bacterium (assembly GCA_903642275.1). Taxonomy (GTDB): domain Bacteria; phylum Bacteroidota; class Bacteroidia; order Chitinophagales; family Chitinophagaceae; genus Parafilimonas. The sequence continues at coordinate 16,206 of CAHJWK010000050.1, forward strand.
TTTGGCTATCAGTCTTTAAATCCTAATGTCACAGGTGGTTTAAACACATCAGTGGGTCATCAGGCAATGAGCAAGACTACATCTGGCAGTGATAATACCACCCTCGGTTATGCAACGCTGTATTATAATACAACTGGTAATTATAACACAGCAACCGGGGTTGAAGCACTTTTTAGCAACACAACAGGTAGCTATAACAGCGCTAATGGTACCGGTTCACTAGGTCATAATATTAACGGAAATAATAATACTGCAAACGGGTATTTTTCTTTAACCCTTAATACCACCGGAAACAATAATACTGCAAACGGGTATTATTCTTTATACTCTAATACCACCGGAAACAATAACACTGCCTTTGGGTATGGAGCAGATGTAAGCAGTGGTAATCTTACAAATGCCACTGCTATTGGCTACAATGCTAAAGTAGCTGTAAGCAATGCGCTTGTTTTAGGTGATTCTATAGATAATATACAGGTTGGTATCGGGACCGGCTCACCAACAGCTAATCTGCATGTAAAAGGCACCGTACGCTTTGCAGGTTTACCAAATGGTTTTTTAATAACAGATGGCTTAGGCAACCTTAAAACTACAACCGCAGCTGCTATTGACAGTGCCAACTGGAACATTTTAGGTAACGGCGGCACAGACAGCACCATCAACTTCTTAGGCACTACCGATGCGCAGCCATTAATATTTAAAGTAAATAACCAGAAGGCAGGTAGAATTGATTACTCCACATCAGCAAATACAGCATTTGGTTATCAGTCTTTGAAACAAAATACAACGGGTGCCTATAACGCTGCAAATGGTTACCAGGCTTTGGCTGCTAATACAATTGGCAGTAACAATAATGCTTTTGGCTTTCAATCGCTGTTAAATAATACTTCCGGAAATAACAACGCAGCTTATGCAGATTCTTCTTTGCTTGCAAACACAATCGGTAACAACAACAGCGCATTTGGCTTAAATTCGCTTGACAGTAATACCACTGGTAATTACAACGTAGCTTATGGTGATTCTGCGCTGCAACGCAATATTACCGGTAGTTATAATACAGCTGTTGGTCATCATGCAGGGGTTACAAGCGCCAATCTAAGCAATGCCACAGCTATAGGTGCAAATGCAAGAGTTTCTGCAAGCAATGCATTGGTATTGGGCAATAATGTTAATGTAGGTATTGGAACATCATCCCCGCAGGCTGGTTTACATGTATCAAATACTGATATATTGTTTAGTGCCTCCGGTGATATTCCAGTTACCCCTTCAAATCCACCAACGAGCGGAGCCAGCAGGAGAACTATGTGGTATCCTGACAAAGCAGCATTCAGAACAGGTTATGTAAGCGGTAGCCAATGGGATCAGATTAATATAGGTAATTATTCTTTTGCATCAGGCAATAATACCATAGCCAGCGGTCTCGGTTCAATTGCAATGGGTATAAATTCGGGAGCTACAGCTGATAATACTATTGCCATGGGAAACCAGGCTACAGCGGGCGGTAACTTTTCGGTTGCTATTGGCGATTACACAAGTGCAGGTGCGCCTCCATCATGGTGGGCTATTGCTTTAGGGTATGATTCACATGCACAAAATGCTAATACTATAAGCATAGGTAAACAAAGCTATGCCACAGCTGCTAATAGTATTGCTATAGGCAATACTGCTTCAGCTCAAGGATATAATTCAACTGCCGTAGGACAATTAGCATATGCAAGCGGATTCAATTCATCCGCTTTTGGATCAGGGGCGCAGGCAACAGGCGGGGGATCATTTGCTGTAGGTCTTGCAACGGCTTCCGGCAATGGTTCTATAGCGATAGGTAATAACAATACAGCATCTGGTAACGGATCATGTGCATTTGGTTATCAAATTACAGCAGCATCTTATAATGAAACAGTTGTAGGAGGTTTTAATACGGTGCGAACAGGTTTAAATGCAACTTCCTGGGTAGGTGCAGACCCGGCTTTTGTAGTGGGCACTGGGACAGGCAGTTTAGGTGTTTCAAGCGACGCATTTACGGTACTCAAAAATGGCAATACCGGTATAGGTGCTACCAATCCTACAGCAGTATTAGATGTCAATGGTACAGTAAGATTTGAAACTTTGCCAAATGGTATCTTAACTACAGATGCTTTAGGTAATCTCAGCACTACAACCTTATCCGCTGTTAACGGCAGCAACTGGAGCCTTACCGGTAATGCCGGAACCGATTCTACTGTAAATTTCATAGGAACCACAGATGCGAAGCCCTTAATCTTTAAAGTAAATAACCAAAAGGCAGGAAGGGTTGATTATTCTGCATCTGCAAACACTTCTTTTGGCTACTTTTCGCTTTATAATAATACTACAGGGCAGTATAATGTTGCCAATGGCCAACAGGCCTTGAAATATAGTACAACCGGTAGTTTTAATACCGCCAACGGTGCCCTGTCATTACTATTAAACACAACAGGTAATAATAATACGGCAACAGGTTTTCAGGCTATCCGGAATAATACTACCGGTACTGACAATGTGGCTAACGGATTTAATGCGATGTCTAGCAATACTACCGGCTCTAATAACGTTGCTAACGGTAGTAGTGCATTAACCAGCAATACAACAGGTAATTATAATACAGCGAACGGGGCACTGTCATTAGCATATAATACAACGAGTAGCAATAATACAGCAACTGGTTATTCATCACTTGAACTGAACAGCAGTGGGGCTACAAACACTGCCAACGGAGCATATACCCTTGTCAATAACACCACAGGTTCAAGCAATGTAGCAAGTGGTTTTGCAGTACTGCAGTCGAACATCTCGGGCGATAATAATACAGCCTCAGGTTATATTGCACTTAATCATAATACTGCCGGGTCAAGCAATGTGGCAAGTGGTAATGGAGCACTTTTATCAAACACAACAGGCAGCTTTAATACAGGGTATGGTTCCCAGTCATTATATTCAAATATTTCGGGAAGTAATAATACGGCAATAGGTTCTGGTGCAAATGTAGCTTCAGGTAATCTCACTAACGCAACCGCCCTTGGCGCCAATGCCAGCGTTGCTATTAGTAATGCAATGGTTTTAGGTAACGGTGCCAATGTAGGCATTGGTACTTCAAGCCCTGCTTACAAGCTTGATGTTGTTGGTGTAGGCAGCTTTGTAACTGCAGGTGGCGGCTTACGCATGCAGGGTACAGGTGTAGGCTCGCATACATATATTGAATATTATCCTGATGGCGTTGGCAGCAGCCGTAGTGCATGGATGGGATACGGCGGTAATGGCACACAAACTTTTTCAATCACTAACCAGCTTGCATCAGGTGATATGAACCTTTATACGGGGGGTGATTTATACCTTACCCCGGGCAGCGCTTCTGTTGTAGTTAAAGGCAGCAGCGGTTATGTTGGCATTGGCACCAACTTCCCCTCGCAAAAACTGGAAATAAACGGCGGCTCAGTGTATGCCAATGGAGAAAACACGGGTTTTCTTACTGATGTTGGCAGCAGTGCTCGTGTTGGCTTAATTAAGTATGCAGGGCATGAAGGCGGTATCTGGCGCACCAGTGCCCAGGATTTTGAAGTAGGCAGGGTGGATGCTTCGGTTACAAGCCTGCCGGGCTCTCCTGCATCTTTTACTACTGACTTATACGTAAGCGGAACAGGGCAGGTAGGTCTTGGTACAACTGCTCCTACTGCAGTGCTTGATGTAAACGGCACTACCCGTTTGCGTGGTTTAACTACAGCCGGTATAGTTACCACTGATATAAATGGTAATATTAGCAGCACTACAGCTGCAAGTCTTAGCACTACAGCAAGCAACGGCCTTACCCAAACGGGTAACAATATAACTTTAGGTGGTACACTTACACAAACAACTACTATTAACCAGAATTCTAATGCCTTGGTAATTCAAGGTAGCGGTACTTCAGGTGTTGCCGGAAATTTAAGTAATACACCAACTACTACAGGAAGTTATATGACTCCTGGCACAAGTAATGGCGAATCCTTTACTTTAAGCCAGGCAGTTACTGTAACAAGTATTACTATAGTTAATGATAACAGCAGTGCTAGTGGAAACATAACATTAAATATATTTAACGGAAACGGTAGTACACCAACTTACTCACAAATAGTAAATGCCAGTCCCGGGCAAGTTACATATACATTTACTACCCCTCAATCCTTATCTGCCGGCGTAAGTCGCTTTGAATTTGTGCAAGGAACCGGGAATGCCAGAATATTTTTACAAGACGCTGGCAATACCTATGCAGGTGGAACTCCATATTTTAACGGAGCTGCCATTCAGCAAACTACCTATGATAATTGGTTCATTGTATCTTATTATACCCCACAATCTTCTCCAACCTTATACGCCGCCTCAAATGGCAATGTAGGTATTGGTACCAGTAGTCCGGTACAACCTCTTACTGTATTGGCAAACAGCGGAGGTACAATGCTTGGCTTCTCCAATAATCTTGGTACAGACAAATACAATTTCAGCCTTACTAACGGGGGTTTAAATTTAAGTGAATCTAACGTAGCAGGTGGCCGCATTTTCGTTCAGGATGGAGGGAATGTAGGCATTGGCACTACAACACCAGGTTATAAGCTGGATGTAAACGGCAACATACGCTGCAATACACTTACTCAAACTTCAGATATAAGGTTTAAAGAAAACATCCTGCCTTTAACCAATGCTTTGGATTCATTGCAAATGCTGAAGCCGGTAAACTATAAATGGAATAAACTCGGTATTGCGCATGGCGGCAAAGCCGGGCAGCAGCAGATAGGCTTAATAGCACAGGAAGTAGAAAAGATTTATCCTGAACTGGTAACCACAGATGCACAGGGCTATAAAGCAGTAAATTACACGCAGCTTACACCCGTGTTAATTCAGGCTGTAAAAGAACAGCAGAAACAAATAGATTCTTTAAAAACGAATAATACTATTGGCGCCATTCAGCAATTAAGCAAACAAAACGATAAACTCAAAACTGAGAACACTTCCATGAAGCAAGACATCGAAACCTTAAAAACGCAGGTAAAAATATTGATGGATAAAATGGGCGCAACGGCAAAAACGAATTAAGAAACAACTTACTTAAGTAAACAACACCTCTAATGCAAATCCCGGGTGTGGCTGCAGCCGGAATTTGCTTATAAAAAAATGTTATCCTGGTATATGCTCGGTTGATATTGCATTGCCTGCTTTATCATAGTAAATGCAATTCATGGCTTCGAGCGACACAAACCATTTTGCAATACCGGTGGCGGCACAATCTTTACAGAAACTGAGATAATCTGTTTTGCCTTGCTGGTGTGCTTTCAAACAATCGCTGAATTTTTTTTTATTAACATCGGGCATTATTGTTAGGTTTTCATACATAGGGTCTGACTTGGTTGTATAATCATTCTCGCCAAAATATTCAGTGTGGCTGTCAGTAACCCATGTTTCAAATGCTGTTACGCCCAGGTGTTTTATTTTCTGAATGTATTTAGGAAAATCTGCACCGGTTTTTACTTTTGCATGTGCAGTCTCAATTTGTTTTACTGTGAACATTGTTTATTGTTTTTATCATGCAAAACTGTAACATCTTAAAAAGCTGCAATTGTAAAAAATCGTTTTTTATAAAAAGCGTTTAAAAGTCTCAGGGGTTTCACCGGTATATTGTTTAAAGTCTTTTATAAAATGTGCCTGGTCAAAAAAGTTATGCTCGTAACAAATCTCTGTAAGCGTCTTTAAGTGGCTCATATTAGTAAGCACACGATTAAAGCGAATAATAGAAGCAAATTTTTTTGGTGTGGTACCAACTAATTTTCTGAATCGTTTTTCTAAAGGGCTTGTACTTATAAATAATTGTTGCTGTAGCTCTTTAATCTTTATGGTTCCTTGCGATTCGTAAATAAGTTTAACCGCTTTAATAACAAGCATATCTTTTTTAACATCTTTTAACTGGGACAACAGGAACTGTTCAACAATACTTATCCGCTGTTTATCTGTTTTGGCTAATGTTAATTTTTCTTCAGTATCCGTTACTTTATTTTTATCGAAAATGTGCTCAAGCGACATACTTTTATTAAAAAGTTCATCTACGGGCTGCCTGGTAAAATGCGCGAAGCCAACTTCAGTGAAATATGTAAGTATTGTTCGATTGTTATCTGAATTTTTAAAGATTTTAAATGTATCAGAAACGCCGGTAACGCCTGCAGTCGAAAGGTTTGTTTCTGCACCATCATTTATAGCAGATAAACTTCCCCTGTATTGAAAACCCATTACCAAACCTGCTGAAGGTAAAACCTTGTATATGTGAGCATCGCTTTTGGAAATAATAAAGTATTTAATAAAAGGGTTCAGTTCACTACATGGTATAATTTTTCCAAAGCTCATTGTATCAGCAGTTTATAATCAAATTACATACAAAAATATCATCTTGTTGCTACTATTATTGCTTCATCAATCCAACCATATACTCAAACAGGCAAATCATATACTTGTTTATAACAGAAAAGCTGTCTGTGTAAATTTGTATAATCAATCAAAGCGGCGCTAATTATGGAAAATAATGGGTTAGGCACAGTTAACAAATCATACATTATCAGTATTACCGTATTGCTTTTTATTTTTCCCGTTCTTTCATTTTTTATAGAAAGATGGGTAAGCAGCACAACTGTAAATGCATTGGCTTCATTGGGCAAGTGGCTCGTCTTTTATGCAGCAGGCTTACGGCTTTTTATTGCAGGCATCAGGCAGGCAACAAAACCTGCTTTTACAGCAAAAGAAATTTTTCATTTTACAGGTACTGAAAGTTTTCCTGTAATTAAAGAGTTAGGTTACTTAAATATATGTGCCGGCCTTGTTGGCATTATTTCATTGTTTATCCCGGCATGGAGAATTGTAAGCGCCTTCAGCAGCGGCTTGTATTATGGCTTTGCAGGCTTCACGCACATAACTAAAAAATCAGCAGGTGCAAATGAAAGATTTGCTATGATAACAGACATTATCATTTTTATTTTATTAATGATTTACGTGCTGATGTTTTATAATAAATAGGCAAATAATGTATCCAGTTATATTAAACAGCGGTGAAGGAAAAGCAATAACAGTAAGTAACTCAAAACTGTTCTTAAAATTATCTTTCGAAGCTGCTTCAAATAATCTGTCAGTAACAGAATATGAGTTATCTGCAAAGTTTCCAGGACCGCCGCCGCATAAGCATAAAGTGTTTGAGCATGCGTGGTATGTGCTGGAAGGAGAACTCACTGTACAATTATCCGGTGAAACATCAGTATTAACTAAAGGCAGTTTTATTTTTATACCAAAGATGGTTGTTCATACTTTTTCAAACCAAACTGATTTGCTTGTAAAAGTATTGGTGGTTGATACACCAGGTGGCTTTGAACATTATTATGATGATTTGCAGGCAGCCTTTGGCAATGGAGAAGATATAGACCAGGAAGTGATAAGAAGCATCCAGTTAAAATATGATACATATCTTCCGGATTATTTGTTTTGAAAAAATATTCAAAATATTTAAAATGAATTCTGCATTGTCAATTAAATTATAACTATGCCGCCTTTTTCCGGAATGCCTTACAACCAGGCGCCTGCTTATTGTTTCCCTTTGTTTGAATTTGCGGCGTACCTGCTGTTTATTTTGTGTTTGAGAGATGCCATTAAAAAAGGTCCGCAGCATGTTGCTTATCTTCTGGGCGGCCTTGCATTTGGTTTATGCCTTGAATACATTGAAGTAATATCAGACATGGGTTATACCTATGGGAGGTTCCTCATCATGTTTGGCAAAGCACCGCTTAATATTCCGCTTTGCATCGGCGTGGGCTGGGCAATAATCATGTACACCGCAAAGTTATTCAGTGATGCATTGAAGTTGCCATGGTGGGCTTGCGCTGCAGTTGACGCGTTGCTTGCAATCAACATTGATTTAAGTATGGATACTGTTGCTTACCGTTTGCACATGTGGCACTGGAACTGGCAGGGCACAGGTCTTAATCCTTTAAAAGCACAATGGTTTGGTGTGCCTTATGGTAATTTTTATGGCTGGCTGATTGTAATATTTTTTTATTCTTATTTCAGCAGGTTATTTGAAAAATTAATCGCGGTTAAAACAAAATGGTTAAAAGTTATTGCTGTTCCGCTGCTGGCATTGCTTTGTTCAGAAATAGTGCTGTATGGAACGGAAGTATATATTGATGACTGGCTGTATAATAAATTTGGAATAACTTCCCTTAACAGGTTAATTGCGTTCTTATGCATTCTTATCTTTTTATTTATTATTGGACGGAGGAAGAAACGAATAAGCGAAGCAGTACCGTTCATTACCTGGCTCGTGCCGGCATATTTCCATATCTTCTTTTTTGCATGGCTTTTCACCGGAGGATTCTATACCGAAAATAGTTGGATGGTTGCAGCTGCATGTATTAATCTTGTATTAGGTTTTGTTATTCATTCCGCTGCACTTAAAAAGAATACCGGGGAATGTTTGGCTACATCATAATGAAAGCAGTCTGCATCATTATATTTTATTGGTAATAAGCTGCATATTTCAACATGCAAAGGCTCAACTTGTTACCCGAAACATTTAAAACACTCACCGTTGTAAATGGCTCGTAAAGAAAATGCTCGTTACTTTCTTACCCTTCTCTTATAAAAAAGGTTAGGATGAGGAAGAAGAACAAATAATATGCTTATCCCCCAACTCACATTAAATTAAATCTTTCTTCGTTATAAGTGTAAAGTCTATCTCCTATGGCTCGCCAGGTTACCTCGAAATTTACAGGCACGAAAGCAGGCCTTACATTCTATAAAATGTACAACTCGTTTTATGTGCGTACAAAATCACGGGCCGGCATACAAACATCTGGTACAAGGGCAAGGCAAAAAGATTTTGCATTGGCAGCATCATTATCTGCATGCATACGCTCAATGCTTGCGCCAGCTATTCCAAATCCAAAACAAAAAACCATGCAAAACCGCCTTACCAAAGCAATTATGCAATGGGTGCTCACTAACCCGTTGCAGTGTAACCAAAATACATCAGTAGGCATGCTTAACGGCTTTCATTTTACAGCCGAACCGTCGTTCTTACAAAATATTTTTAAGGAACAGGTAACAAACGCTGGCCCGGGAAACGGGCTGCAAATAACCATCCCTGCTTTTAAACCGGTACAGGTTATAAAAGCACCACCCGGTACAAAACAGGTGCAGCTAACCATTGCGGCAGGTTGTTGTACCATGGCCCCTGTAAAACCCATGCAGTGTGCATATGAACAGCTAACAATCCGCTATAACAATAAATTAAAAGAGCAGCAGTCAGTTAATCTTCCCGCAGCTGAAAAAAATACGCTTACAGTAATAGCAGTTGCCGTAAGCTGCTGGGTAAAACAGCCCGGCAGCACAGCCTTGTTACAGGTTAAACAAAAAACATGGTCGCCTGCGGCTATTGTTTATGCAGCTTTAAATTAACAAAAGCACCTTGGTTATATCAAAGCCGTAGAATGCAGCAACGAAAGGTAACTGAAAGGGGTCTGTAAGGTACCTGCTTCGTATTAAGTCCGTAAAAAAGCTTTATTCGCTGGTAATCAATGTAAAACAAAAAATAAGATGAGGAAGAATAAGTAACGGGTGCTGCTATAACAATACGTAAATGCGCACCATTTTATTTTCCTTTTTTTTAAATAATTAATACTGATTTTTTAAAAAGCAGCGCCAACTAACAGGTATGTATTTATCTGGTTAAAGTTTAAACAGCTGGTTAATTAAGGTATTATTTCAGGCAACTAACGCCTGTTACTTTAATAAGCCAACCATATACTCAAACGGGCAAACTATATACTTACGTTCAATGTTAAAACTACAGGTATAATTTTGTATCAATTAAACAAGCCTGGTTATAATATTAAATGTATTAGAAATAGGATGTGCTTAAAATCAGGTAGTTCTCAACTGTAGAATGTTGTAATGGCGCAGGTAATCAGGATAAAAAATAATAAATGAAAGTATAAAGATGATAACCAGGTTTAACCTTAATTGGTATTTTTATGAAAACACTGCCTTTAAAGTATGAGGGTTCATAAAAACACAATTTGTCTCTTTGTATGTGTACTGTTTTTTTTAAGCGCTATTGCACAACCGGGCAATAACAGGACTATTAAAACCCTGAATGTTGATAATGGCCTGCCGCAATCTTTTGTAAGTGCATTAATTCAGGATAATACAGGGTTTATATGGGCAGCAACAAGAGATGGTTTGGCAAGATACGACGGAAGAAAGTTTAAAGTTTTCAGGCACGTGCCGGGTGATACGTCAACTTTAAGCAATAACATAATCACCAGTTTATTTTTAGATACTAAAAGCAGGCTTTGGATTTTGTACGAGACTGGAGATGTAGATATAATGAACACCCAAACGGAAATCATTTTTCATTTTACCAATGATTCTTTTTATAAACAGGTGTATAATAATTTAAGGGTAATTAATCCTATGAGTGAAGATAAAGCCGGGAATATCTGGATGCTTTGTAACAATAATGGCATCTTTATCTGTAACATAGATAAAAGATTTTTACATTTTTATTCTGATACTGCACTTGGGTTGGTAAACAACCGGGTTATAGGTATGTCATCCCACAAAGGCAATATTGCGCTGGTAACAAATAACGCCTTGATTATAATGGATGATAAGAGAAAAGTACTTTCGGGCACTCCATATACATTCAGTAATGCACACATTCAAAGTTCGTTATCTGCCTGGAAAGATTCGTATGCAGTTTTCAGGCAAAACGGCGAGATTGTTATTCATGATGACAGAAGGTTATTAATATACCAGCCGGCCGTAAAGTTGTTTATAGAAATACCTTTAAAAGATACAGATATTTATAATAATACCATAGTACAGGATAGTAAAGGGAATATATACTTTACCCATAATTTAAACATTTATTTTCTTTCAACTGATAATAAACTGAGTGTATGGAAATCTGAAAAAGATAATCCAAAATGGGGTTTTAAATCTATGCTGCTGGACCGCTCTGGTGTATTGTGGACGGGCAGTAACGGTGCTGGTATTCAGTTATACGATTTAAGGCTTTCACATTTACCTTCAATAAAATATGATATTAATTTTCCGGAAGATGTTTTTAAAAATTTCTTCCATGTACCGGAAGCCGAAATCAAAAACAGTTTTTTTAATCATATGCTTTCCTATCGCTTAAGATGGGTTAAAGACTATAGTGGTAAAATATGGCTTTCAGATGCAGATAACACGCCTGCGCTTACCCCGGGTGTTTGTTATTATCAAAACAGCCATCTCATTAAGCCGCAGTGGCACTATACCGGTACTTCGCTAAGTAAGCATACTTACATTAATGCAATTGGTTTAAGTAAAGCAGGAAAACTGTGGGGGA
>CAHJWK010000051.1 GCA_903642275.1 Chitinophagaceae bacterium
AATATATGCCGGTACATTTCTGAAACGATACGGGCCTATTTTCAGTTCCTTTACGACGGATAACTGCATATCTTTTTTTCCGCCTAAACCTTCGGCCTGCGTTAAATAAAATTTCCGGCTTTTTTTAAATATGGAACTATCATTTGCAAAGTCATTATTTAATAATAAACAAAGCCCGGCACCTGTGTCAAGATAAAACCTGCCGGTAATATTTACGTTATCTCTTATTTGTGCGGCTTGCATAGGCAATGTTGAAAACTGCGGTTTTAGTAAATACCCGCCTCTTGGGTATTTAAAGGTGCCGGGCGTAAACACCTTCATTATTTCATTATCATAATCAAGAAATACAAGAAAACGGCGAAAAAAACTATAACCGATAATTCCATCTATCTTCATTCCATAAGCACTGGAAAGTATTTCATAATTGTTGATGTGAAAGTCAAGCGCATTAACAATTAAGCCTTCTAAATGCAATGTATGGTTATAAGAAAAAGAAACAGTTTTTGTTCCGGCAATGCCTCTTACAATCCTGTTACTGGGTTTTATATCTAATTTATAGTATGCGCTGGTAAGTGAATCAAGCGAAATTCCACCGCTGCCGGTATCCATTACAAAATTCAATGAGTCTTTAAAGTCATCCAGTGTAGCATGTACAATAATAATTCCGCCAGTGAGTATTCTAAATGATATAGAAGATATTGGTTTTGCCGGTGGCGGCACAAACTCTTCCTGTGCAAAAACTTTCAGGCTTAGAAGAATAAAAGCAACGCCACAGGCCGCGTATGAAGCATGTAATTTTTTTTTGCGTTGCACTTAAAATAATTTTTGCTTTAATAAAGTTACATTGGTATTTCCTGTAAACTTTTGCCTGTAAAATAACATATAGCCATTTATGCTTTGTTTAGCTCATTCATCACAAACTTAATCTTCAGTAATTTTGTTATTACAGCAGGAAGCAGAGCAATCGTTTAATAAAGACAAATATATAACTATGAATGTTGCATCCTTATATGACAGGGCTTTAAACTTTGATTTTTTAAGTGCGGAAGAAGGTGTTTATCTTTTTGAAAATGCGCCTTTAACAGAATTAATGTTTGTAGCAAATGAATTGCGCACGAAACAGGTTCCGCATGGTAAGGTTACCTGGCAGATTGATAGAAATGTGAATACAACCAATGTCTGCATTGCCAATTGTAAGTTCTGTAATTTCTACCGCATTCCCGGCAGTCCGGATGCATACATCACAGACATGCCAACCTATCGTAAAAAAATTACTGAAACATTAAAATATGGAGGCGACCAATTATTACTGCAAGGCGGCCATCACCCTTCTCTTGGACTTGATTTTTATACAAATTTATTCAGCCAGATAAAAGAAGAATTTCCTGATATTAAGCTTCATACATTAGGGCCGCCTGAAATAGCGCATATCTGTAAGGTGTCAAAAAAATCGCACCGAGAGGTATTAATAGCTTTGAAAGATGCAGGCCTTGATTCTTTGCCCGGTGCCGGAGCAGAAATTTTAGTTGACCGTGTGCGGCGCTTGATAAGTAAAGGCAAATGCAGTGCTGATGAATGGCTTGCAATAATGCATGAAGCACATTTATTAAATATTACCACCAGCGCAACCATGATGTTTGGTCATGTGGAAACAATTGAAGAAAGGTTTATTCATCTTGCCCGTATAAGAGAAGTACAATCACAAAAACCACAACACGCAAAAGGGTTTCTTGCTTTTATTCCTTGGACGTTCCAAGATGTTGATACCTTACTTACAAGAATACGTGGTGTGCATAACCTTACAACCTCTGAAGAGTACATCAGAATGATTGCTATGAGTCGTATTATGCTACCCAACGTAAAAAATATTCAGGCAAGCTGGTTAACCGTTGGTAAGCAAACTGCTCAATTATGTCTGCATGCCGGTGCCAATGATTTTGGTAGTATTATGATAGAAGAAAATGTGGTAAGCGCTGCCGGAGCACCGCATCGGTTTACCTATAAAACTATACAGAAAGCAATTAATGAAGCTGGTTTTGAAGCTCAACTACGCAATCAGCAATATGAATGGAGAACAATACCAGAAACAATTGTTGAACAGTTGGTTGATTATTAAATACTGGATTATCAAATTTTTAGGTTTTAACCTTATTAGCCTTTTTATTAAAAAAATATTTTAAAAGCAATCTAAGCAGCATTTTCAAAACGTCTTTTGTCTGTTATTTTATGGGTAATTAACAGATCGTTTAATTTTTTTTAACTGTTAATCCTGATACCTATTATATTTACACGCAAATCTAAAATTGAAAAAATGAGAAAAATTGTAAGCGTACTTACTTTTCTTTTGCTTTTTACTATCGTTGCAAATTCACAGGGAAAAATTAGTGGCACTGTTAGAGACCAGAATGGTGATCCTGTACCTTTTGCGACTATTAATGTAAAAGGCACTAAACAATCAGTTGCAGCAGATGGAAATGCAAATTTTACAATTACTGCAAAACCAGGAGATGTTTTAACTATTTCAGCGGTTGGCTTACAACCATCTGATGTTACTATTGGCGCTTCTTCAACAGTTGCAGCAGTAATGACAAGAACAAATGGTTCTACCATTAGTGATGTTGTTGTTACAACAGCTTTGGGCATTCAAAGACAAAAAGACAAACTCGCTACATCTCAGTCTAATGTTAAGGGTGCTGAGATAGCACAATCAGGTGAGACAAGTGTTTTACAAGGCCTTTCTGGCAAAGCATCCGGTGTTCAAATAGTAAGTTCAGGCGGAGACCCAGGTGAAGGTGCTTATATTCAAATTCGCGGTCAGAGTACAATTACAGGAAATTTACAGCCACTATTTGTAATTGACGGCGTACCTGTATCAAACAGTACTTTGGGTATGAGTGTCACCACAGGAACCTCTCAGCAATCAAGAATTTCTGATATAAATCCTGAAGATATAGCTTCAGTTGATATTTTAAAAGGGGCTGCAGCTGCTGCACTTTATGGTACACGTGCTGCCAATGGTGTAGTATTGATTACTACAAAAAAAGGAAAAGCTTCTGGTGGTAAAGTAAACATTTCATTTGTTTCTACTTATTCATTAGATGTTCTTAATCAAAGTGTACCCTTACAAACATCTTACGGTCAGGGTTTTAATGGACTTTATGGTTTTGGTAGTAGATATTCGTGGGGAGATAAAATTGCAGATAGAAAAGGTGGCGCAGACGATGAATTGACTACTGGTGATTATATAAAGTTTCCTGATGGAACAAAGCGTTATAGAATAGCAAGCGGAACTACAGACAATCCGCATGGCGGCAAAAACTCAAAACAAATTTATGATCACAGTAAAGATTTGTTTGAAAATGGTCGTTATTTTGATAACACTATTATTTTAAGTGGTGGAGATGACAAAACACAATATTATGTAAGCCTTGCTAACGATGATCAGCATGGGATACTAAAAGAAAGCTCTGATTACCATAGGCATTCCTTTAACTTTAATGGGCAGCGTAAATTTGGTAATGCATTACGGTTATCTACAAATGTTGAGTATTCTAATGTAAAATCAAATAGAGCTCAACAAGGTTCTAATATATCAGGAATATTTTTAGGAGGTTTAAGGTCACCTGCTGATTTTGATAATGAACACTATATAGGTACTTATGTTGATGCTTCAGGTGCATTATTTCCTAACCGGCAGGCTGCATACAGAAATCCTATTGGTGCAAACTCAAATTCAATATATGATAATCCTTTCTGGAGCATAAACAAAATAACAAGTATAAGTGCTGTTAACAGGTTTATTGGTTCTTTTGAAGCAAACGCAACGGCTACCCAATGGTTGAGTTTTTTATTAAGAAGTGGTATTGACTATTATTCCGATGATAGAACTGATAATTACCCGGTACTTTCTTCTGCGTTTCAAGGTGGCGATCTGACAATTCAGGAACTTTCAGAACAGGAATTTAATACTGACCTGTTAGCACAATTTAAAACTCCAACTTCAACAAATTTTAATTTTGATGGATTTATTGGAGTGAACTATAATAATCGCCTTTTTGAAAACATTGGATCTGATGTTAAGAGTTTTATACTTCCTGATGCACCTTTTGATTTAGCAAATTCTCAGGGAAATGCCCGTACGCCTTTTAATAGCAATTCAATTGTAAGAACAACTGCAGCATATACTCAATTAAATTTTACAGCTTATGATCAATTGATTTTAAATTTAACTGGTCGTGCTGAAAGACCTTCAACTGTTTCAAAAACATTTTATTTTCCTTCTGCGTCTTTAGCATGGCAGTTTACTAAAATCCCAAGTTTGTCTGGTGGCAAAGTATTATCTTTTGGTAAAATCAGAGGCTCATATGGTGAAGTTGGTGTTGAGCCTGGTCCATACTTAAATAATACTTATTATGGCGGTGCAGTAATAGGAGAATCCTACGGACCTACATTAGATGCATCTTCTTCCGTTTATGGCGGTGGTTATCTTAGAAGCACTACAAAAGGAAATCCTGATATTAAGCCTGAAAGAAAAAAAGAAGTTGAAGGTGGCCTTGATTTAAGATTCTTTTCAGACAGGGTTACTTTGAGCGGTACATATTACTCTAATAAAACTACCGGCGCAATTCTGCCTGTACAGGTAGCAGCAACAACAGGGTTTCTTTCTGAATCTGCTAATGCTGCGACAATCAGGAATAAAGGAGTTGAAACTGACTTAGGTATCAACTGGTTCAAAAGTAAAAACGGAAATTTTAATATTACGACTGATGTAAACTGGTCTCAAAACAGAAATAAGGTTTTAAGTTTAAACGGTACCAAGCAAATCGGGCTTAGTGGGTTTACAGGAGTAATTTCAAGCGCAGTGCCTGGTTATGGATTGGGTGTATTTTGGGGTGTTGGGTATGACCGAGATGCAAAAGGCGGACTTGTATTAGACGGTAATGGTTTTCCTACTGTTGCTCCAAGCGAATCTGTTTTAGGAGACCCAAATCCTGACTGGATTGGTGCAATAAACACTACACTTTCTTATAAGGGATTTAATTTTTCATTTTTATTTGATCATGTACAGGGTGGACAGGTTTGGAACGGCACGAGAGCAGCTCTTGCAACAATTGGTACCGCAGGATTTACAGGCACTGAAACAACAGCTCCGAGTGATTTAAAAGCTTATGATGGCTCAACCATTACTGCAGGAACAAAATTCAGAGGATCAGTTGAAAATTTTGGAGCTGGTCCTGTTGCATTAACGCAGGCATGGTACCAAGATATTGGAGGTGGATTTGGAACAGCTACAGGCCCTCAATATTTTGAAAATGGTACCAGAACAAGGTTACGTGAAATAAGCCTTGGATACAGTTTATCAGGTGCGGCATTCCGTGCAAAAACAAAACTGCAATCAATTGATTTTTCTGTAACTGGAAGAAACATAGTATTGTGGACAAAATACTCCGGTATTGATCCAGAAACAAATTTAGAAGGCCCGGTAAATGGTAGGGGAATTGATTACTTCAATAATCCAAGTACCCGTTCTTATTTATTTACCATCAAAATAAATTATTAATACATGAAAAATTTATCAATAAAAGCGTACTTATTATTAACAGGTATAATTCTGGTTTTTAATTCCTGCAAGCATGTTGTCGATGGTATCAACGTTGATCCTAACAGGCCAACTGCTGCTCCTTATACATTAATACTTAACGGTGCTGAAGTAGCCAGCTTTTTAACCTATGAAGGTAATTTGGCCAGGGTTGCAGGTATTTTTTCAAGAAGTTTTACAGGTGCTGATCGCCAGTATGTAAGCCTTCAAAATTATAACAGCTCTTCTGTTGATTATAATGATACCTGGGACAATTTATATTCAACAGTTATTGCACAACATAAAATAGTTATATCAGAGGCAGAAGCAGTGAATGACAAAGCTACTGTAGGTATTGCACAAGTGTTAACTGCGCAAGGTTTTGGATTAGCTGCAGATTTATGGGGTGACGTTCCTTTTGCACAAGTTGGTGATCCGGATAAATATCCTACACCGGCTTTTGACGCACAGACAGACGTTTATAAAGGAATTCAAGGTTTATTAGATAGCGCTATTGATAATTTATCTTCAGGCGTCGGTAATGGTCCTGGAACTAAAGATATTTTTTATGGTGGTGATGTTGATAAATGGTTGCAGGTAGCTTATACATTAAAAGCAAGGTATTACCTGCATGTTAAAGATTATGCTAACGCAATTACTAACGCTCTTAAAGGAATTGATGACGCAGGAAATAATATGTTAGATCCACACGGCTCAAGTTATCTAATAGACTTTAATGTTTATTATTCATTTCTTACTTACGACAGACCTGGATATATGAATGCAGAAGGTGCAATAGCTCCGGCTTATCTTGATGCAACTAGTGATACTTATAAAGGTAATTCAAAAACAAATGAAACAGCACGTTTCGAATATTACTACCAGACCGGCTTAAATACAGGTGGGTTGGATCCAAATGTATTAGTTGATTTTGATTGGGGTGTGCCAACTGAAGATAATGGTTTTTTTGGAGCTTCTACTTCATTCCCTTTAGTTACGTTTGAAGAGAACAAATTAATTTTAGCTGAATCTTATGTTAAGGGTAGTAATAATTTGCAATCAGCATTAGATGCATTAAACGCTCATCGGGAATATCTAAATACCGGTGGTTCAATAAACACGGGATATCTGGCTGATGGATATGAATATGATAATTATACACTTGCAGACTTCAATGCTGGTGGTATAGCTAATCCTGGAAGCTTATCTCAGGGAAATGCACTGTTAACAGAAATTCTTAAAGAAAAATATGTAACTCTAATTGGTCAAATTGAACAATTTAATGATGTTAGAAGAACCAAAAATTTCTTAAAAATTCCTCCCACTACTGGTTCTTCATTACCACAAAGATTTTTGTACCCACAAGATGAAATTAATACAAATCCAAATACACCTGCTTTAGCTGCCGGGGATTTATTTAAAACTACAACAGTAAATAGCACACCATATTAAAAAAATTAAGTAAAATCAAATGAAGATTAAAAGGTTGCTCATCATTTGAGCAACCTTTTATTTGTTATAAAAATTCTCGATTGATACTAAACATTAATCTTGTTGATACATTATTTATGTTTAGCTAACAGTAAATAAGAATTATTTACATTGCACACTAATTTTTATCTTATGCCAGATCAGCCACCACAACAGCCACCGCCTAATCAGCTCAACATAGAAATAAGTGAAGAAGTTTCTGAAGGTACTTATGCCAATCTTGCCGTAATAACACATAGCCATGCAGAATTTGTAATTGACTTTGTAAACGTAATGCCCGGTACTCCAAAAAGCAAAGTAAAATCAAGAATAATTTTTACACCCATGCATGCCAAACGGTTTATGCGTGCCATGATGGAAAATATTGAGCGCTATGAAAATGTGCATGGCAAAATCCAGGATCTTGAGCAGGTTGAAATACCGTTAAATTTTGGAGGGCCAACCGCACAGGCTTAATACCTGCACGCCATTTCTAAAAAGTGTAATCTCATTTAATAATTTTATTTTTTCATTTACAATATTGTGATGTAAACTTTATGCATCGCAATATTGTTATTGTTAGTATCTTACAATTATGATAGGAAATCGTTTTATAAAGTTTGATGTGAATGCAAATGCTAAAAGTAAGTTTGAGCAAATGCTCGACTTATTTATGCAATTGCTTACTTATACAAATGGTGATGCAAATGAAGCTTTGCAATGGATGAATGAATTAGATAAAAAGTACCAGCTTACTGATGATGAATATGGTATAGGTGATTTTATTGAAGACCTGAAGCGTAATGGATATTTAAAAGATAATAATGAAACCGGTGCCATTGAAATAACTGCAAAAAGCGAGCAAAGCATACGTAAGAAAAGCCTTGAAGAAATTTTTGGTAAGCTAAAAAAAAGTAAACAAGGTGATCATAATACCCGTAAGCCAGGCCAGGGAGATGAGATAAGCCCTGATTACCGCCCATTTCAGTTTGGTGATATGTTAGAGCAGATTGATTTTACGGAAAGTATTCGCAACGCACAGATAAACCATGGCGTAGACAGCTTCCAGATGCAGGAAGATGATCTGCAAATCAGAGAAACAGATTTCAAAGCTCAGACGTCAACTGTATTGATGATTGATATTTCGCATAGTATGATTTTGTATGGCGAAGACAGGATAACGCCGGCTAAAAAAGTAGCAATGGCACTAAGTGAACTTATTACTACAAAGTACCCAAAAGACACACTGGATATTGTTGTTTTTGGTAATGATGCGTGGCCTGTTGAAATTAAGGATTTGCCCTATTTGCAGGTTGGTCCATATCATACAAATACTGTTGCAGGAATAGAACTGGCAATGGATATTTTACGCAGAAGACGCAATGCCAATAAACAGATTTTTATGATAACAGATGGTAAGCCAACCTGTTTAAAAGTTGGTAAGCGTTATTATAAAAATGCTTTTGGTCTTGATAGAAAAATAACTAACCGTTGCCTGAATTTAGCAGCCCAGTGTAAAAAATTAAAAATTCCGATTACCACATTTATGATAGCAAGCGATCCTTATTTGCAGCGTTTTGTAACTGAGTTTACAGAAACAAATAATGGTAAAGCCTTCTTTGCGTCACTTGATAAACTGGGCGCTTTTATATTTAAGGATTTCGAAAGTGGAAAAAGAAAAACAGTGTACTAATTTCAATATCGGAACGCATTCCGTGGTTGATTGCATAATTTACTTGCTATTGCATCAAATTCAAATTTTCAGATTAAAAGTATTTCTTTTAACTTTTATTTCAATTTGATTGGCTATATAAATTATTAAATAACAATAGATGAATATAGAAAAGATTAAAACATTAGGTGATTTAAAGCGTACTGGTTATAAGCCTGTTTCTGTAAAAGATGAAATAAGAAAAAATCTTATTGAAAAAATATGTAATAAAGAAAATGCTTTTCGCGGTATAATCGGTTATGAAGATTCAGTAATTCCGGATACAGAAAGAGCTTTGTTAAGCCGTCATAATATTTTGTTTTTAGGCTTGCGCGGACAGGCAAAAACGCGTATGGCAAGGCAAATGACAGATTTATTAGATGAATACATTCCGGTTATTGCCGGCAGCGAAGTAAATGACGATCCTTTAAAACCTTTAAGCAAATATGCAAAAGACCTGATAGCAGAACATGCGGATGAAACACCAATTGTTTGGATTCATCGTAGTGAACGTTACGGTGAGAAACTTGCAACACCAGATGTAAGTGTTGCAGATTTGATTGGTGATATTGATCCTATAAAAGCTGCTAACCTGCATCTGAGTTTTGCGGATGAAAGAGTAATTCATTATGGCATCATTCCCCGAAGTAATCGCGGTATTTTTGTTATTAATGAAATTCCTGATTTGCAGGCACGCATCCAGGTTGCCCTGTTTAATATTCTTGAAGAAGGTGATATACAAATTCGCGGATTTAAATTGCGTATGCCGCTTGACATTTTATTTGTGTTTACTGCAAACCCCGAAGATTATACTAATCGCGGCAGTATTGTAACGCCTTTAAAAGATAGAATTCAAAGCCAGATTCTCACGCATTATCCAAAAAATATAGATACTTCTTTGGAGATAACTGAACAGGAAGCAAACATTTTAGATGAGCAAAAATCTAAAATTAATGTAAGTGACCTTGTGAAGCGTTTAATTGAGCAGGTTGCTTTTGAAGCACGCAGTAATGAATACGTTGATAAGAAAAGTGGTGTAAGCGCAAGGCTTCCTATTTCCGCTTTTGAAAATGCCTACAGCAGTGCTGAACGCAGGGCTATTCGCAATAATGAGAAGCAAACGCTGGTTTGGATAAGTGATTTGGTAGGTATTGTACCTTCAATAACCGGTAAAATTGAATTGGTATATGAAGGTGAACAGGAAGGTCCGTACCAGGTTGCTGTGAATCTATTAGATAAAGCTATTCGCTCACAATTCATAACTTATTTTCCAAATCCTGAAACTTTGAAGAAAAGAAGAACAGCCGGCAAACAATCGCAGCCTGAAAAAGAAAATGATAATCCTTATAAATCAATTACACGTTGGTTTGATGGAGGTAAGCATTTGGATTTATTTGTTGACATGAAAGATGCTGATAAAATAAGCGCTTTATATAAAGTGGAAGGCTTGTATACTTTTGTAAAAAAATATTTTCCGCACGCCAATGAAAAAGAAAATGCATTGCTGATGGAATTTGTTTTAAATGGGTTAGCATCATATTCGCTTATTAGTAAAAAAGTTATTGAAGGAAAGATTGAATTCAAAGATTTAATTGGCAGTATGATGAATCTTGGACAAATGAATTATAATGATGATGAAGATTTAAATGACGACAGCTTCAAGTAATTATTATAATAAAGATTTATGAATTTCGATTATGTTTTATCGCTTTATTTATTTCGCTGGTTGCTTGTAAATCGAAAAGATGCTACTGAAATAATCTCAAAATGCAATGCAATCTTACTTATACAGCCAGGTAAATAATGATTCAGCCAAAGTAAAGTATAGAGTACAAAATGTTGTTTATGTTTACGATGATAACAAATATCTCTGCGAGTTTACGGTAAATATGCAGGAGCTTACTGTTAGCATGAAAACAAGGTTTGATACAACCGGTATAATGAAGACAATTGTTTCAAAAGATTTCAAAACAATTGAACGTCTTGATTAAATATTAAAGGCTAACTATGTCTCTATTGATTGGTCGCACTGCTTTTGGTGATGACAAGAATTCAGGAAATGTTTTATCAAAACAAGAAGCAGAATCTTTATTAAATGACTGGGTGAAAAATGAGCGGTTAAAGCTGCACATGAAACAGGTTGCGCATTTAATGCAATGCTGGGCAAAAGAAAAAGAAAATTTAAATGAAGATGATGTTTGGCGTTGGCAGCTTGCCGGTTTATTGCATGATGCAGACTGGGATCAATGGCCTGATATGCATTGCAAAAAAATTATCGAAGAACTGGAAGGGAGAAATGTTGATCCTGAAATTATTCATGCCATTGCATCACATGGGCCAATACATTTTGGTGTACAGCCAGAAACAAAGATGGATAAAATGTTGTATGCTTTTGATGAGTTAAGTGGATTGATTCATGCATACTCATTAATGCGGCCAAACGGCTATGAAAGCATGGATGTGAAAGGAGTAAAGAAACGTTTGAAAGAAAAAGCATTTGCTGCAAATGTTTCGAGAGAAGATATTAATGATGCTTGCGAAAGAGCAAAGATTATTTTGGACGATCTCATAACTTTTGTTATTGCAAAGCAGCCAGCAGTAAAATAACTTTAAAAACTAAGCTGTAAATTTGCATCAGGTTATGAAGCAGTTTACAGTTCCTAATATTTACAGAAGTGAGCTTATCAGCGCTATAAAAAACAAAAGAAAAAGCGCCGATAAATTAAAAAAAGATTTTTCTCCTACACTACTTGACTTCGGCGCACTTAAAATTTATCTTGCAAGACATTTTGGCTTTTGTTATGGCGTTGAAAATGCAATAGAGATTGCTTTTAAAACAATTGAGGAAAACGCCGGCAAAAGAATTTTTCTGTTAAGTGAAATGATACATAACCCGCAGGTAAATGCAGATCTTAAGGAAAAAGGAATACAGTTTTTGCAAGACACGAATGGCAGGCAATTAATTTCTTTTGATAAAATAACAGATAATGATATTGTTTTAATTCCTGCATTTGGTACAACAATCGAAATTGAAGATATACTGCAGGCAAAAGGTATTCAAATAGAAAAGTATAATACAACATGCCCGTTTGTTGAAAAGGTTTGGAACCGCAGTGCACAGATTGCAAATAAA
Source organism: Chitinophagaceae bacterium (assembly GCA_903642275.1). Taxonomy (GTDB): domain Bacteria; phylum Bacteroidota; class Bacteroidia; order Chitinophagales; family Chitinophagaceae; genus Parafilimonas. Next base: position 11,893 of record CAHJWK010000051.1, read on the forward strand.
GGTTACAGTATTATTGTACATGGTAAGCCAAAACATGAAGAAACACGTGCTACGTTTTCTCATGCATCATTACAAACACCTTCAGTTATAATTAATGATATGCAGGAGGCGGTTGAAGTAGGAAAATATATCACTGGTGAAAAACCTGCGGAACTATTTTATATGGAATTTGAAAATCGCTTTTCAAAAGGCTTTGATATAAGCAAAGATTTACAGCGTTTTGGTGTAGTTAATCAAACAACACAACTTGCAACCGACACGCAGGCTATTGCTGAGTATTTAAAACAAGTAGTAAAGAATCATTATAATTTAACTGAAGAAAATATTTATGAGCGCTTTGCAGAAACACGTGATACATTGTGTTATGCAACCAATGATAATCAGGCTGCAGTTACGGAGTTACTCAATACAAACGCTGATCTTGCTATTGTGGTTGGAGGTTATAACAGCAGCAATACTTCTCATCTTGTTGAGTTATGTGAAGAAGAATTAATTACCTATTTTATTGATAGTGCTGATAAAATAATATCATCAAAAGAAATATTGCATTCTAACTGGAGAACAAAACAAGAAAACCTTACAAAAGATTATTTGCCTTCAAAGCAAACTGTAAATATTTTAATAACAAGCGGAGCAAGCTGCCCTGATGCAATTGTAGAAAAAGTTATCAGGAAGATAGCCGGTTACTTTCCGGTTAGTAAAGAAATAGAAGAATTTAAAAGTGAGTTTATATAATAGAACCTTGAGCGTAACATGTACTTAAAAAAATGGCTTTCTTACTCTTGGCCTGATTGAGTTAGGACGCTGCTGAAAATTTTGCCGTTGCTTTAACCGGTTCTGGTATTCATTTCTTATAATATCTCTGAATTGCTTATCTGTAGTGTAAACTTTATTTATTCTTTGTCCATCATTACCTAATACTTTTTTAAAATTGCCCTGATAGCGTTGTTTGATTTCAACAACCTTTTGTTCATATTTAATTTCATCATCAGGATATTGATTTTTGGCTTGTTTAATTTCAGTCTGATAATTATTATAAACCGGCCAGAAGTTTTGTGCTTCCTGCGAATTAAGATTCAGCTCTCTTGAAATGTAAGCCATCTTTATAACTTCAACACGCTGGTTATCATTATCATCTGTCGGCTGTTGTGCGTTACATAAATAGCCGTAAAAAAAGAAAAATAATAGTATGTAAAATCTTTTCATCATGTCAGGTTAACTTCCTTTTGTGTCATCATCAATACCAGGATTTTGTTTCAGATAATCCTCGATGTCCTGGTCAGATGTATTGTTAATTAAGTTTTGAATGTTTAAATCTTCATCAGAGCTCTGGCTTGCATAAATATCAGAATTATCATTGGTTAAATAATCATTTAATGTAGAATCCGGTAATTGCGAAATGGCTTTGTTAACATTAATATTTGCAATTTGATTTTGAACTGAACTTGTTAACGGTTTATTTATAATATAAAAATATCCACCAAAAGAGATAACTGCTGCAATACAAGCTGCAGCCGCATATCTAAACAATTTGTGTGATTTACCCGCTAATGAAATAACTTTCACTGGTTGCTTATGCTGAATAGTAATTCCTTTTTCAAAATAACCATCAGGAACAGTGTAAATATTTGATTTAGGTATTTTACTTAATAAAGGCGAAATATCTTCAAGCTCTTTCTGAACATTATCAACCTTTTCTATTTTTATTTTTTGTAAGATGTTGGCCGCAAGACTATCAAAATAATTATCAGGAAGTTGATATAACGTGCTTTTTCCAGGAAGAGAATAATCAAACTGTACGCTTAGTTTATCAAGCATTAATTGCGGAAAGTTTTCAAAATATCCTTCAGGAACAGTGTAAAGCATTATTGGTGAAAAAGATTGAAACCAGATATTGCGGGAAATATTTGCATGTAAATCATCAAAATATGCTTCCGGATATGTGAAAATATTTTTCCTTTCCAGGTTGATTAAACTGTTGCAGCCAAGCTCTTTAAGTTCATTATATATGTTAACTATTTCTGCCATCAGTTTTTTTGGACACTTATAATTGCCTGCCGTTTAATTATTTTTAATGAATTCTTCTATTTTTTTTACGGCATGATGGTAACTTGCCTTTAAAGCGCCTTCACTTGTGTCTAAGACACGGCTCATTTCTTCGTACGGCATTTCATCATAATACCTCAAATTAAACACAATTTTTTGTTTTTCCGGCAGTTGCTGAATTGCAAGCTGAAGCTTCCACTCAAGTCTGTTGGCATCAAAATTTTTATCAGCTACAATTTTATTTGCCAAACCAGATTCAACATCGCTTAAACTAACAGCACTTTTCTTTTTTTGCTGGTCAAGAAATGTAAGGCTTTCATTAGTTGCAATGCGATAGAGCCAGGTATAAAGCTGGCTGTCTTCCCTAAAATTCTCAAGCCCGTTCCAGACTTTTATAAACATATTTTGTAATACGTCATTGGTATCATCATGGTCAATAACCATTCTCCTGATATGCCAATATAGCTTCTCCTGGTATTTTTTTATTAGAGCTGTAAACGCCTTTTCCTTTGTTTCCGGCTGCCTGAACTGTTGTAACAATTCCTTATCATCAATTTGCATGCAGGTTATTTAATGTAAATTTATCCTTCTAAGAATTTTATTTAGTGATAAAGTTTAATGTAAATCAAAATACTATCGGTTGTTAGTTTAAGACATGGTTCTGTTGGCGGATCAAGTTTTCATCCTCTTTTATTTTAAGTTCCCAATTCCAGGCTGTACGCATCATATCATCAAGTTCATATTGAATTCTCCATTTTAATTCGTTTACAGCAAGATTATTGTTTGCATAAATTGCCACAACGTCGCCAGGTCTTCTTTGCCCAATGACATAATTTAATTTTGTTCCTGATACTTTTTCAAAAGCATTAATAGCTTCCAGAACACTTGTGCCATTGCCGCTGCCAAGATTAAATATTTCGCAGGTTGATTGATTCTTCTTATCAATAAGAAATTGCAGCGCTAATGTATGTGCATGTGCTATATCGCAAACATGAATATAGTCACGAATACAGCTTCCATCACGTGTAGGATAGTCATTGCCATGAACAATCATTTGTGGTAATTTACCGATTGCTGTTTGAGTAATAGCAGGTACAAGATTTTGTGGCTTACCTAAAGGCAATTCTCCAATTAAGCAGGAAGGATGCGCACCAACCGGATTAAAATATCTTAATAGAATAGAATTACCGGATGATTGTATTGAAAAATCTTTTACAATCTGTTCACCCATTTGTTTGGTTGCGCCGTAAGGAGATTCCGGTTTTTTTTCAGGTGAAGCTTCTGTAACAGGTATAGCATCGGGATTGCCATAAACAGTACACGAAGAAGAGAAAACAAAATACTTTATATCAAATTCTTTAACGCATTTCAGCACATTAACAAGCGAACAAATGTTATTCTCATAATAATCCAAAGGTTTTTCAACTGATTCACCAACTGCCTTAAATGCTGCAAAATGTATAACGCCACTTATATCTTCATTCTCCTGAAAAACGGCTAGCGTTTCATCAAAATTCTTGAGGTCAACCTTATAATTCTTTACTTTTTTAGCGGTAATTTTTTCGATGCCGTCAAGCAGGTAAGTTGTAGAGCGGGAGTTATCATCAATTGAAATAACCTCAAACCCGTTTTCAATTAAATCAACAACAGTATGCGAACCAATATAGCCACAGCCGCCGGTAACCAGAATTTTTTTCATGATAATATCTTTCACTAAATCATATCATCTAATATAAACTGATAGATTTAGTATTAATGCAAAATAATAAACTAAACTGAAAACAGGTGAAAGAACCAATAGATGCCTGCAGCGAGCAAGCCGCTTACGGGTATAGTAAGTATCCATGCCCAGATAAGATTTATAGTTATACCCCATCTTACGGCACTTAATCTTTTTGTGGCGCCAACCCCAATAATGGAACCTGCAATTGTGTGGGTTGAACTTGCGGGAGCACCAATGTTTGCTGCTGTAAAAAGTGTAATGGCACCTGCAGTTTCAGCACAAACACCTTCAAGCGGAGTAACCTTTGTAATTTTTGTACCCATCGTTTTTACAATTTTCCATCCGCCGCTCATAGTGCCAAGCCCGATGGAAGTGTAGCACATAAAAGGTACCCAGTTCGGTATGTGTGTTATATCAGGAATTAAATGTTGTGCAACCATTGCCGCGCCGATAATGCCAATAACTTTTTGTGCATCGCTGCCACCGTGCCCCATGCTAAAGCTTGCTGAAGAAACTAGCTGTAAACGTTTATACATGTTCATTGTACGAAAAGCAGATTCAGCCCTGAAATGATTAATAGTATAAGAAGTTACAAAGACCACTCCTAAGACAAGTGTAGCCCAGAACTCAAATGGCTTTTTAAAATGAATGAATACAAGACAACTCGTTACTGTTACAATAATTATTGAAATCTTAAGCCAGAAATTTCTTTGGATGGTTACAATGGTAATAAACATTGAAATCACCATGCCTACCAGCGGTGCCAATAAAATAAAAAGAAGTGTAAGGCTGATGCCGCCATTTAAAGACCAGTTGATACTGCTAAAACCTGAATGCGCAATAGCTGCACCGGCAAAGCCGCCAATTAAAGTGTGCGAAGAAGATGAAGGTATGCCATACCACCAGGTCAAAAGGTTCCAGCAAATTGCAGCTATAACTCCGGCAAGCACTACTACTAAATCATAACTGCCTGCGTTTACAGTTTTAGCTACTGTGTTAGCTACTTCATGGTCTCTGAAAATAAAATAAGCAACAAAATTAAAAAATGCTGCCCATATTACTGCCTGAAAAGGTGTAAGCACTTTAGTAGAAACAACAGTTGCAATTGAGTTAGCGGCATCATGAAAGCCATTTATGAAATCAAAAATTACTGCAAGAACAATAATTACAATAAGTAATGTTGACATCAGTTAGGTTAATTAGATGTGCTATGCATATTTTACGATTATAGTTTCAATAGCGTTGCCGGCATCTTCACATTTATCTGTTGCAGTTTCCATAGCATGATATACTTCTCGTTTTTTAATGAGCATTTTTATGTCCTGCTCCATATCAAATAAGCGTTCAACACACAGGTCATAAATATCATCCGCCTGGTTTTCTATACTATTTATTTTTACAAGCGCATTGGTCATTGCCTGTAAATTTTTCATATCGCGTAAGCCAACAACAGCAGTTTTTACTTCGTCAACTGCATACGCAATTAAATTGGCAAGTTTTAAAATACCTTCATCCGTGTTACTAATATTATAAAATGCAATTCGCTTTGCAGATGAATAAATATAATCAGCCACATCATCAAGCGTAGTGGCAAGATGGTGAATGTCTTCCCGGTCAAATGGCGTAATAAAAGTTCTGCTTAATTGAGTAAATATGGAATGCGTTGTATCATCATTTTTATGTTCTGCATTTTCAATTTCACTTAAAATAGTAAATCGTTTATTGCGGTCTGTTTCTGTTATTAAATTTTTCAATAAAGCAGCCATTTCTGCAACGGTGCCTATCACTTCTTCAAACAAAGTATAAAATATGCGGTCTTTAGGTTGAAAAATTTTCATTATAGAGTTTAACGACGCCATAATTTATTTTTTTGCAAAAGTTCAATAATACACACTTAGTTAGGTGTGAGATTTAATTGGTAATGATTTCTTAACATTGGCAATATAGGCTAACTGTTGTTTATTAATATTATTTAAAGCCTTAAATCTAACCGGCTTGAACAATATATGCAGATATAATACACATATGCTCGTTGCTGTGAATAAAAAGCCATGTGGTAACATTGCCGTAACATTCGCTTAACATTCAGGTAATTCTTCATCATCACCTTTGCAGCAAATTATATATGGTGATGAGAAAGCTACTAAGTCTAAGTTTTATTTTTATTTCGATTTTTACATGTTTTAAATCTTTCGCTCAGGAAACTACAGCAACCGTTAATGGTACTGTTTCAGATGAAAAAAACAATTCAGTTGCCGGTGCAACGATTGTTTTAAAACATGAGCCAACCGGCACTGTTTATTATACACAAACAAACAGCAGGGGCATATTTGTTGCGCCAAACTTAAAAGTAGGCGGTCCTTATACAATTAGCGTTACGTATGTGGGTTATAATGCAGATACAATGCATGATCTTAATCTTGCATTGGGTAATAATCCTGATCTTAATATCGGGCTTCAACCCTTATCCAATACACTTTCAGAAGTGATAGTTTCTGCATCAGGCAGAAGAAACACCGGCAGCGGAACCATTGTAGGCAGGCAGCAATTAAACACGTTGCCTACCATTGGCAGAAGCCTTAACGATTTTACACGCTTAACTCCGCAGAGTAATAATAACTCTTTTGCGGGAAGTAATTTTCGTTATAACAACTTTACATTAGATGGTGCTATTAATAATGATGCTATTGGCTTCAGCAATTCTTTTGGTGGTGTAAGTGGTGGTGGACAATCAGGCACAGCAGGTTCTGGTGCACGTACAAACCCATATAGTCTTGAAACACTTCAGGAAGTACAGGTTCAGTTAACACCCTATGATGTTAAGATAGGAAACTTTACCGGCGGAAGTGTGAATGCTGTTACTAAAAGCGGTACTAATGATTTTCATGGTTCTGTTTATGGCTTTGGAAGAAATCAAAACCTTGTTGGTAAAAGCGTAGATGGATTAAAAACAAGTATTGGTTCTGATTTTCATGATTATCAAACCGGCTTTACACTCGGTGGGCCAATTGTAAAAAATAAATTATTCTTTTTTGTAAATGCTGAATTAACACGCCAGCAAACGCCAACATTTTATAATGCAGGAGATCCTGGTGCTGCTATGACAGTTGCAGAAGCACAACAAATAGTTAGCTTCTTAAAAACAAATTATAATTACGATCCGGGTACTTATGGCAAGTATAAAATCTTTACAAAAAGCAATAAATTTTTTGGAAAGCTTGACTGGAACATTGATTCAAAGAACACTTTAATGTTGCGTGGTGTTTATACAAAAGGATGGGCCAACAATCTTGAGCGCACATCAACCAATTTCCAGTTTTCATCAACTGATTTTACACAGTATGATAATAACCTAAACCTTGTTGCAGAACTAAATTCAAAAATCAGCAAGAACGTCAACAACCAGGCGATTGTTAGCTACATAAATGTGCATGAGTACAGAACATTTCCAGGTTCAATAGATGGTTCAGGTAATGTTACAGCAAATCCTTCTGCTTTCATGGATATTGATAACGGAAGAATCTGGTTAGGTACATGGCGAGAAGCATCTATATATAACATGCATCAAAAAACGTTTGAGTTTACAGATAACTTAACGGTTACTTCAGGCATTAATAAATTTACATTCGGTACGCATAATGAGTTTTATGATCTTACTTATGGCTTCTTAAACTCATATAATGGCAGGTGGGAATATGCTAAAGGATTAAATTCTTTTCTGGCTAACCAGCCTTCACGTATTCGTGGTGTTTTCCCTTTTGATGATACGAAGAATAGCAGGAATGATTTGTATAACAACACACCCGGCAGCAATTATAAAGTAAATCTAACAAGCCTTTATGCTGAAGATGAAATAAGCGCCAGCAGAAATTTTAAGATAACACCTGGTGTACGTGTTGATTACCCTTTCTTGAACCATCAGTTTGCAACGGATACGTCTTTAAACAAAACAATTAATTATATCTCTTCTGATCCAACTTATTCGCATACATCTTTTTCAGATTTAAATAATAAATGGCTTGGACAGGCAACTCTTTCTCCAAGACTTGGTTTTAACTGGAATATTAAAGGTGATCAATCATTAGTATTACGCGGCGGTACCGGAATTTTTGTAGGCAGAATGCCGTTTGCATGGCTTGGTTATGCTTCAACATTAACAGGTGGTAATTATGGTAATATTGATTACAAAAATACTGGCACTGCTACAACATCTCCTTTAACTATACCAATTGCAATTGACCCAAGCACTTTAAAAACTACCGTAACAAATGCCGCAGGAGCGGGTGCCGCATCTACACGTGAACTTGATGTTATTGATAACCACTTTAAGCTGCCTGAAGTATGGCGTTCTAATCTTGCTTTGGATGTTAGGTTTGGTAATGGTTTTAAAGCAACGTTTGATGCCATGTACACAAAAACAATTTATGATGTAATGTTTCAGCAGATCAATATAAAAGATTCAGTTCAGTATTATTCAACCGGTCCAACACAAACACCTTATTATGTTGGTGGCAAGCTTAATTCGCAGTATTCAAACATTTATTTCTTGACCAATACAAAACAAGGTTACAGGTATAATCTTACTGCACAACTGTCAAAAACTACAAATAATATTCGCTTAGGTGCAAATTCAGCTTTAAACCTTAACTGGTCTGCAGCATATACTTATGGAATGAGTAAAGATGTTAGTAATGGCATTCGTAATTCTTTCCAGAGTAATTATGAATTGAACCCTGCAATCAACCCCGAAAATCCGGGCCTTGGTTACTCAAACTTTGATTTGCGCCACCGCATTGTAGGCAGCTTTACAACCAATCGGGTTTGGAATCAACATAACATGACATCTTTGGCATTTTTCTATTCAGGCCAAAGCGGAAATCCTTATTCATTAATTTACACCAATGCTCCGTTTGGTAACGCATCTAATGCGCCGCTGCCGTTTATACCTGCAACACAAAGCCAGATTAATCTTGCTAATTACACACTATCAAATGGAACTGTTTATACTGCAGCACAGCAGTGGACTGATCTGAACAACTTTATTAACAGTGATAAGTATCTTAGTGATCATAAAGGCCAGTATGCAGCACGTAATGCATTACGCACACCATGGAATCACGAATTAGATATGAAGCTGATGCATGAATTCAGATTTGGTAAAAGCCAGAGTTTGCAAATAAGCTTTGATGTGTTTAATGTGCTTAATTTAATAAACAATGATTGGGGACATATAACATTTGTTACCAACGTAAATGATTACACAGTTAACTTTTTACGTTTTGCTAACGATGCAACCGGCTTAAAACCTGGTTCACCGGCAAGCGGGTATGCACCAACATTTAATTTCTTACCACCGGCTGATGGCGCTCATTATTATACAAATGATCCTATCAATTCACGCTGGCAGGCACAACTTGGCTTAAAATATACTTTTTAATAAACTGATAATATTACGTTCATCATTTAATAATAATGAAGTAAGAGTTTTGTAACATTATAGCAATTAGTTAGAGATTCAACACAGTCCCGATTTTTATCGGGACTTTTTATTTATTTTGATTTGATGAAGCGCATTTGTTTATGGAGCAGTCCGCGTAATATTTCAACTGCAATGATGTACTCGTTTGCCCAATGTGATGATATCATTGTTTTTGATGAACCTTTATATGCACATTATCTTTCAGTAACAAACAGAGATCACCCGGGCAAGAAAGAAATACTGCAATCGCAAAGCAATGATGCAACTGAAGTTATAAATAAGATCATCCTGGCTGATCATCATAAATCAATTGCATTCTTCAAGCAAATGACGCATCATCTTACTGATGTAAATCTTGACTTTCTTTCACAAACAAAAAACATCATTTTCATTCGCAACCCGAAACAAATCATTGCTTCGTATGCACAGGTGAGAAAAGATGTTGCTATGAAGGATATTGGTATTGAAAAACAATGGTGGCTTTTCAATTATCTAACTAAAAATAAATTGAATTGTATTGTGCTTGATTCCAATGAGCTGTTGCAATCACCTCAAAATATTTTACAGCAACTATGTGCTGCGCTGCAAATTTCATTCGATGAAAAAATGTTGCGCTGGCCGGCTGGTGCAAAACCTTATGATGGTGTTTGGGCAAAGTATTGGTATGATGGTGTACATAATTCTACCGGTTTCGAAAAACAAAAAACGAGTGAACGCCAACTGCCTGTTTACCTTGAACCATTGTACAATGAATGCAAATTGTATTATGGGCAATTATCTGCTTATTCGCTTAAAGCCGGGTTTTGATATTTCTCCAGGTAGCTAAAAATAAGTACAAGGGGTACTTCTGAAGTGGGAGGGGGTACTTCCGAAGTGGGGTAAGGTACCTCAAACATGCGGCATCGGAGTAAAAAGGTTCGGCATTGCAGTAAAAACACGCAATGCCGGAGTTAAAACGTGCGGCACCGGGTATTTTTGCTTCGCCGCTGCATAAAATAAGTCCGGTACCGGGATAAAAAACCTCGCTACCGGGGTAAAAACATAAGCCGTCGAAGTAAAAAGGCGCAGTTGCGTATGTTTTAAGTACTCTTGGCGGTTATCTTAGCTGCTGGAACATCGCCTTTCATTTCAACAATATATCATGCAGCAACAGTTTTATCAGCAGAATAAAAACATACAAGTCTTTATTAAAGACAAATTGTATCACAGAAGTGAAGCAAAAATTTCTGTGTTCGATAGTGCAGTACAAGGTGGTGATGCAGTTTGGGAAGGACTAAGAATTTATAATAACAAAGTATTTTGTCTGAATGAACACATAGAACGTTTGCAGGCATCAGCACATACATTAATGTTTGTTGATATTCCTTCATCAGTATTTATAAAAGATGCCATCTTTCAAACATTAAAGGCAAATAATTTTTGCAACGATGCACATATACGTTTAACGCTTACAAGAGGAGAGAAGATAACTTCAGGAATGGACCCGCGTTTAAACCAAAGCGGCAGTTGTTTAATTGTGTTAGCTGAATATAAACCACCTGTTTATGATAATGCGAAAGGCATCAAGCTCATCACTTCACACATAAGGCGCAATTCACCCATGCATCTCGACTCCAAAATTCATCATAACAACTTATTGAATAATATTCTGGCTAAAATTGAAGCCAATTATTGCGGTGCAGATGATGCAATCATGTTAGATAATCTTGGTTTTGTTTCAGAAACAAATGCCTGTAATGTTTTTATGGTTAAAGACGGCTTGCTGTTAACGCCGAACGCAGATGCCTGCTTGCCCGGTATAACAAGAACGAATGTTATAAAACTTGCACATCAGTTAAAAATTCCAGTCTTTTTAAAAAACATTTCTATTACTGAATTTTATAATGCTGATGAAGTTTTTACAACAGGCACAATGGGAGAGTTGACGCCGGTTTATGAAATTGACGGAAGAGTAATTCAGAATAAATCTAATTCAACGATTCGCGAACAATTATATAAAGCATATAAAGAACTAACCGAAAAAGAAGGCGAGCCAATAATGTAATTATGTTATCATCTTCTAAGAAAAATATCTGGATTTTTGCTCCATTGTTTGGCATTCTTCTATATATTTTATTGTATGTTATTGCAACGCTGTTTTACCCGGGAGGGAATCAGGTTAATAAAAATTCAAAAGGTTTTAGCTGGACACAAAATTACTGGTGCAACTTGTTAAATGAAAATGCAATCAACGGTCAGCATAATTCTGCCAGGCCAATAGCACTCACTGCAATGCTTGTTCTCTGCATATCACTTGCAACTTTCTGGTATATTTTTCCAAAGCAAATTTTTAAAAAGAAAAGTAACAAGCTGATAATTCAGATATCAGGATTTATATCGGTTACAATCGGAATATTTTTATTTACGGTATTTCATGATTACATTATAAACATTGCGACAGGTTTTGGGTTGATAGCGCTAACAGGAACTTTTATCGGCTTGTATAAAATAAAATGGTTTAATTTATTTTGGATGGGATTATTTACTATTATTTTGATTGCAGTTAACAATCTTCTCTACTATAATCCAAAATTGATTTGGTACTTACCGGTAGTGCAAAAAATTACTTTTGCTTATTTTTTACTTTGGATTGGTTTAATAGACTTCAGATTATACAAACAATCAATTTCTATCTTGATATAAGTATAATGATTTTCTTGCCCTTCTCCTTTGAAGAAGAGTTGGGATGAGGTCTTCTAAATAAAAAAGCCACCTTGCGGCGGCTTTAAAGCTTCTTAAATCTCCTTCTACACTTGTAGAGAGGGTTGGAGAGATGAGGAATTATCCTAAATAAGATTTAAGCGAACTGCTGTAACGTGCTTTCTGCAAACGCTTAATAGCTCTTTCTTTAATCTGGCGAATGCGTTCTTTTGTTAAGTCATACTTCATACCTATCTGTTCAATGGTTACACCATTTTCACCTTCGAGGCCAAAGTAAGCGTTTACAATTTCTGCCTCGCGTGGACTAAGAGATCTTAATACACGTTTAATTTCTTCACGCAAAGAATCCTTCATTACATCTTCATCGGTATCATCACTTCCTTCCAGCAAATCACCCATGGCCACATCTTCAGCTTCATGCACTGGTGCATCAAGAGATGTATGCCTTGTGTTACTTTGAAAAATGTTGTTGATTTCCGTTTCACTCATCTCAAGAATTTCGCTCAATTCTTCAGTTGAAGGTTCCCGTTCATGCTCCTGCTCAAAAGCCATGTAGGCTTTATTTGCTTTGTTATAAGTGCCAATTTTGTTTTGAGGCAAGCGGACTAATCTGCCCTGCTCTGCCAACGCTTGTAAAATGGACTGGCGAATCCACCATACAGCGTATGAAATAAATTTAAAACCCTTTGTTTCATCGAAACGCTGGGCTGCTTTTATCAAACCAAGGTTACCCTCGTTGATTAGATCGCTAAGAGAAAGGCCCTGGTGCTGGTACTGCTTAGCAACAGATACCACAAAACGCAAATTGGCCTGCACAAGTTTATCCAGTGCTCTCTGGTCACCCATCTTAATCCGCTGCGCAAGTGTAGTTTCCTCTTCGGGAGTTATCATCGGAATCTTAGAGATTTCCTGCAGATATTTTTCAACTGCCTGCGAATCACGATTGGTAATCTGGGTAGCAATTTTTAGCTGCCTCATATATTGTGTCCTTTGTTATTTATACTTTAAATACGCAAAAGTTGCGTATTAGTGTAAAAAAGTTACTTAAAATTATGAAATGGGCGGCAAAGTTACAATTTATATAACTTATTTCCGCTTGATTGTGGATTTTTTGTAAAAATCGTTGACAAGGAAGCCATTCTTTATAGATTAATAATCATGTTTATTAATCTTTCGGCTCGTCATTTATAATCAGCTTTAATTCGCGTTTTACGTTACACATGCAAAGCATTCATAGAGACAAATAAAAGTAATTATACACAAAATAAATTCGGCACAAGATAAACGCGCCAATCTTAACCAGCTTTTCCATTGCAATACCGCAGCCGCTGGTCTTGATTACTTAAATCAATGGTATTCAACCGGCAAATACTGAGAATATTTATTTTTTCGAATATTTTACTTTTTTGAATTTTTTAAGTTCAACACTTAGACTGTCAAATCTTAATTGTAAAACATGTATCTCTGATCTAATGCGACGAAAACTTGTGGTATCACTTACACGGTTCAAAGAATCTGCGAGGCCGGTTAATTGTTGATTGATTAACTTTTGACTATCAATAATGCTATCCTTTTTACTATCACAAGAAATAAAAAACAATGATAACAAAGGCAGGAATTTTAATGTTTTCATATTACCTGCACAAAATACATATTTTCTCGCTTACCGGCTGATTGCTATAATAATATTATATTGTATCATGGCAACCTGTTTAAAAATATCTGCTTTTCAACTCATCTGGTTAAGCGTTGCTGACCATCACTAAAACAATTAAAATTTAAATTATAAAATGATGATTGAAATTATAATCCGTTCCAGGTTATTCAATAGCTTAGCCTTTATCTTCGCGACGCATGATTGATTTTAGAAGTGATACTGTAACCCGTCCTACAATTGCAATGCTTGATGCAATGATGCATGCAAAAGTGGGTGATGATGTTTTTGAAGAAGACCCAACTATCAATGAACTGGAAGAAAAAGTGGCTGATATGTTTGGAATGAAAGCAGCTATCTTTTGCCCAAGTGGCACCATGACAAATCAAATTGCAATTAAATGTCACACGCAACCGGGTGATGAAGTTATCTGCGACAAGCTTTCACACATTTACCAGTATGAAGGTGGCGGCATTGCATTTAATGCGGGTTGCTCTGTTAAGCTGATTGATGGTAGTACTGGAAGAATAAACGCTCATCAGGTTGAAGCATCCATCAATAATAAAAATGATGTGCATAAACCTGTATCAAAAATGGCTTCATTAGAAAACACGGCTAATCGTGGCGGCGGAAGTTGTTATGATTTTGATGACATCGTTCAAATAAAAAAAACCTGCGAGGCAAATGATTTGGCATTGCATCTTGATGGAGCAAGGTTGTTTAATGCCATTATTGCTAAAAATGAATCCCCCAAAGATTATGGAAAAATCTTTGACAGCATTTCAATTTGTTTAAGTAAAGGTTTGGGTGCACCTGTTGGCAGCGTTCTTATCGGAACAAAAAATTTTATTGTAAAAGCGAGACGTGTAAGAAAAGGATTTGGTGGAGGAATGCGCCAGGCCGGTTATTTAGCAGCGGCATGTATTTATGCTTTGGATAATAATGTTAACAGGTTAAGTGAAGATCATTATCATGCGCAACAGTTGGCGGATGTTTTAAAGCAGAAAGATTTTGTTGGCGAAATGCTGCCTGTTGAAACAAACATTCTCATCTTTGAAGTGAAAGAAAAATATACGGCTTTAAAATTACAGGCTAAATTAAAAAAACATGATATTTTAGCGATTGCTATTTCACAAAATCAAATTCGCTTGGTTATCCATTTGGATATTACAAGTGAAATGATTGAGCAAACAATAAACGTAATTAAAGAACTGTAATATTGCACTGACAGCGTTAGGTGTCTGGTTCAACAAACAAAAAATAATGCTACCGAAAATTAATCCGACAAATACTCAAGCCTGGTTGCTGCTAACAAAGCATCATGATGAAATGCGCAATGTGATTATGAAGCGTTTATTTAATGATGATGCAGATCGCTTTAAAAGGTTTTCATTAAAATTTCAGGATATATTATTTGATTACTCAAAAAATATTATCACCCAAAAAACCATGCAATTGCTTTTACAACTTGCTGAAGATTGTAAAGTAAAAGAAGCAATTGGCAAAATGTTCAGCGGTGATAAAATTAATGAAACAGAGGGTCGCTCTGTGCTGCATACCGCACTAAGAAATTTTAGTGGTGAACCTGTATTGAGTGATGGAAAAGATGTTATGCCTGATGTACATCGCGTACAACAACAAATGAAAGAATTTTGCGAAAAAATACATAGCGGTGAATGGAAAGGTTATTCAGGTAAGAAGATAAAATATATTGTAAACATAGGTATTGGTGGCAGCGATTTGGGTCCGGTGATGGTTACAGAAGCATTGAAGCCATACTGGGTAGAAGGTATGCAACCTTATTTTGTAAGCAATGTTGATGGAACGCAGATTGTTGAAACATTGAAATTAATTATGCCTGAAGAAACGATGTTTCTTATTGCCTCAAAAACATTTACTACTCAGGAAACCATGACTAATGCAAATACCGCACGTGAATGGTTTTTGAAGTCTGCAAAAGATGAAAAAGAAATCGCAAAACATTTTGCAGCATTAAGCACAAACACAGAAGAAGTAAAAAAGTTTGGTATTGATCCTGCCAACATGTTTGAATTCTGGGACTGGGTTGGTGGCCGCTATTCTTTATGGAGCGCTATT
>CAHJWK010000052.1 GCA_903642275.1 Chitinophagaceae bacterium
GAAAATTATGGTGGTTTGGTTGTTACTAAAGGTGGTTTAATATTTATCGGTGCAACAAAAGATGGTATGTTCAGAGCGTTTAATAAACATACAGGTAAATTATTATGGCAAACGAAATTACCCGCTGCGGCGTTTGCTACTCCGGCTACTTACCAGGCGAATGGCAAACAGTATGTGGTTATAGCATGTGGTGGTGGAAAGCTTGGAACAAAATCTGGAGATAGTTATGTTGCGTTTGCTTTGTCTAATAAATAAACATTGAATATTGATTATTGTATATTGAATATGTGTCAATGCTATCACGCCGTAATTTTATAAAAAAATCATCTGCATTTGCTGGTGGTTTGTTATTATCACAATCAAAAAGTAATTTCTTTTTTCAAAACAAAGTTCCTGTCTATGCACATCTGTGGGTTTATGCAAGCAGGTATCCGCCGGAATGGAATTGCACTCCCATACTTGATACAGTATTCAGCGATTTAAAATATGCAGGCTTGCAAGGTGTTGAAGTGATGGAAATTTTATTAAGGCAGGATGGTGCGGTTGACAGGTTTAATAATTTAATTCATACATATGATTTACCGGTAACAGGCAGTTCTTATTATGCTGATATGTGGGATAAAAATCAGCAGCAAAAAATTTTAGATGATGTTGAATTAGTAACTGAAAGGTTACATAATGTTGGCGGAACAATGATTGGACTTACCGTTGGTGATGCACATCATACAAAAACAGAAGATGAATTAGATGCGCAGGCTGAATTATTAAAAAAAATTTTAGTGATGTGTGATAAGAATAAGATTGCTCCAAATCTTCACAATCACACCTTTGAAGTAACAAACGATTTGCATGATTTGAAAGGCACCTTAAAAAGAATTCCTGACATTAAACTCGGCCCTGATTTAAACTGGCTTGTTCGTGCCGGTGTTGACCCGGTTTGGTTTATTAAAACTTATGCCGGCAAAATTGTTTACATGCATATCCGCGATCAATATGTAAATGGTAAGTGGACTGAATATGTTGGCGAAGGTGTTACTGATTTCCCGGCTATTGCAAAGACATTAAAGGATATTAATTACACTGGCAAAGCCGCGATTGAATTAGCGTTCGATGAGCCACCAAAAAATCCTGTAAAAGAAGATTGGAAAACAAGCCTTGATTATGTAAGAAAAACTTTTAACTGGTAACATTAATCATGAAAAAAACATTTACGATTATACTTCTTTTAATGTTTTCATTACATGCTGTAACGCAACCTGCATTGAATGTGATTTTTGATTCTGACATGGGCCCAGATTATGATGATGTTGGCGCTATTACTTTATTACACACGTTTGCAGATGAAGGCATGGCGAATATTATTGCAACCATAGCAAGCACTAAATATGAAAATGTGGCCGCTGTTTTTAGTGTATTTAATACTTACTTTAATCGTACTAATATTCCGATTGGTGTACCAAAAGGTGATGCGTTAGATTTAAAAGATTGGCAACACTGGACAGATTCAATCGTAAATAAATATCCGCATTCAATCAACAGTAATAAAGATGTGCCTGATGCAGTTGCTTTATACAGGAGAATTTTATCTATTCAACCCGATAATTCTGTTACTATCATTACAGTCGGCTTTCTAACTAATCTTAAAAATTTATTACAATCAAAGCCTGATATGTTTTCGTCATTAACAG
Organism: Chitinophagaceae bacterium; assembly: GCA_903642275.1. Classification (GTDB taxonomy): domain Bacteria; phylum Bacteroidota; class Bacteroidia; order Chitinophagales; family Chitinophagaceae; genus Parafilimonas. Next base: position 1,689 of record CAHJWK010000052.1, read on the forward strand.
GTGAACAACTTATTAAGCAAAAAGTAAAACAGCTGGTAAGTATGGGCGGCAGGTTTCCTTCAGGTAGTGAATTTAATATTAACCGTGATTTCCCTTCATCAAAATTTGTATATGAAAACTGGCCAACACCGGTTTTATTTTCTGGTTTTGAAATTGGTGAAAAGATTAAAGTCGGTTTGCCGTTGATTCATAATAATGCAATACAGAATAGCCCCATAAAAGATGTGTTTCGTATTGCTATTCCATTGGCTAAAGAAGATAGCGCTGGTAGAAAAAGCTGGGATGAGACTGCCGTATTGGTTGGGGTGCTTGGTTATGATAACTGGTATAACATTAAGCATGGAAAAATTTCAATCAGTGATAAAGATGGTAGCAATACATGGATAGATAATCCAACTGGGCAACAGGCTTATCTTGTTGAGAAGGTTTCACCGGCTGTTGTACAAAAATTTATTGATGAACTGATTCAACATCAGCCAAAGAAATAATTTAAAGAAATAAACATGGGTTCTCCAAACGATAGTTTGCCTAACATAAATTCAAAAGGTGTTGAACAAAACACGTTTGATGCAATCGTTATTGGTGCAGGCATGACGGGTGGCTGGTCTGCAAAAGAGCTTTGCGAAAAAGGCATGAAAGTTTTAATGCTTGAACGTGGCAGAAGCGTTGAACATATCAAAGATTATCCGACCATGAACCTTGCACCATGGGAGCTGCCACATCATAGCGCACTTTCAGAAAAAGTAATTGAAGATAATCCCATTATAAGTAAGTGCTATGCTTTTACAGAAGCTACGCAACATTTTTTTGTAAAGGATAATGAGCATCCGTATGAACAGGTAAAACCTTTTAATTGGGTTCGCGGTTACCAGGTTGGCGGCAAAAGTTTAATGTGGGCAAGATGGACGCAACGCTGGAGTGATTTGGACTTTGAAGCCAACGCAAAACAAGGTGTTGGTGTTGATTGGCCGATTCGTTATAAAGACATTGCACCCTGGTATTCTTACGTTGAAAAATTTGTTGGCATCAGTGGTAATAAAGATGGTCTTCCGCATTTACCTGATGGTGAGTTTTTGCCGCCAATGGAAATGAATTGTATTGAAAAACATTTTAAAGAACAAACAGAAAAAAACTTTGCAAACAGGCATGTTATTATTTCACGCACTGCAAATCTTACAAAAGGTTTAAACGGAAGAGGACCTTGCCAGTATAGGGATTTATGTACAAGAGGTTGTCCGTTTGCCGGTTATTTCAGCAGTGTTTCGGCTTCCATTCCGGCAGCGAAAGCAACAAATAATTTTACGTTGCGGCCATTTTCTGTTGTGCATTCAATTATCTATGATGAAAAAACAAACAAGGCAACAGGTGTACGTGTCATTGATACCAATACAAAAAAAACAACTGAATATTTCGCGAAGATTATTTTCTTAAACGCAGGTACCATTAATACAACATTAGTATTGATGAACTCAACATCAAATCAATTTCCAAATGGCTTAGGCAACACAAATGATGTACTTGGCCATTACTTAATGGACCATAATTATCGTGGACATTTTGAAGCTTCGTATGATGGTTTCCAGGATTCTTATTATTATGGCAGACGGCCAACGGGAATATACATTCCACGTTTTAGAAATGTGAATAATGATAAACAACAGGATTTTATACGTGGTTACGCTGTTGCTGCGGGTGGCTCAAGAAGACAAGGCAATGTTACAAATGATACAATCGGTGCATCGTTAAAAGAACAAATGACTGAAGCCGGGCCATGGGATATGTGGATGACTGGTATGGGTGAATGCTTACCTTATTATGAGAATAAAATTTCTTTAAGTAAAGACAAAAAAGATGTGTGGGGAATACCACAACTTGAAATTGATTGTGAGTATAAAGCGAATGAATTAAACATGCTAAAAGATATTTTAAACAGTGGCAGCGAAATGCTTGAACGTGCCGGTTTTAAAGATATCGAAGCTTATGATAACGGCCAGGCGCCTGGTTTAGGCATACATGAAATGGGCACCGCACGAATGGGCAAAGATCCAAAGACATCTATATTAAATGAGCATAATCAGGTTTGGGATGTAAAGAACGTTTTTGTTACAGATGGTGCATGCATGGCTTCAACAGCCTGCCAGAATCCATCATTAACATATATGGCTTTAACAGCGAGAGCCGTTGATTATGCAGTTGATGAAATAAAGAAAATGAACCTATGATTTATAATTCATAATTCCAATGATTGTTGTAATAGGAAGTTCTAATACAGACATGGTTATTAAAACGGAGCATTTGCCTGTGCCTGGTGAAACTGTTTTAGGGGGAAATTTTTTTATGAATGCCGGCGGCAAAGGTGCTAACCAGGCTGTGGCAGCTGCTCGTTTAAACGGCTCCGTAACTTTTATTGCAAAGGTTGGTAATGATGTTTTTGGCAAAGAAGCAATTGAACTGTTCAACAAAGAAAATATCAATACAGATTTTGTTTTTATTGATGACAAAAATCCATCAGGTGTTGCTTTAATATCTGTTGATGCAAAAGGTGAAAATTGCATTGCAGTTGCCTCAGGTGCGAACAGCTTTTTATCAAAAGAAGATATAGAAAAAACAACTGGTGTATTAGAAAATGCTGAAATAATTTTAACTCAGTTAGAAACACCTTTATCAACGATTGAATATGTTGCTGAGTTTGCTAAACAAAACAATAAAACCTTGATTTTAAATCCTGCTCCGGCTTGTGCATTATCGGATGAGTTATTAAGCAAAATTTCTATCATTACACCAAATGAAAAAGAGGCTGAAATGCTTACTGCCATTGAGATTCAGGATGTTAAATCAGCAAAACAAGCTGCAAAAAAATTATCATGCAAAGGAATAAAAATTATTATTATAACATTAGGAAGTGAAGGAGCATTGTTATATCAAAATAATGAATTTCAACTGGTGCCATCTTATAAAGTGAATGCTATTGATACAACAGCAGCAGGTGATGTTTTTAATGGTGCTTTAGCTGTCGCATTATCAGAAAAAAAACTAATTGAAGAAGCAATACAATTTGCCAATGCTGCTGCAGCCATTTCTGTTACGAAGCTTGGAGCGCAAGCATCCGCACCTACAAAAAAAGAGTTTGAAGATTTTATAACTAAGAATAATTTTTAATCATGTTTATCGTAGAAAGTTATGGTGTTGCGGTACTGTTTTGTATTATCACAATGATATGCTGGGGCTCATGGGCGAACACACAAAAGCTCGCACAAAAAACATGGCGTTTTGAGTTATTCTATTGGGATTATGTTATTGGAATTTTATTGTTTTCAGTAATATCAGCATTAACACTTGGCAGCATTGGTTATGAAGGAAGAAGTTTTATAAATGATTTAAAACAAGCTGATTCATTAAACATACTCAGTGCATTAATTGGAGGAATAATTTTTAATGCAGCCAATATTTTATTTTCGGCTGCTATTGCTGAAGCCGGTTTAGCAGTTGCATTTCCCATAGGTATCGGCATTGCATTGGTGCTTGGTGTGATTTTAAATTATGCAATTGCACAAAAAGGTAATTCAACATTTTTATTTCTTGGGGTTGCTTTAATTATTGTCGCAATTTTATTAAATGCCGCAGCTTACAATAAAGCAAATGCATCTGTAAAAACAACTATAAACGATTCACCAAAATCAACTGTGAGAAAAGGCATACTACTTTCTGTTGCAGCAGGTTTTTTAATGTCATTCTTCTACCGCTTTATTGCTGCATCAATGGACATAGAAAACTTTCAGTCACCAGCCGCTGGAAAGATGACACCATATACTGCAGTGTTTATTTTTTCTGTTGGCATTTTCATCAGTAATTTTTTATTCAATCCCATATTAATGCGCAAGCCAATTACCGGTTTACCTGTTTCTTATACTGATTATTTTAAAGGCAATTTTAAAACACATCTGGTCGGAATTCTTGGTGGCCTGATTTGGGGATTAGGCAACTCATTCAATTTGATTGCAGCAGGCAAAGCCGGCCCTGCAATCTCGTACGGTTTAGGTCAGGGAGCAACATTAATAGCAGCCTGTTGGGGTGTTTTTATATGGAAAGAATTTAAACATGCACCGAAATCCACCAACTCGTTATTAACTGCAATGTTTATATTTTTTATACTTGGAATAACAGTTATTATCCTGGCTGGGTTACATTAGTTTTTAAGATTACATTTTCTAAGCATTAATCTAATGTAAATCTGTTAGAAAAACGTTTCCATTCTACAGGTTTGAATATCATTTTTTTTCTTACTGCTAATAAAACAATAACCCAATCCATGTTTATCAACACCACAAACAAAAAATATAAAAAATTATCAGCTTAACTCAAATACAGTTACCTCTGGTAAGATGCCGACCCTGCCGGGATAACCTATAAAACCATAACCACGATTTACATATAAAACCTGTTTGCCGGTTTTGTATAAGCCAGCCCATTCTTTATAAAAATATTGTACCGGGCTCCATTTAAAATATGGATTTTCTACACCGAATTGCATACCATGTGTATGACCTGAAAGCGTAAGATCAATATCCGGATATTCAGGGCGCACCTGCGCATCCCAATGACTGGGATCATGGCTCATTAAAATTTTGAACGGATATTTTTCGCTGCCCGGATATGCTAAAGTCATCTTACCATATTTCGGAAAATTGCCAAACGCACTCCAGTTTTCAATGCCAATCAATGCAATTTTATCGCCATTTTTTTCTAATGCTATATGTTCATTCATTAGTAAACGCCAGCCTAGTTTTCCATGTATCGCTTTTAATCTTTCTAAATTTTCTGTTTTTGCTTCTGCACTTGGCCAACTTGTATAATCACCATAATCATGATTGCCTAATGTGCTGTAAACGCCCATCGGCGCTTTTATTTTATTAAATACATCCATGTAATCATGCATTTCATCGGCTTTATCATTTACCAAATCGCCGGTAAATAAAACAAGGTCAGCGTTTTGTTTTAATGCAAGTGCAACACCTTTTTCTACAGCTTCTTTGTTTGTAAAACTGCCACTGTGTATATCACTTATCTGTACAATTTTTAAACCTTTAAAGCCTTTAGGTAAGTTGGTAAATGATAGTTTGATTCTTCTTGCTTTATAGTTATATTTATTGGAGAAGCCAAACATGAGCGTGGCAAATAATCCTCCGCCTAAAATAAATCCTATCCATGTTAAAAATTGTGAGCGGCTTATACACATTGCATCATGCGTAAAATCAACACCTGATTTAGGAAATATTTTTCCCATCAGCCAAACAAATAAACGGCGTACGTCATCAAGCAGAAAAAACACGGCAGCAATTAATTTTGCAAAGAATAATCCTACAATAATTGCGAACGTATAATTTCTAAGTACAACATGTTTCTGTAAAAAATCTGAACCTCTGAATGATAAAATAAAAATTACAGCACACGCAGAAACCAGCCAGTATAATGAGAAAAGAAAGATGCGGCTTTTATCGCTGTTATGTTGGGTAAGAAACCGCAAAGCAAAAAATACGTAAACATCAATCAAGATAATAAGTACAACTATCATCCACCATCCGCTCCAATTGCGCATAAATTTTTTTTGCAAAGTAAAATCCGATAATAATAAGATGTTGATAAATATTGATAACAAGTAACTGCAAAAAACTAATATTGTTGAAACTTGAAAGCTTAAAAATTACATTTGCGCCTCAAAAAATAAAATATGCAATTTATATATTACGGGCAGGCTGGTTTTAGTGTTATTATAAAAGGAAAAACAATTTTGTTTGATCCTTTCATCACCCATAACCCGCTTGCAAAGAATATAGATATAAAATCAATTAAAGCCGATTATCTTTTTATTTCGCATGGTCATGGCGATCATGTAGCAGATGCAATTGCGCTGGCAAAACAAACAAATGCAATGTGTGTTGGTGCTCCTGAAATTGCAGACTGGTTTGAAAAAAATGATATTAAAAAAGTGCATCCTTTAAATCATGGCGGCCCTGTTGCATTTGATTTTGGAAAAGTGCGTGCTGTAAATGCGGTGCATTCATCTTCTTTGCCGGATGGTTCTTACGGCGGCAATCCGTTGGGTTTTGTTTTTACAAGTGATGAAGGCAATTTTTATTTTGCCGGTGATACCGGGTTGACATTAGACATGCAGTTGATACCACGTTTTGCAAAACTAAACTTCGCTGTTTTGCCTATCGGTGGTAATTATACAATGGATGCAAATGATGCAATCATCGCTTCAGATTTCATTCAATGCAATACTGTTATCGGCGTGCATTACAACACGTTTGATTTAATTAAGATTGATACTGAAAAAGCAGTTGCTGATTTTAAAGCCGCAGGCAAAACTTTATTGTTGCCAAAAATTGGTGAAACGATTGATGTTTAAAAGTTATGAGTAGTGAGCTATGAGTGATGAGTAATAAGAATTGGAAACCGGAAATAGAAAATAGGAAATTAAATGGCCCGAATAATTGGTGTAGCAAATCAGAAAGGTGGCGTTGGTAAAACTACAACAGCAATTAATTTAGCTGCAAGCCTTGCTGTGCTTGAGTTTAAGACTTTGTTGGTTGATGCAGATCCGCAGGCAAACAGCACTACAGGAATTGGTTTTGATTTGCACAATGTAACAACAAGTTTGTATGATTGCATGATAAACAACACTCCTGCGCATGATGTTATTTTAAAAAGTGATGTGCCGTATCTTGATATAATTCCTTCGCATATTGATTTGGTTGGTTATGAAGTAGAGATGATAAATTTTCCAAACCGTGAACGTGTTCTAAAAAATGTGCTGGAGCCGGTTCGTAAAGATTACGATTTTATCATTATTGATTGTTCACCATCACTTGGATTAATAACAGTAAATGCGTTGGTGGCATCAGACAGTATTGTTATACCTGTACAATGCGAGTTTTTTGCGCTGGAAGGCCTGGGCAAATTATTAAACACGATTAAGATTGTACAGAACCGTTTAAATACAGAATTACAGATTGAAGGTATTTTAATGACGATGTATGACGGCCGCCTTCGCTTATGCAACCAGGTTGTTAATGAAGTGCGCCGCCATTTTGAAGATATTGTATTTTCAACAATCATTCATCGTAACAGTAAATTAAGTGAAGCGCCAAGTGCAGGCAAACCGGTTGTGTTATATGATGCACATTGCAAAGGTTCTGTAAATTATCTTAACCTTGCTAAAGAAGTATTGCAAAAAAATAATATGACCCGCATGACCAACGAAGAAAAAATCCTGGAATGAAAGATGAAACTATAATGAGTACTTCAAAACAAAATAAAGATTTATTAGGCAGAGGCATAAGATCCTTACTCCAGAATATTGATACCGATCTTAAAACAACGGCTGGTAATTTAAAAACAGATGTTATAGAATCTGTTACCAGTGTGTTACGTATTCCGTTAGAAAATATTATAACCAACCCAAAAAATCCAAGGCATGATTTTGATGAAATCGCATTGAATGAATTAGCTGCATCCTTAAAACAATATGATATTGTTCAGCCTTTAACGGTATCAAAACTGGCTGATGGAAAATACCAGTTGGTTGCGGGTGAACGCCGTCTGCGTGCCGCAAAAATTGCTGGTTTAAAAGATATTCCGGCTTACATACGCCAGGCAAATGATAATGAATTATTAGAGCTTGCCTTGCTTGAAAATTTACAGCGTGAAGACCTGAATGCGATTGAAATAGGATTGAGTTATAAGCGCATGATGGATGAACTAAATTACACGCAGGAACAGGTTGCAGAACGCATGGGAAAGGAGAGAAGCACGGTTGCAAATTTTATCCGTTTATTAAAACTTCCACCGGATATTCAACTGGCAGTGCGTAATGGTATTTTGAGCATGGGTCATGCACGTGCGTTGATTAACATTGATACAATAGACAACCAGATTTATGTTTATAGTGAAATTAAGCACCGACAACTAAATGTAAGGCAAACAGAAGAGCTGGTAAGAAATTTATACCGTAATAAAACCGGTGTTGTTAAATCTATAACCAATAGAACTATTAACAATGCATATAAGCGCATAGAAGATAATTTAGCATCGCATTTTTCAACAAAGGTTTCAATAAAAAATTCATCCAAAGGCAACGGTAGCATAACCATTGAATATTATACGCAGGATGAACTAAATAAAATTCTCGATTTGATGAATGTGCGTGCAGATTAATATGTATAAATTATTTTTTCTTATATCCGTTTTTATAACTTCCTGTTTATGGGTTACTGCACAAAAAGATTCATTAAGAATGGTTGATAATGGCAAGCTGGTTTTGCTTGATACATTAAAAATAAGTAAAAACAAATCTTCAATTATACTGGCAAAAAAAGATTCAGTATCAAAGGCAAAACATGACCCGCACAAAGCCACTTTACGCTCTGCAATTATTCCCGGCTGGGGGCAGGCATATAATCGTGAATACTGGAAGATACCAATTGTTTACGGCGCATTGTCTGTACCAACAGTTACATTTATTTACAATAATACCTGGCTTCACCGCACCGAAAAAGCTTTTGATATTTTAGTTAGCGGTGGCGATTCAGATGCTGTTAATCCAAAATTAAAAGGCTTAACTTCAGAATCACTACAATATTATCGAAACTCTTTTCGCAAAGACAGGGATTATTCTATTTTATTTTTTTTGCTTGCATGGTCGTTAAACATTGCCGACGCTACGGTATTTGCGCACTTAAAAGATTTTGATGTAAGCCGGGATTTGAGCATGCATATTCAGCCTGACTATAATACCAGTACAAAATCACCTTCCCTAGGTTTGGTTTTAAATTATAAAGAGAGCCAGAAAAAAATATTGCCTTCTTCATTTTAACTATGATACATTAAAAGCTATCAGGTTAAAATTTGAAATTTAAAAAAACTGAAACTATAATACCAGCTTATATTAGTTCAGCCTTTTAAAGAGTGTTACTGCACTAAAGTAATTACGACTAATAGACAAGTCATTACTTTTTCTATTTACGTACCATGAAAACTAAAAAGATTTATTTGGTAGTTATTGATAATTATAAGCAATATGAATCTAATCAAGCCAATGTAAAAGGGGTGTTTTTCAACAAAAAAAATGCACAATGCTTTGCAAGGCAACTAATGCAGGAAGATCAGATTTATAGAGGCTCCCGGAGTTATATTATTAAAAAGAATAAGCTTTAATATAATATCAAGCCTTATTAAAAACTGCTTTAAATTCCAGTACAAAATCCTGTAACTTAATACCGCTTAATTCAGGTTTACGCGTGAAGTATTCAGCATTCATTTCTCCTGACCGTAAAGCACTGCCCATTTCAATATAATTTTTTGATACTTCTTCAGACAAACCAACCTGTTTCATACCATCAAGGTTCTGCTCATCTGAAAAAATGATCCATTGCAAATCATCTTTACCAATAGCTTTACCTATAACCGCCGCTATCTCTGCACCGGTTTTTTCATCACCTGCAATATAACGAACTGATTTGCCGGAAAACTTCAGACCCATCAGTTCCTCCGCAACAACCTTTGCAATATCTGTAGGATGAATCATTGGAAAAGCTGCTTCACCATAATTTGCACCCATTATACCGGCATGTTTAATAAGATTAATTTGCGATAAAAGGTTAGGATAAAAATAAGCTGGTCGCAGATGCTTTACGCTTACCTCATCCAACTCATTCATAGCTTCCTCCACATAGTGCAAACCACTTACAGGGCCGGCACCGTCTGGCATATGCGCACCTATGCTGCTTAGATTTACCACATATTCAATACCCGCATCTTTTATAGCTGTAACGTAATTTTTTCCGATGCCTGCTATCCAGCCTTTCCAGTTATCTGCATCCCATTTTGGCGGAACCATCGTGTAAACAGCGTCAGCATCTTTAAATGTTTCATTGAGAAATTTTACATCTTCAACTATTCCAACTGCTGGCTTTGCACCAAGCGCTTTTATAGCACCTTCATTCTTATGATTTGAAGTTATAATAGTTACTTCATGCCCTGCTTTCAATAAAGTTTCTGCAACAGGTTTACTGATATTTCCCAACGAACCTGTAATTACATATTTCATTATAATTGTTTTAAAGTATTAATTAGCATGAGCAGCAAGCATATTATTTTGTGCCTGCTTTTTGCCTTGTTGTTTTTCTTTTTCCAATTCGTTCGAAAGATAAGCAATACTTTCTCTCACTTTATCTGTACACAATACAATGAATGAATTTTCTTTTGCATTATCCATCGCATGTTGAACCGCTTCTAATTCATCTGAAATAATATTGATAACTGCATCAGGATTTGCTTTCATTATTCCAAGCACTGTAAGCTGTGTAAGCTCTTCTTTTGTTCTGCCCCTGCCATCTTTATCATGACGAATAATAATCTCATCAAACATTTGTCCTGCCAAAAAACCAACGTTCTCTATGTCTTCATCACGGCGATCTCCGGTTGAAGCGATTATTCCAACTTTGACTGATGCAGGTGTTTTACCAATAAATTTTTTAAGCTGTACAAAGCCATCTGTGTTATGCGCATAATCAATCATCACTTCAAAATTTTTAAAGCGGAAAATGTTCATTCTTCCCGGTGTTTGTTCAGCGGAAGGCATAAACGATTTTAAAGCAGCACGTATCGTTTCAATATTAAAATTTTGTATCACCGCAGCTAAAACCGCCGGCAAAACATTTTGTGTCATGCACTCACTTCTGCCATTCAATGTAAGAGGCACTTCATTAACTTTTGCAATCTTTGTTTTCCATTCTCCTTTATACACAACAATGGTGTCATCTTCTATTACAGCAGCAATACAGCCACTTTCATAATGCTTTTTGATGCGTTTATTATCTGCATTTAAACTGAACAGTGCAACGTTGCAATCAAGTTCATCCTGCATATTAAATACAAGCTCATCATCTGCATTTAAAATGGCATAACCATCTTTGAACACGCTGCGCGGCACAACAGATTTTACTTTGGCAAGCTCCTGCAAAGAATGTATATCACTCAAACCTAAATGGTCTTCCGTAACATTTGTAACTATACCTATATCACATTTATCAAAACCTAAACCTGCTCTTAAAATACCGCCACGTGCAGTTTCAAGTACAGCAAAATCTATTGCAGGATCACGAAGTATAACTTCAGCACTGGCAGGCCCGCTGCAATCGCCATAATACACCGGCTGGTTTTGTATATAAATGCCATCTGTAGTTGTAAAGCCAACCGAATGACCTGCCAGCGTTGCAATGTGTGCAATCAAACGTGTAACGGTTGTTTTGCCATTGGTGCCGGTAACTGAAACAACCGGAATGCGTGAAACCGCATTGTTTGGAAACAACATATTAATTACAGGCTCTGCAACATTTCTGCCTGCACCCATGGATGGTGAAAGATGCATACGAAAACCCGGGCCTGCATTTACTTCCAGCACAATGCCGTTGGTTTCAGAAAGCGGAAGATTAATATCCAGTGCAATTATATCAATGCCGCATATATCAAGGTTCATTAAGCGTGCAATGCGTTCAGCCAAAAATATAATGGATGAATGCACAATGTCTGTTACATCTTTTGCCGTGCCTCCGGTGCTTAAGTTTGCCGTATCTTTTAAATACAAAATTTCACCGATTGGTAAAACAGAATTAAGCGTAAGGTTTTTTTGAACAAGTATTGAATTGGTAACACTATCAACCTTTATTGTTGTCAGAACTTTTTCATGGTCATCGCCGCGGCGTGAATCATTATTTGTTTCATTAATCAATTGTTTTATGCTTGATGTATCATCGCCCATAATGGACGCAGGCGTACGTTTGGCAACAGCTGTTAATTTATTATTTATTACAAGCAAACGATAATCTGTGCCGATGATAAATCGTTCAACAATTATTTTATTTGAAATTTGTTTGGCAACATCAAATGCTTTACGCGCTTGTTCTTTTGAAATGATGTTTGTAGTAACGCCTTTGCCATGATTGCCGTTAACAGGTTTTATCACCAGCGGAAACCCAAGCCTGTCAAGCGTTTCATCTAATTCATCAGCACTGCTTATAACATTGCCTTTAGGAAACGGGATAAATGATTCAGATAAAATGCGTTTGGTTTCTTCTTTATTAGAAGCCATCTCAACACCAATGCTGCTGGTAGAACACGCCACCGTTGCGCGTATTAATTTTTGATGCACACCTTGTCCTAATCTTAATAAAGACTCATTATCCAAACGTTTATATGGAATACCTTTTTTAATTGCTTCATTCACGATTGCCTGCGTACTTGGCCCGAAGTTTTCATTCTTGTTGATGCGTGATAACTCTTTTATATCTTTTGATAAATCATAAAACATATCGCTTTCCAAAGCTTCAACAATGCGCAATGCAGCCTTAGCCGCATAAACACCTGCATTCTCAACCTGGTAAAAAAATATAACATGATAAACACCTGCTGTATTTGTTGAATAAGTTCTGCCAAAACCACATTGCATACCGGCAAGTGATTGTATTTCCAAAGCCACATGCTCAATCACATGACCAAGCAAGGTGCCTTGCCGCACACGCTCAAAAAAACCACCCTGTTTTTTTTCAGAACACCGGTGTGTATATAAAGATGGAATCAACTCCTGCAACCTTTCAGCAAAGCCGTCAATTTTATTGGTTGGATACTCTTCAGACTCTTCGAGGTCTAACTTCATTACAATTAATTTATGGCGACTGGTTGACCAATAGTTTGGTCCACGCATAACTTTAATTTCAATAATTTTCATATAGCAAATTTTTATTAAAATGTTGATTGATGTAATATAAAAAGGCGCACATGTAATTGCGCGTTTCTAAAGTTGTAATAATGCTGTTGACAGCTTTCATATAATCAGGAATTTTATCAAGCAATAAAATGCTTATAACTCCGGCAATCGTTAAATATTAAAAAGGACGGGAAAATTAAGCACAAAATATATAACGAAGAAAAAACAGCATGAATTATTTTGTTACAATTATAATTGACGTGGAGTTTGCGTCTGGAAAACTTTATCATTAAATTTCAGGCTGATACTTTTCTTTTGCATTTTGAAACTACATTCAAAAAAATGCCGCATATTCAGCAGGACGCTTTTCTTCTCTTACAGGACGGAACTTATTTTAAAGGCAAAGCATTTGGTAAAATTGGTACAGCTACAGGCGAAATTTGTTTTAATACAGGCATGACAGGTTACCAGGAAGTATTTACAGACCCGAGTTATTATGGACAGATTTTAATAATGAACAATGTGCATATTGGTAACTATGGTGTAAACCAGTTTGACCAGGAAAGCACATCAGTTAAAATTCGCGGATTGATTGGCCGTAACCTTGAAGATAAGTTTTCAAGGTACCAGGCAACCGGCAGTTTGGATGCTTATTTAAAAGCCAACAATATTGTGGCGATTGAAGGCATTGATACACGTTCGCTTGTTACAGATATCCGTGCCAGCGGTGCGATGAATTGCATTATATCTTCTGAAATTACTGATTCAAAATCTTTGCAAAACGAACTTGATAAAGTGCCGGACATGAACGGGCTTGAACTGGCAAGTCTTGTAAGCACTGATACGATTTATGAAACAGGAGATAACAATAACAAAATTAAAGTTGCGGTGGTTGATTATGGTGTAAAGCAACATATACTCACTTCACTTGCAAACCGCGGTGTGCATATAAAAGTGTTTCCTGCAAAAACATCAACAGAAGAAATAAAAGCATTTAATGCAAACGGGTATTTTATTTCAAATGGTCCCGGTGACCCCGCGGCAATGCCGTATGCAGTTAGTACAGTTAAAGATTTACTGAAAGAAAACAAGCCTTTATTTGGCATCTGTCTTGGTCATCAACTGCTAGCATTGGCAAATGATATTCCTACATTTAAAATGCATCATGGGCATAGGGGCCTAAATCATCCTGTAAAAAATATTATTAATAATTTGTGTGAGATAACCACGCAGAATCATGGGTTTGGTGTTGTGCCCGATGCAGTGCGTGATAATAAAGAAATTGAAATAACCCACGCTAATTTAAATGATGAAAGCATTGAAGGTATCCGTATGAAAAACAAGCCTGCGTTTAGTGTGCAGTATCATCCTGAAAGCACACCCGGCCCGCATGACAGCCGTTACCTGTTTGATGAATTTGTAAGGATGATGCAGTAAAATCAAAATAATGTATAATGCTTTTAAATATCTAAGCATTTTTATCATCATTGAATTTCATTCAAAAACAAAACCTAATTTTAATTTGTTATAATATCCGTATTACTTAATTAATTTAATCAAAATCTTGCAAGTATGAAAAAGTATTTTACACTTTTAGCTTTGTTATTGTTTAATCATTATTTATCGCAGGCACAAGCCACGCTTTCACTACAGCAATTTTCTACAGGTTACACTGCACCTGTTGCTATCGAAAACGCCGGCGACAGCAGGTTATTCGTGGTACAGGAATCAGGGCAAATATTTATTGCAGATTTAACAGGCACAAGGCTGCCAACACCATTTCTTGATATAAGCAAAGAAGTAAGGTATAGTGGTGAACAAGGATTGCTTGGCCTTGCCTTTGATCCCAGTTATAAAACCAATGGTTCTTTCTATGTTTATTACATAGATACAATCGGCAGCACACAGGTATCCAGGTTTAAAGTATCATCTTCAGCTAACATTGCAAACCTTTCTTCTGAACATAAGATAATAAACATTCAGCAACCATTTACTAATCATAAAGGTGGCTGTATTCATTTCGGTACAGATGGTTATTTATATATTGCAACGGGTGACGGCGGAAGCGGCGGCGATCCAAATAATAATGCTCAAAATCCGCAAAGCCTGCTCGGTAAAATATTGCGTATTGATGTGCATCACGGCACATCTACCAGTGCTTACATAATACCTCCGACTAACCCTTTTGTTGATTCGTCAAATTACAGGCCTGAAATATGGGCACTTGGTTTACGCAATCCATGGCGTTGGAGTTTTGACTCTGCACATACCAATATGATAATTGCTGATGTTGGACAAGCAAATTATGAAGAAGTAAATTTCCAGAGTATAAAAAAAGGTGGAAAGAATTATGGCTGGCGTTGTTATGAAGGCTTTCATCCTTACAACACCGCAGGCTGTAATCCGCAATCATCTTATCAATCGCCGGTTTATGAATATGATCATTCAACAGGTGATTGTGCAATAATCGGCGGTTATATTTATCGCGGCAGCAGGTATACTTTTCTACAGGGTAAATATTTATTTGTAGATTATTGTAGTGGTAAATTTAGAACTTTAGTTATTAATTATCCAACGGCAACAGAGGAGGATATTTATACAGGTGCCACAACTTCGTATACCTGCTTTGGACAGGATAATAAAAAAGAATTGTATGTGGCTAATGAAACGAACGGATATATTTATCATATTGCTGTTGTTAAAGCACAGCAAGCTGCAGTGGCTGAAAACTTAGCACCTGCTTTCAGTGTTGCACCAAATCCATCACACGGCAACTTTGTTATAAATTATAAATCAGATAAAACACAGCAGGTAATTATCCATATTCAAAATATGTTGGGTCAGCAATTTTATGCATCAAGAACTTCTTTAAATGCGGGCACTAATAATTTAAATTTAAATGTTCGCATACCACATGGTGATTATATTATAAATGTTACAGATGCTGCAGGCAGAACATCTAATCAACGACTAAGAATAGAGTAATTTTTATAAAAAACCATCGCTTACAACGATGGTTTTTTTATTTTGTAGAATGAACAGGATTAAAAAGATTCTTGAGTACTTACAGCAAACACCCGGCGATAATTTTTTGCGTCACGCACTCGCGCTTGAATATATTAAACAGGGTGATGATAAGAAAGCAAAAGAGTTATTTGAAGCGATATTATCTTCTTCACCTGATTATATTGGTTCGTATTATCATTTAGGAAAGTTGCTGGAAAAAACCGGAGCATCAGAAGCAGCAGTCGCCTGTTATGAAAAAGGGATGAACGCTGCAAAAGCTGCAAATGATAATCATGCTTATAATGAATTGCAGGCTGCGTATGAAGATTTAGTGTATTGAAGTCTCTCTTTGTAGAAGAAGAACTTAGTTGAGGCTTAATGTTTCCAGTTGCTCATTAATCTTCTTAATAAAATTATTTCACCCGTATGATAACTTGTATGATCTGCAATCAGCAAAGCTTCCCGCAATAATGTTTGCCCGCTGCCATGTTCAAAGGGCTTTGTTAGTTCAGCCGCTTTATCTTTTAATAATTCAATAAATTCTTTCAAATCTTTTTTTATTGATGCGATTGATTTCTTCCACGTTTCTTCATTTGCCGGTGCTGCTTCTTTAATCCAATAATCATCAGGCCATTTATGTTCTTTATAATTTTTATTCGTACTGAAATCAAGAATATCTTTTTGAGTAAAACGGATATGTTCTGTTAATTGCCAGATACTGTAAGGCAAATTATCCGGCTTCTTACCCAAATCAACAAACGGAATATTTTTAATTGCATCATCAAAAGATGCGTGTGCATTTGCTTTGGTTAATAGCGAAATTAATCCCTTGATAATATCATATGTATCTGTTGTTGTATTCATACATTATAATTTGAAGTTATGATATTTACTGTAAGCCATATTTATCAACCAGATAAATAAGTGCAGCCATATTGATAGCGCCCAATTTCATTTCACGTATATCTACATTTTCAAATACATCTGTTGCCGCATGATGAATATAAAAATAACGCTGGCTATCCGGGCTTAAGCCGGCTTGTGGTGTATGAAAAGCATCTTTTAAATAACTAACATCGGCACCCGCTTCACCAACAGTAAAACGGTCTCCGTAATAAGGTGTAAAGAAAGGTTTCCATGTATTTATTTTTTGCATAATTGCCGCATCAGTTATATCAAAAGAAAAACCACGCGGCGTAAAACCACCGGCATCACTTTCTAAAGCAAATATGTGTTGTTCGTTATTGTGCTTTGCTTCATCGGCATATTGCTTTGCGCCACGTGTTCCGTTTTCTTCATTGGCAAACAAAACAAAATGTATGGTATGCTTTGGTTGATAATTAAGCGCTCTTAAAACACGCAGCACTTCAATTGTTTGAACTATACCTGTGCCATCATCATTAGCACCTTCTGCCGGGTACCAGCTGTCCAAATGGCCACCGACGGTTATAATTTGTTCAGGATGTTCTGTGCCTTTCAGTTCACCAATAATATTATGCGCAATTGTATCAGGTAACATTGTTCCGTAAGTAGTTAGCGAACAGGTAACAGGCAAGCTTTCATCAAATAAAGAATCCAGTTTTTTTACATCCTGCAAACCCATAGCTGCAGCAGGAATTTTTTTTACTGAATCAGAATATCCTAATGAACCGGTATGCGGATAATTTTGTCCCGGCGTGTTTGTCATGCTGCGTATCATTACAGCAACAGCGTCATATTTTGATGCCCGGTCTGCACCAACAATTCTGTAAATAATATTCTTGCCATAAGTGTTGAATGTGTTTATCAATGTATCATCAAATGGGTTATTATAAAAAACAATTTTACCTTTTAATTCATTTTTCTTTTCTTCAAGTTCATCAAAATTATTCACACGCACTAACGGTGCCTGTACACCATTAGCACCGGTACCAACAGAATTACCCAAAGAAAGAATATTAAGCACGTACTGTAGCGCATTGCCATTTTTATCTTTATAAGTAACCATTGCTTTATCCGTGCCATTATGCACCCAATGCGGAACCATGCATTGCTGCAGTACTACATTATCTGCACCTGCGTTTTTTAATACCTGTGCGCCCCATTGTTCCGCTATGTACATGTGCGGCGAACCTGATAACCTTTGACCAATATTTTTTGTTAAGTAATGAATGTTATTATAAGATGCATCACTGCTTAAAATGTTTACTGCTATTTTATGAATGAAAAGCGAATCATCAGTTGCATTTTGAGCGCCTGCAAACAAGGGAATAAAAAATAAAATAAATACTAATTTTTTCATGTGAAGGCTTTACGGCGAAAGTATCAGATTTATTTTCAAAGCATGATTTTAAAATATCCGTTTAAAAAATTAATGACCTTTAATAAAACCTATTATCTTTTACAGAACTTTAATAGGCAAGCATTGTAAATTAAACTTATTTTAATTGCTTAAGTGTTGATTTGATTGTTGAATCTTCATGGCATAACTGTTGCCGATACATAAATTTAGTTACGTAAAAAAGCAGTCACATATATTCAGGCGTATTAGTATTTAAAATGATGAAAAAATAATTTTTTTATGCAAAATTTAAACAAAGGCATAATTGCCGCAGCAGGAAAATTTAAAATCAGGAATATTCCATTTCCAAAAACAAAACCTAATGAAGCAATTATAAAGATTAAGGTGATATCGCTTAACCGTGGTGAAATACGCACAGCATTTAGCAGGAAAGAGGAATGGATACCGGGCTGGGATTTAGCAGGTGAAATTTTGCAGGCAGCAGAAGATGGAAGTGGCCCTAAATTAAACAGCCGTGTTGTTGGTTTTTTGCCAAATGGTTCATGGGCACAATATGTTGCGGTGCCAACAGATGCGCTTGCCATAATACCAGATATGGTTACTGATGAAGAAGCAGCTACTTTACCTGTGGCCGGTTTAACTGCTTTATACGCTTTATCAAAAGGAAAGCAGTTGCTTGGTAAACGCGTTTTTATTACAGGTGCTACGGGCGGTGTAGGTGTATTTGCTGTTCAGCTTGCTGCATTAAGCGGCGCCAACGTTACGGCATTGATTCGTAATATAGATGATGAAGAATTTATAAAAAGCCTTGGTGCTGATGAAGCGTTAATTGGTTCCTTTGAAAATGCTGATCCTTTTGATTTAATACTTGATTCTGTTGGTGGCGATGAAATTGGTAAAATGATAAAAAAAGTAAAACCTTTCGGCACATTGGTATCATTTGGTAATTCTTCTGAAAAGCCTGAAGCATCTTATGAAGTGGCCACTATGTATCGCTCCAGCGCAACCTTGTACGGGTTTGTTTTATTTAATGAAATAAAGCTTGAACCGGCATCATCAGGGCTGACAAGGTTATTGCATCTTCTTGATAAGAAAAAAATAAAAGTTTTTATAGATAAAAAAGATGACTGGACAAATATTCAAACTGTAGCCACAGAATTAATGGATAGAAAATTTAAAGGTAAAGCAGTATTGCATGTTCATGATGAGTAATGAAGCTTACTTATCATTAAAAATACTTTAAAAATGGATTTAGAATTAACAAATAAAAAAACATTAATAACCGGTTCAACAGCAGGTATTGGTCTTGCCACTGCAACATTGCTTGCTAAAGAAGGTGCAAGCGTTTATATAAATGGTAGAACACAACAAAGAATTGATGAAGCCATCAGGAAAATAAAAAATGAAGTAAAAGATGCCAACGTACAAGGTATTGCTGCAGATTTCTCGAAAGTAAACGACGTAAACAATTTAATAAAGCAGTTACCTGAAATTGATATACTGATTAATAATGTTTCAATATTTCAGCCAATGCCGTTTGTTGAAATTCCGGATGAGGACTGGCTAAGATTTTATGAAGTAAATGTATTAAGCGGCGTGCGTTTATCAAGACATTACTTACCCTTAATGCTAAAAAAAAACTGGGGACGAATAATTTTTATATCAAGTGAAAGCGCTGTAAATATTCCTGAAGAAATGATACATTATGGAATGACAAAAACTGCAGAACTTGCTATAAGCCGTGGCCTGGCTGAATTAACAAAAGGAACAAATGTCACTGTAAATAGCGTGCTGCCTGGTCCAACAAACTCAGAAGGAGTCGGTGCTTTTGTGGAACAAATGGCTAAGCAGCAAAATAAATCAAAAGAAGAAACAGAAAAGGACTTCTTTAAAACTGCAAGGCCTTCATCAATTTTGCAACGCTTTACTTCAACAGAAGAAATAGCAAATATGATTGTATATATCGCAAGCCCTCTTTCATCTGCAACAAATGGTGCTGCTTTAAAAGCTGATGGGGGAGTAGCCAAATTTATTTTATGAATATTATTTTATTGCATGAAAGCTCATTTGAAATTATAATATCTCAGATTATTATAATTTCAAATTTATTGAAACGCAACAAACATAATAGGTTTGAAATACTAAAGTGCTGTAAAATGCATGTGAAGTTATTTGTTTCAACATCGGTGGTATATAATCTACTATACGGCGTTAGCAGAACTTATTGAGCTTGTTTCACACTTTTAAGTTGCTTACTCAACTAACCACTAATTATACTTATATGGTGCATAAATTAAACCTGGTATTGTCATTAGCTCGCTTTCTCAACAGATGTCAGATATTCTATCAATTGATGTATTATAAGAATTGTTTCTAGAGGCAAGACAACTTCTTACAATAACAAAATAAATTATATATAACTAAGCCACCATTGCCGGTGGCTTTTTCTATATTGATCAAACCATTTGCAAGGCTTATATAAAACCAGGACTACAAATAACCAGATGGCATAAACAACAGGTAAATCAAAGCCAAAATACTGCGGTCTGAACAGGAACGGTGTATTAAAATCAACAATATTTTTTGACGTATGCCCGGTTATAAAAAACAGTATAACGCAAATAAAATGTATCAGGAAAAAATGCAGTATATAATAAAAGAATGGTACCCTTCCATACATGCTTAAAGTATTGACGAATTTATTTTGAATTGTTTCAATTAATGAAAGAAGTATAAGTGCCGGCCCAATCGTCATTGTAGTATAACATAAAGAAGGAGGGTATTTTGAAACATTTAAGAAAGATAAAAAAGTGTATAAACTATTTTTCTGTGTTGACCAATGGGCCGGATCTCCATATTGGTTTACAAGCCGCATCCCAGTGAAATATAAAGTAACAGAAATGCCTGTTCT
Organism: Chitinophagaceae bacterium; assembly: GCA_903642275.1. Lineage (GTDB taxonomy): Bacteria > Bacteroidota > Bacteroidia > Chitinophagales > Chitinophagaceae > Parafilimonas. Next base: position 22,653 of record CAHJWK010000052.1, read on the forward strand.
TAAAATTATTTTTTTTCGCTTCATTACATCGTAATTCTGTTTGTACAAATTTCCAAAACCATAACCAAGCAGCATTACACCTGTCCATGGAAGAATAGCATACAAATCAAAAATGAAACGTTGATTTCCATATTTAAGCTGCGTTCCTAATGCTGTAAATAATATACTTATCAATACATGCTCAGTTCCATGTTGTGGTATAAGCATGTAGTCAATTATATCATGTCCGAAAACTATAATAAAACCAAGTACAACAATAATTTTTACTGATGTATGAATTAGTAACCCAAGTATAATCATGCTCCAGCCAATTGCCCAGATTACCTGCCAGATTAAAAGATTGTAGAACGGATTAAAAGTAAATGCAAGGGTCAAAATTATATTTTCCACAAGTACAAGCCATATACCTCTTTTAATAAGAAATGCGCTTAATTCTTTTTTTGATTTTTTTTGACCGGCAAGAAATGCTGATGTGCCTGAAAGAAATACAAACGTTGGCGCACAGAAATGGGTAATCCATCTTGTAAAAAATAATTGAGGTGTTGTAGTAGCAAGGTTGGTTGGTGAATCTGTAAATGCGGTAATATGAAAAAAATCACGCACATGATCAATCGCCATAATCAGCATAACAAATCCACGTAAAATATCTATTGATTGTATGCGATTTTTTAGTTGTTGCGTTATTACAGCATTCATAAAAGTTATGTTTGGTAAGTAAAAATAATTATCTCTGATTTATAAAATTATTCGCTTTAACATGCCATCACATTTTACGATTGCCATTACTGTATAATAAACCGTTTTACACGCTCGTCATTACATCGAATTTATAAAAATAAAAGTTGTATTTATAATTTTCCATAAATTTTAGTGTACTATTTTAATGCGAAAAGATATAAACTTGTAATCTATTTTATGGACATCAGTAAAGCATTATTAAAAGATAAACTTCATAAAAAAGAACAGGCTTTGATTATAACCGACTATGCATGTTCAACTCCTGAAAATTTTAAAGAATTGATGCAATGTTTTCTTTCAAATGAATACAGGCTTGCGCAACGGGCGGCATGGAGTATAAGCTGGGCAGCGCAAAAAAAACCGCATTTTATTAAGCTTTATATCAAAGATTTAATAGAACAATTGTCGCGCAAAGCTGTGCATGATGCAGTTATTCGTAATAGTGTGTGCATTTTGCAAAAAATAGATATACCTAAAGATTTGCATGGAGAATTAATGAATTGTTGTTTTGCATTTATTGAATCGAATAAAACGCCCGTAGCCGTTAAAGCATTTTCACTAACTACGCTGTTTAATCTTTCAAAAATTTATCCTGATATTAAGAATGAGCTAAAGATTATAATTGAAGAAAGACTGGATGATGAAACAGCAGCCTTTAAACAAAGAGGAAAACAAATTTTAAGACATTTAAACACATAAAAAAAAGTCTTGCTTATGTTATGCAAGACTTTTTTTTATTAAAAATTTAAATTATTGTTCAGTTACCTGGAATGTAATATTTTGTTTCTGGCGATAAATTACATTTCTTCCGTTTTGAATAGCCGGCTGCCACTTAGGACCTTTACTAATTACACGTGTTGCTTCAGCTGCACAACCATATCCAGGATCACTTAGGGCCTGAACCTGTGACACATTACCTTCTTTGTCTACTAAAAAAGAAACGGTCACTGTATAGTTACCTGTCGGTGCACCATTATCAGCAGGCGTTTGCTGATTAAGATTACGCTCAAGGTATTTTCTCCATGCATCCTGCCCTCCGGGAAATTTAGCTTCAACCTGTACACTGGTAAACTCCTTATCGTAATCTTCATTATCTGTCTTAGGTGCGGCAACCTGCCCTGTACCTTTCTCTTCAACAGGTGGTGCAACTACATCTGATTTATCACCTTCCTGATTAAATGCACCAATTTTTGTATCCTCCAGTTTTTCTTGTTCAGGCGGTTTTTCTTCAGGCTTTACCTCTTCATCCTTTACAATTTTAGGAGGTGTAAACTTTGTAACTTCTACTTTTGGTGGTTCTTTTGGTGGAGGAGGAGGTGGTGGTGGTTCATCCTTTTTGTCCGGTGCTTTTACATCTTCAAGTTGTACATCCTGCACAATCATTTGTTTTGGTGCAAGCTCACTAATTTTTTTTGCAATTATTGAACCAACGAAGATGAGCAGGCATATTGCAAGCATAATGATAATTGATCTGGTCATTCGCTTGTTGTAAAACTTGCGCAGCTCATAAGCACCATATTCTTTATTTCTTCCTTCAAAAAGAATATCAAGAACATCAGCATTTAATATTTGATTTGGTTCCATAAATATTTTTTAAACAAACTAATTTATTCGCCTTCAGTTTTCTTTATTAATTGGTCTTCTACATCTGAAATGTCAACAACAGCATAACGCTTAACAACGTTTATCCTCATCTCATCCAAAATATCAATAAAATTCTTGTAATTGCTTTCATTATTAGGCTTAATGACTACTACAAGATTAGTATCTGCCTGTTGTTTTTTATGCTGTATCTCATCTCTAATATCTTTAAAATTAGAAGACTTAAAGTTTGATGCATCGGGTGCAAGTTCTCCTTCATAATAAAAAACGTTATTATTTTTTCCTAATAAAAGAGTAAGTGCACCTGATTGTTTAATTTTATTTTGATCTTCATCTTTTACCTTATCATCCGGTAAAGCCAAACGCATTGCAACAGGCTGACTCATAGTTGTAGTAAATACAAAAAAAGTAATCAGCAAAAATCCAAGATCAACCATAGGTGTAAGATCAACTTTAGTTGATAACTTTTTACCTTTTTTGACGCCCGGGCCTTTTTTGTGCTTACCACTACCCGAGGTATCCATTTCTGCCATAAAAATTGTTTAAGTTATAAATTACATTTGAGCTGCTTTGCCACTCATATTCAGTTTATACAAATCCGTACCTGCAGGCACATTAGACTGATTGGTAACCATTTGAAATTTAAACTGCTCATTCTTTTTAAATGCCGTAAGAATATTTTTAAATACAGGATAAGTTGCTACATTATCTCCTTTCAAGATCAAATCCATTTTAGTGCCCTGATACGCCGCTACTGCGGCTCTTATCCATTCCGTCATTTGGTTATTTGTTGTATCAGTACAAGGAATGCCAGGCAGTTTACTGCTTATTTGTTCAACCGGTAAATGAGCCTGCTGCTTTAACTGGGCAAGCGGTGTTCCAATAAATGGCTGCTTGGTTAGTGTTGCAATTTCACTTGAGCTAAGTCCAAGATTATTTGCCTTATTAACATCCTCAAGCATAGCTTGCTTTTTATCCCTGTCGCCACTATTATCACCAACAGATAAGTAAACATGATTATCCTTATTAAGTGAAATCATTACCAGATTTTTATCTGGTGCAAACTTATTTTCAACTGATTTTGGTGTAGAAATAGGAACTGCTTCAGATGGCTTTGGCTTTGTAGTTAATATAAAGAAAGAAAGAAGTAGGAATGCAACATCACACATTGCAGTCATATCAACAGAAGTGCTTTTTCTTGCAATTTTCGGCCTAGACATTTTTTAAATTTAATTATAAGATGCAATTATGTTTACTTTCCATAAACGATAAAAAAAATTATTTATAATTTGATGCAAAACTTTGAGTCAAGGTAAAACCTGATTCATCAATACCATAAGTAATAGCATCTATTTTAGTTGTAAATACATTGTACATAATAATAGCAATTGCAGATGTTCCAATACCCAAAGCCGTATTATACAATGCTTCTGAAATACCTTGCGACAAGTGTGAAGATGCATCACTACCACCAGTTTCAGCCAATGAGGCAAATGACCGTATCATTCCTATTACAGTTCCCAGCAAGCCCATTAACGTGGCAACTGATGCAATAGTAGAAAGGAACACAAGATTTTTTTCAAGCATTGGAAGTTCAAGTGCAGTTGCTTCTTCAACTTCTTTCTGTATATTAAGCAGCTTTTGATCTGTTGTTAATTCAGTATTTGGTATCATTTCCTTATACTTGCGTAAACCTGCTTTCATAACATTACCAACTGAACCCTTTTGTTTATCGCAGGCTGCCAAAGCTTTATCAATATCTTTATTAGCGAGGTTATATTGTACAGTGCGTATGAACTCTGCAATATTCCCTGTACCTGAAGCCCTTGAAACGGTAGTTAATCTTTCAATTACAAAAGTGATAACTGTTAGTAAAGCGCCAATAAGAATAGGCACAATTATACCACCAAGGTACATACGTGATAAAGCCGTTCTCGGACCTGCATGATTTGGCCAGAAGCCACCGGCAGGATCAGGTCGGTCAAAATTAGACGGACTACCAATAACAAAACGCCAAATAATATAACCAAGGATGATACA
>CAHJWK010000053.1 GCA_903642275.1 Chitinophagaceae bacterium
AGTTGCGGCGGCTATCAATCGTTAAATAAAGTTTTAAATAATTGCCCTACGGCACAGATAATTTCATCAAGGCAAACCGGCAGCGGCACCATTAATGGCCCGATGATTAATATTATAGTAGAGCAATTGAGGCAGGGCAAAACTTTAAACTGGCCACAGCTTTGGAAAGTAATTGGTAACCAGGTTTCACATAAAGAATACTTTGACGATTACGTTCCGCCGTACAAAAACCTTGGTGCCGTGTTTATAATGGCCTATCAAAAGCAGCAATTGAATGCAGAAAATTAACCAATATCATATACTTGCATACTTATAATTTATAACTTTTTTTGGGCTCTCATCGTTCATTTATCTATCAACCTTTGTTCGGGCTTTAGCAATTATACTTTTTCAATTCTGTGCTTTCTTTGGGCTATGGTCTTGCATATTAGATATTGTATATAATCATGTAATCTATAATTAAAATTTACAAAACTTATTTAGACGCATCATCATTGAGACCGTTCTTTTTAAGGGTTCAAGTTAATTTTTTGTTTCAGCCATATATCCTTTCTTGAAAAGTAGATAGTTTTTCTTTGTTTTCAGTATAAAAGCCAACGGTTATTAAAATGTTCCTGTTAAATACACTATTAAGAAAATTACGTTTTCAATTTTTTTGTTTATACTTCATATTACCTCTTAAAATGGCTGTATTTGTTGCAATCTTGGGAGGATTTGAGTATCAAAACCGTGTGCAACTAAAAATTGATTTCTAATACTTTGTAAAGAGTTTGTTGCGGCGCTGTCATTAGTAGCATTTTCAAACGTACTTACTGAATCAAATCGGTTTTTATAACTATTATAAGAGATTTCGCTTAAATCATTGTATTCTATGAAATCTGCTGTTTTCTCCATTCGAGCAATATTTAAACTATAATTTTGATAAGCATCTATTGCAAAAGTTTTAAGTGGTTCTAACGAATCTGTTATAGAGTACTCTTCATCAAAAGATTTTGCTTGTCCTTCAAGAACGTCAGCTTCTAATTCTAAAAAGAATTATGAAGATTTGCAAAGTCATGTTCTGCAATTCTTGCATCTATATTCTTTTGTAGATTGTTTTGAATGAACCAAGAGACAAAAATTATAAAAGCACCAATCACTCGCCATCTAAATGGCCAAAGATCAACCGGTTTTCGATGGGTTTGGGTTCCTCCTTTTGATGTTTATTTTCCATTCACTCTGTTGTTGCTTTATAGAGTCAAATCTGATTTTATGGATTGCAATTGATCAGTTATGATTGTTTTTATTTGTGTCTCATTAATCCCTTAGTTTGACATTTCAATATCTTTTGTTTTTCTAATGTTGCTTTTACTCATAAGTTGAATTTGTGTCGGAAATGTGCGAAGTCTATTAACAACAAAGAGCTACAATTGCTGTAACTCTCTGACATTGAAAGTGACCCCGCAGAGACTCGAACTCTGGACCCGCTGATTAAGAGTCAGCTGCTCTACCAACTGAGCTACGAAGTCAATTTTTACCTCCTGATAAATTAATCTTTTTAAAATCATAATTTATTCAGGGCTGCAAAAATAATTGATTACAGTATTTTGCAGCTTAAATATTTAAATGGCTGCTCAGAAAAAAATTATCATTATTACTGCGCCATCCGGCGCAGGTAAAACTTCTGTAACCAAATACCTGCTTTCGAAAATTTGTACACTCCGGTTTTCTGTTTCGGCTACTACAAGAAAACCACGCAGCAATGAAGTTGATGAAACCGATTATTATTTTATTACAGAAGACGCATTTAATAAAAAAATTCATGAAGATGCATTTATAGAATGGGAGATGGTTTATGAGGGTAAATATTATGGCACATTTAAATCTGAACTTGAAAGAATATGGAGTAACAATACAATTCCGTTACTTGATATTGATGTTAAAGGTGCGATACATGTGCAAAACCAGTTTAATTCAGATTGCCTTACAATTTTTATTGAGCCACCTTCAGTTGATGAGCTGAAAAAAAGGTTACAGTCAAGAGGTACAGAAAGTCTTGAAAACTTACAAACAAGATTGAATAAAGCAATTTTTGAATTATCATTCAAACACCAGTTTAATAAAATTGTTATTAATGATGATTTACAACGTGCCTGCACGGAAACAGAAAATATTGTTAGTGATTTTTTAAGTCAATAAATATGTATGTCTTCACTTAAAAATAAAACAGCTTTTATAACCGGCGCCAGCAGGGGAATTGGTAAAGCAATTGCACTGCGATTGGCACAAGAAGGTACAAACATTGTTGTTGCAGCAAAAAGTATTGAAGAAGATGCGAGGCTTGGTGGTACCATTTACTCTGCAGCGAATGAGATAGAAAAAGCTGGTGGCAAAGCGCTTGCGGTGCAGTTAGATATTCGTAATGAACAACAAATAATTACTGCTGTTGAAAAAGCTGTAAAAACTTTTGGCGGCATTGATATGGTTATTAATAATGCATCAGCCATTCAATTAGATAATACAGAAGAACTGACTGCAAAACAGTTTGATTTAATGCTGAATATAAATATTCGCGGTAGTTTTCTGGTTACAAAACATTGTATCAACCATTTAAAGCAATCAGGTAATGCACATATTCTTACGCTTTCTCCGCCGGTTAATTTAAATGAAAAATGGCTAAAAAATCATATCGGTTATACTATAGCAAAATACAGTATGAGTATGATGGCGCTTGGCTGGGCATCAGAGGTTAAAAAATATAAGATTGCTTCTAATACATTATGGCCGGCAACAACAATTGCTACGGCTGCGGTTAAAAATTTATTGGGCGGTGAAGCATTAATTAAAATGAGCCGCACGCCGCAGATTATGGCAGATGCTGCTTATGTTATTTTGAATAAAAATTCGTTAGAATGCACAGGTAATAATTTTATTGATGATAAAATTTTAGAAGCTGAAGGCATTACCGATTTTACCAGGTATGCTGTTACTGCGGGTGGTAAATTATACCCTGACTTGTTTTTATAATCAAACATCAAACTGCCGTAAATGATGATCAAGATGTTTATAGCCAAGATTGCCCCATTCATCGGCCTTCATTTTGCCAAAGAAAGGATGTGGCTTTGAAGCCATTTCATTTTTATCTGCATTATAAAATTGTTGCAAAACATCTTTTAAGCTTTGCTGATTTGCATAAAAATCAGGCGTTTCTTTTATTATAAAACTTTTATCTGTAGGAAGATTCTTTTCAAAAACGTAATCATCCTTCATCATTTTGCCTTTAAATCTTTTTCCTAGTAATTTTCCAATAAAGCTGTGTTTTGATTTCGTTTCGCCTAGTGCAACTTTAACCGGCACGATACAATGCGCCAACATTTGTGACACACTCATTTTACCCCACATTGGTTTGGAATCAGGATGCAGTTCATCAATCCTGTTTATAATATCATCTTTATCTGCCTGGTTAAAAAGATTGTTCATATAAATAAAAAGCCTTGCAACTGCAAGGCTGATATTAAAATTTATTTAGATTAAAAGCATGCTCATGTATTTTGCATCTGCCTTTGCACTATCAAGTTCTGTACTGTTATCATAGCGTTCTTGTTCTACAATAAAATATTCCATCCCGTTTTCTTTGCCAATCGTAAGAATTTTTGGAAAGTCAATAGAGCCTTGTCCAAGTATGCAGGATGCACCTGTTTCAGTTGAATTTTTTATTCTGTCTTTTACATGACCAAGCCGGTACCGGTTTTTATATTTGTTTAAATAAGCAATGGGATCTGCACCTGCTGTAACAACCCAGTAAATATCCATTTCAAAATCAACTGTATCAGGGTTGGTATTAGCAAGCATTACATCTTCCGGAATTTGACCATCCTGTGGCTTGAAAGAATAATCATGATTATGGTAAGCAAAACGAATTCCGTTCTTCCTGCATATTTCGCCCTTAGCACTAAAATCTTCTGCAATCTTTTTAAAATCGTCAATAGATTTTTGCGGGCCTCTGTATGGGCAAATGAGATATTTCATACCGATAGAAGCAGCGTCAGCAGCTTTCTTTTCAAAATCTTTATCTATATCACAATGGCTCGAAATTATTTTCATTCCAAGCCCTTCAGCATATTTTTTAAATTCAAGTGGTGCCATGCCCCAAAACATTCCTTTGTCACCTTCAAAACTCTCAATTTGATTATAGCCAAAAGAAGCCAGTTGTTTTATTACGCCTTTCGGGTCTTTGGGCATTTCATCTCTAACAGTGTACAGTTGAATACCATAGTTCTTAAGCTTTAAACTGCCTGCAAACAGTTCATTGCTGCTTATTAAACCGGCAGCTGCTAACAAGCCTGAAGTTTGTAAAAATTTTCTTCTTGATACTGACATGTGTTTCTGGTTAATAAGAGTACTTTAAAATTGCAAATGGTCAAATGTCAACCATGAATAAATTCGTGAATTTTAAAAAAGGATTAGCAAAAAATTGCTAAGTTGCCCATGCTTTATCACCTTTTTTATAAGGGATGCAGCCTTCATATCTTCCTGGAACTGCTATATAACGTAATGCCTGTGTAGCACCGGGTTTGGATGTAAAATAACCCCATAAGGTAAGCTGTTTCATCATGCCAAAATAATGAGGGTCTTCGCCGGAATCGCGTTTATATGTTCCTGCATCCATTTCCATTTTACGTTTATGTTTTTCATCATCCGTCATTTTGCTTGCTTTGTCTGCAATTTTTTTATCATGATCTTTTGCCTGTTTGTCAAGATCAATGCAAAATGCAGTTCTTTGTTCCGATGTAAGATCCATGAATGCTTTGTCAAACTTCTTTTTAGATTCATCATTTAACTTACCAATGCCATCTGTAAAAGCACGCTGGTCATCTTCTGTATAACAATCTGTAACAATTGTTTTCATAAACTGGCCAATCTGAGCAGCTTTTGCACCAGGTGAAGATGCTGTTGTTGGTAAAATTGTATCACCAACTTCATCAAGCAGCAAAATATCATTTGCTGCAAACAAACCTTCTTTTGTTGGTGTTGTTTTACAACCGGAAAGAAATGCTTCAGCACCGATAATGGCTCCTCCAAAAATCAGTGCAACACGTGATAAGGCTTCTCTTCTGTTCATAATAAAGTATTTATGCTCTAAACCGCTACTGCGAAAATATAAAGCTAACTCAAATATATATTTTCAATTTAAAGATCTATTTTTTAATATTTAATCCGAGACTTGAAGTATATTACTGAAAAGCTTAGAAACTTTATACAGCAACATTGTTTCATTAATCTTATCTGTCCACGTCTCTGTCATATATTTCCTTTTTTCAATTCTTCTACTGCATGATTAGTTGCCCTTGCCGTTAAGGCCATGTAAGTTAAGGATGGATTTTGACATGCACTTGAAACCATACACGCTCCATCAGTAACAAAAATATTTTGTGCATCCCAAACCTGGTTCCATTTGTTTAGCACAGAAGTTTTTGGATCATTACCCATTCTTGCCGAGCCCATTTCATGAATGCCATCACCAATCTCATGGCCGGTATCCCACGAACTAATATTCTTTACGCTGCTGGCTTCCATCATAGCAACCGCTTCTTCCTTCATTGCTTTGCGCATCTTTAATTCGTTATCCTTTAACTCTGCATCCATTGCTAAAACAGGTAAACCCCATTTATCTTTTTTATTTTTATCAAGCGAGATTTTATTTTCATGATAAGGCAACAATTCGCCAAACCCTGTCATACCAAACCGCCAGCCTCCCGGTTCTGTCAACGCATCTTTATATGTACCGCCGATGCTTAATTCAGCCACACTGCGGCTCCAGCTTTCGCGGCTGCCGGCACCCTGGTAACCAAAGCCGCGCAAAAAATCTCGCTTATCATTAAACAAATTAGCAAAGCGAACTATGTAAAAACCATTTGGTCTTCTGCCGTAATAATATTTGTCTTCATAGCCATCAATATCGCCGCTGGCACCAACATTATAATGATGATCCATAATGTTATGCCCCAGTTCTCCACTGCTGCTGCCTAAACCATCAGGCCAAACATCTGTTGCTGAATTTAACAGCACCCAGGCGCTGTTTAAAGCAGAAGCATTTACAAAAACTATTTTTGAATGATATTGATAAGTCTGATTATTTTCTGCGTCCAGCACTTCTACACCGGTTGCTTTTTTTGTGTCTTTATCATACAAAATTTTAGTAACAATGCTCCATGGGCGCATGGTTAAATTTCCTGTTATCATCGCCGCAGGAAAAGTTGAAGATTGCGTGCTAAAGTAAGCGCCAAAAGGACAACCTTCCCAGCACCTGTTTCTGAATTGACAGTTTGTTCTTGCCTGTTTTGGAACAGTAGTATTGGCACTTCTGCCGATAATCATGCTCCTGTTGAATTTTTCTTTTATGCGTTTTGCAACATCAGCTTCTACGCAGGTTAAATCCATTGCAGGAGTAAAATGCCCGTCAGGTAGTTGCGGTAAACCATCTGTTGAGCCACTAACGCCGATAAAATCTTCTACATGATCATACCATGCTTCAACATCCTTATAGCGGATTGGCCAGTCAATTGCCCAGCCATCTTTTGCGTTTGCATTAAAATCAAAATCACTCCAGCGATAGCTCTGTCTTCCCCATAAAATAGAGCGGCCGCCAAACTGGTATGCACGCCACCATTTAAAAGGTTTTGTTTCAACATAAGGTGCTTCTACATCATTGGCCCAGTAATCAATAATAGGTTCTGAAGTACCCCATGTTCTTGCAATAATCGGATGACGTTTTAATTGTTCCTGTGTTACTTTGCCATGATGTGGGAGTTCCCAAATATCCAATGGCGCAGATTTGTAATCTTTGATGTGTTCGAAATTTCTTCCACGTTCAAGCATTAAAACTTTAAGCCCTTTCTCGGTAAGTTCTTTCGCAGCCCATCCACCACTGATACCTGAACCAATTACAATAGCATCAAAAGTATTTTGTTGTTGTGCTTTGTTGTTGATATTTAGTGTATCGCCTGACATTATCTGAACGGGAGACTTTGAATGGTTTACTTGATTTTATGATTATTGTTAATGAGAAGCATATCTATATTTATAAGTCTATGTCAAAGACTTGGCGCATTTACCTGATAAGCATAAAACATCTCGCAAGCCGTTATATAATGAAGCCTTAAACTACTACTAAGATAAATAAAAGTAGTAAATGCATAAAAACATAACTTGAAAGGTATTGTATAAACACCTTTCAAGTAAAACTAAAAATTTATATTATGATTGTTCAATTCATTTGCAATGTGCAAACAAGTTAACAATCATTTTGCTTTATCAAAATTTTCCTGCGCTTTCTTCCAGTTAATAACACTCCAAATAGCTGTTAAGTAATCGGGGCGCTTGTTCTGATATTTCAGGTAATAAGAATGTTCCCAAACATCAACACCTAAAATCGGAGTGCCTTTAACTTCGGCAACGTCCATTGAGGGATTATCCTGATTTGGCGTTGATGAAATTTCAAGCTTGCCATCTCGACTTATCAACCAAACCCAACCACTACCAAATCGTGCAACGCCGGCAGCGTTAAATTTTGTTTTGAACTCATCATAAGAACCAAAGGTGCTGTTGATTGCTTCACCTAAACTTCCTGAAGGTGAGCCACCATCTTTTGATAAAATATCCCAAAAAAAAGTATGGTTCCAATGGCCGCCGCCATTGTTGCGCACAGCTGGTAACATTTTTCCGGCATTGGTTACAAGTTCTTCAATCGTTTTGTTTTCATGTTCAGTACCGGCAAGCGCTTTATTAAGATTATCAATATAAGCCTGGTGATGTTTATCGTGATGAATCTTCATTGTCTGTTCATCAATATGCGGCTCTAATGCTTCGTAAGCATAAGGCAACGGAGGTAATGTAAAAGCCATAAGTATAAATTTTATTTGTGTTTAAAGGGAAACAAATTTAGTGCGAAGTATTTTTATCAGGGTTAATTCTTTCTTATATCTAAATTATCTTTTTTGTTTAAAGAAAGCCTGCATTAATTGAATGCATTCACTTTTCAAAATGCCTGATGTGATTTTTGTTTTGGAATGAAAAGGAAAGTTGTTGCCAGTTATGCGTTTGAAGCCATTCTTTTCATCATCTGCTCCCCAAATAACGCGTTGCAATTTGCTCCAGTACATTGCGCCAACGCACATAAGGCAGGGCTCAATTGTTACGTATAAATCTGCACCGGGTAAATATTTGCTGCCTAAAAAATTATACGCTGATGTAAGCGCTAAAATTTCTGCATGTGCAGTTGAATCATTTAATTGCTCTGTCATATTATGGGCACGGGTAATAATTTTTTTATTGATGACAATTACAGCGCCGATTGGTACTTCATCTTTATCAAAAGCTTTTTTTGCTTCAAGTAAAGCCTGTTGCATGTAATAGTTGTCATCCATCTTTATAATTGAAATTAAGCAAGCTTACTGATGAAGAAAATTATATGATTTATAAAGAATCGTTTGCCATTTTATCGTATTTCTTATCACGCATTCGCCTGAAAATATCTAGGCCAACTTTAATCTTGCCATCTTTGCTTTTGGCTCTTAGATAAATACTTGCGCCGGGCTTATCTGTTTTTTCTTTATTGATATTTTTATAATCGTCATTGGGTTTTTTAAGCAGCGTATTGAAAGGAACCTGTATAGATATATCAGTTCTGTCGGCAAAGCTGTAAACACCTTCAATGTACATATTTAATACTGATGATTGTATTGGCATGCGATGAATAAAAACGTCTCCATTCCTTATATCAAATGTGTCTTTTATTTCTGCGAATTGAACGTTATCAAGGTCCCTGTTTTTAAATACATATTTCTGCAGACCCTTTAAAGCTTGTAAATTAATTATTGAACCATTTTTTAAAGAAAAGAATATCTGTCCATTTAAAGATGAAGGTGCAAGTTTACCAGCGCCGGTTATAGTGGCGTTGATATCAGCTTTGGAATCTACAACACCTGTGAGATTATTAGATGTAATGCCGGTTTGGCTAAAATTATCAAAAGCATAAAGTAATTTTTTCACATCAATATGCTGAAGGTTCATTTGTGCATCTAACTGGTGCGTTACATCATTTACCTGGTGTACTTTTGCTGTAAGGTCAAAGCTTCCATCGCCAAATTGCAAAGCTGCTTTTTGTACACCCCAGTCATTTTCCTGGAACAAAATATTAGCTACTGCATTGTTTGCCACAAAATGATGCAGCATTAATTTATTAGCTTTTATGTTTACATAAAGATTACCATTTTCAACAGCATCATCAATTGAGTTTGCTGTTTCACCAAGGCTTCCATTTTGTTTTTTTGTAACTGATTTGCTTTTTTGTTCAAACAAAGATTTAAAGTCATTCAGGTTAATTGCAGGGGAGAAAATGTTGCAGTTAATATTTGCTTTGCCATTTATTTTGCTTGATATGCGGTTGAGATTATCGCCTGTAAGATTTACTACAAAATGATTGGTATTAAGATTACAGGTAAAATTGTTCATGGCTAAATTGTTCCCTTCAATATCAATATTGCCATTGCACTGCGAAAAAATAAGGTTGCGCGGAATGTAAATTACCTTACCATTAATTACCTGGATTTTTGCATTTAACTGGTTAAGCAAAGAAGCATCTGCAATCAAAGGACCATTATACGAAAGGTATAATTTAGCGGTGCCTTCTGACATTTCAATCACCGAAGAAGAAAGCTGTTCATCCAGTTGCGGCAAAGTACATTGTGAATAAAATTCAAACTGAATAACCGGTTTGATTAAATTCGTAACAACTATATCTTTTCCTTTTAATATTATATCACCCCATTTACTTGTAAACCCGCTAAGTGTCACCCTTGAGTTATCATCTGTAAGGGGCAACTGTATGTTTACCTGGTTTATATAGCTGCCTGTAAAACTGCAGCTGTTAAGTGTTACAACTGGTGTTACCATGTTGCTATTAACAGTGCTAAAATCAACTTTAACCAACGGTATTGTTTTATAAGCAAGTGAACCATCAATAGTTATTGTTGCATCAAGCCCATTTGAAAAATTGATTTTTTTTATTTTTTCACTGGTGGTTGGTTTAAGCATTGCCATTGCAGCTTTATAAGAAATATTTTTTGTGCTTGCATCAATTCTGAAATGCGATGCAGGTTCTTTGATAAAGAAAGCGCCATTCACTGTAAATGGCTGGCCCTGTATTTTAATATCTGTTCTATCAAATGAAAGGATACTTCCGGCTGTATCAAACTGCATTTTAAATTTTCCCTGTATGCGTTGGTTCTCCAGCCAGTAACCTTTTGGCAGATTAAAACCAAGGCCGCGAATAAACATATCTTCATCAAGATTAATAAAATATTTAGAGCCGCTAAAGCTCATGTCAATATTTGCATCAGTAAACTTTATTTCAAAGCGTTTTTGCTTTATTGCGTTTTCAAGTATGATGTTTACATTTTTTAATTCAAGGTTACTAATAACAACCGGCTTTTTACTTTTTCGTTTTTCTTTATTCTGAGGTTTTAAAACATAGCTGTTGGTATAACCATTTTTATCAGTAAACGCATGCAGTACTGCATCATCAATTTCAACAGAATTTATAACCACCTTACTTCCAAACAAATCAAACAAGCCAATCTTTGCTGTTATTTGTTTTGCTGTTAAGAAAGGCCGGTTATGATAGAATGAATCACTTATGCTTAAATTATTAAGCCTGATACCAATCTTAGGAAAGGTTTGCCAAACAGTAACATCGCCTTTATTAATCTTTAGTTCACCAACAATTGATTCTTTCATTTTAGCCGTGAGAAAACTAACCAGTCTTTCTTTGGAAGATGTAATGTAAATGCTAAGCGCAATCATCAAAATAAGATAAACACCAAGCACAATAGCGGCAATGCGCAAAACACGCTTCCATATTTTTTTTGAGGTTGATTGCATACGGCATTATAACGTAAATATTCCGCCAGTTTTATTCCGCTGTTGTTAAAACTTATTGTATAAAATATATGGAAGCATGGCACGCCATGTAGGCCAATCGTGATTTACATCCTGTCCCCAGATTTGCAGGTCATGCCAGATGCCTTTATCCCAAAGCACCTGTGAGAAACGAGTGTTTGCATCAGGGTCTTCAAAGGAACCACTGCCTGTATAAATATGTATGTGATGGCTTGCTTTAATCTTATCCAGGTAGTAAGTATCAGTTAAGTTAGGAATATAATGAACAGGGCTGTTGAAGTAAACCTGCTCATCCCAAAAACCTTTTGTGTATTCAGTAAGATCATACACACCGCTCATGCTGATTGTTCCGTTTATAAGGTCTGGTTTTTTTAAGAAAAGATTCATAGCATGTAAAGCACCTAATGATGCCCCGCAAGTGTAAATAAAAGTGTCGTTACTGGTGTTATTACGAATGAAAGGAATTACTTCATTAAACACATAATTATTAAATTCATTTTGCCTGATGGCTTTATGCGGCGGATACATTTCGTTGTTCATCCAGCTTTCTTTGTTGATGCTGTTAATGCTGAAAACTTTCATTTTACCATCATTAATAAATGGCGCAAGCACATCCATCATCTGGAAACGTTCATATTCTAAATAATTTGCACCGGCTGTTGGTATCAGTAACAATGCAAAACCAAAGTTTCCATACGTTACAATTGGCATTTCTTTATTTAATGAAGGACTATACCATGATGTTATTTCTCTTTGCATAAGTTGCTGTTATTATAAAACAAACATAATATTTAATGATGATGATTGTAAGAAACCCTGAAATAATGGAAACACAATCTTAAAAACTTTCTTTGATAAGAATCCCTTTCGTCATTCGATATAAATGAGCTTGTTTGATGTGAATTCCTTTCGTCATTCAGTATAAATAAGCTTGTTTGATAAGAATTCCTTTTGTCTTTCAGTATACATAAGCTTCTTTGTTACAAATTCCTAAACTGTGAACAAACAGATAAAATGAATTGACATGATTAATACTTATTTATTAATCATTGACTGGTAAACTGCTTCTAATATATTACTGCGCACATTCAGTGTGCTGAGTTTTGAATTGTCGCCGCCATCCGGATTTACCCGGTTTGATAAAAAGATGAACAGCAAGTTATACTTAGGATCAACCCAAACCCAAATGCCTGTAAAACCGGAATGACCATACGCCAGCGGCGATGCACTGATACATGGATACGGATCTTTTCTTGTAGCATTATCTTTCTCCGGTTTATCAAAACCAAAACCTCTGCGGCTGATATTGCTATGGTATGATGTGAAGTAATCTATAGTTTCCTTTTTTAAATAACGCACACCATTCCATTCGCCGCCATTTAATAACATGGAATATAAGATTGAAAAATCCTGCGCATTGCTGAACAAACCTGCATGACCTGCAACACCGCCAAACATAGCAGCACCGGGATCATGCACATAACCTCTTATTAACTGCTCACGAAACTGCTTTTCATTTTCCGTTGGTGCAATGTTGTTGATAGTTATATGTTCATTTGGTTTGAAGGTTGTATTGTATAAGTGCATTGGCTTATAAAATGTTTTAGCCACATATTCATCTAACGACATTCCGGTGATCTGTTCAACAATTTTTCCTAAAAAAATATAATCATTGTCGCTATATACATATTCTTTTTTGCCTGATAATTTACTTTGCAGAATACGCTTATACATGGTATCAACATAATCTTTGCGCATATACATTGTATCAGCAACATGCACGGAAAAAACTGAATCAGGATGAGGTTGGTAAATTGATGAATCAGGCTTACCATTTGCATCAATTGTTTCTTTGTAAAATGGAATAAAAGCTATCAGGCCAGCCTGGTGCAGCAACACATCTTCTAACACTAACCCTTGTTTATTGCTGTTACGAACCCACGGTAAATAATCACCTAATGTTTTATGAATATCAAGTTTTCCATCTTCATATAATTTCATTACAGCTAATGTGGTTGCAGAAGTTTTTGTAACTGAAGCAAGGTCATACACCGTATTTATATTAACCGGTTCATTTGAATTGTAAGCAAGGTTTCCGTAAGCTTTATCAAACACAATCTTATTATCTTTTGCAGCCAACACAACACAGCCCGGCGTTGCATGTTGAGCGATTGCATTAGCAGCAATGCTATCAATTTCGCTATACATTTTTATACTGTCAAAACCTGCTTCTGCGGGGTTAACTTGTGCTAATTTTTGTAAACCGAAATCTGTTATTCCATCACCATAGTGATATGCATCGCAAACAGTAACAGGCAATTTTCCTTCAGCAATAAAATCACCTTTGAGCCAGTTATAAGCGGCTTGCTGAAAGATAGAATCGTCTTCATAACACTCCATTAAATTATCTGCATCACAAAAATTTTTAAGCGCGTATGGGTTACCAAACACCATAGTTAAAGCATGTGTTGTTGCCTGCAGATTCTTTATCAGCCCAAGCGCATTCAGTGTAAACCCAAAGTTTTTTGCAGGATATTTATTGAACTGATGCACGCCAATTATTACAGCATCATAACCACTGTCAACCTTTTTAAAAATTGAATCAGCAACAGAAGTATCATCATCGTATTTCATGAAATAGACATCTGCTTTTTTTTCATTTTTTAAAAAAATTTCAAGCGTACTTGTATCTAAAACACCAATATTAATATAAGCAATTTTTTTATCAGCCTTTAAAGGAAACAATAATGAATCTTTTAAACGCAGCAACGTTAAAGCATGTTCAGCCACTTTAGTTCTTAACGGATTTACATCCTTGTTTAAATCATTATAAAGATTAGTTGTATTAACTGCATGAATGCTGTTTAAGCCCGAATTATATTTTACAAGTAATACTTTTTTCACGCGGTTATAAATATCATTTGAATCTAAAACTCCATTTGTAATAGCAGTTTGAATTTTATTAATTGCCATTAGTACATCGTCAGGCAAACACAACATATCATTGCCTGCAATCAATGATTGAACCGCTGCATCACCGGGAGGAAAATATTTGGCAACTCCCTGCATTTCTAACGCATCAGTAAAAGAAATTCCGTTAAAGCCCAAACTATCACGTAATAAACCGGTTACATTTTTTTTTGATAATGATGTGGGAAGATGTTGCGTATTATCAATAGCAGGTATGCTTAAATGAGCAATCATAACACTGCCAATGCCTTCTTTAAATAAAGTTTTGAAAGGATATAATTCTAATGAATCAAGTGAAGCATAAGATTTTGTAATCAATGGCAAATCAAGATGTGAATCAACAGCCACATCGCCATGTCCGGGAAAATGTTTTGCGCAGGCAAGCACATTGTTCTCCTGTATACCACGCATCATTTGTGTGCCAAATAAAGCAACCTTGTATTGGTCTTCACCAAACGAACGAAAATTTATAACCGGGTTATTTGGATTATTATTGATATCAATTACCGGTGCGTAATTACATCAATGCCTTCGCGTTTGCATTGCAAACCAATTGCTTTACCCACTTCATACACAATTGCTGCATCCTGCACGGCGCCAAGTGTAAGCTGGTCAGGAAATTTTGCAACACTATCCAACATGCGCATGCCTAATCCAGTTTCCGCATCAATACAAACCATTAAAGGTGTTTGCGCAATTTGCTGAAAGTGATTTATAAATGCAGCCTGCTTCAAGGGTCCGCCCTGGAATAAACAGATTGAACCAATGTTATAATTATGAATAAGCGTGTCAACTTTATCATTATAAAAAACAGTATTGCCTGATAAAAGCCCGCTTTCCCTTATTACCATTAATTGTGCAATACGTTGCTGCGCCGTTAAAGAATTAAATACACTATCAACCCAATGTTGTGATGCTTCAGTCTGTTTATAAAAACTTTGCGACTGCACACAATAACAGTTGCATAAAAAGAATATTGTTAAAAAATATTTCATCAGCTTTATTCAGTCATAAAAATAAAATTTCAACTGCATGTGATGTTAATAGATATACACATGTTGTTTAATATGGATTTGTTTTTGCATTGTTTAAACATGCAATATTTTATTGGTTGTTCAGGTTTTTATAATAAAGACTGGAAAGAAGTTTTTTATCCGAAAGGTTTAGCACAAAGCAAATGGTTTGAATTTTATTGCAGCCAGTTTAATACGCTTGAACTGAATACAACTTTTTATCGCTTCCCTACAGTTGACATGTTACGAAAATGGTATGATAAAAGTCCGGCTGATTTTAAGTTTTCTGTAAAAGCACCGAGGTTGATTACACACTATAAACAGTTTAACGAAACAGATAATTTACTGAATGATTTTTATTCAGTTGTTGCTGAAGGACTGAAAGAAAAACTGGGAGCCATCTTGTTTCAACTGCCTGCGAAAGTTATTTATAGTGAAGAGTTGTTAGAACGCATTATTCAATCTGTAAACAAAGATTTCGAAAACGTATTTGAGTTTAGACATGTAAGCTGGTGGAATGAGGATGTATTTGAAGTTTTATCAAGTCATAAAATTTCTTTTTGCGGAATAAATATAAAAAACTTGCCTGAAAAAATTATTGCAAATACTTCAACTGTTTATTACCGCTTTCATGGCATTGAACGTTTATATTTTAGTGAATATTCAATTGAAGTAATTAAAAAATTTGCTGAGGAATTATTACAAAATGCAATTGATAAAACTGCTTATATTTTCTTTAATAATACTGCTACTATGGCTGCCATAAATAATGCAAGGCACCTTGTATCAATAGTATTAAATAAAAAAGCCGCTCTGGTTTAAGCGGCATTCAAAATAAATTTTTTAATGCTATTTTGTATGCTTTACTTTTTTATATGATAACATCCACTCATAAAGGTTCAAACCATTTTCTTCATAACTCGGGTCGTAAGCCGTTGTAGAAGCAGTATGACCGCTGGCATTAAATAATGTAAGCTTTGCGGGTATATATGGGTTATAGTCATTAATATATTGAACATAATCT
The DNA here is from genome assembly GCA_903642275.1 of Chitinophagaceae bacterium. Lineage (GTDB taxonomy): Bacteria > Bacteroidota > Bacteroidia > Chitinophagales > Chitinophagaceae > Parafilimonas. The sequence continues at coordinate 15,946 of CAHJWK010000053.1, forward strand.
ATGCTATACCAAGCTGGAACACTTGAGTCGCCGCTGTTATGAAAAGCCCACACAGCAACCGTATCCTGTGCAATTGGCTGTGCTTTTTCTGTAGTAGGCCATGATGCTCCTGAAACAGGTGCAATTCCTGTGATTCTTTTACCGTAAGCTGTTGCATAATCCCATGTACAACCACCACCCATGCTATTACCGGAAACATATATTCTTTCGTAATCGAGATGATATTTACCGATAGCGTAATTAAGCATGTCATTAATGTCTGAAGGTTGTGGCCACCCTTTAAATTGTGGCGATAAAACTATAAACTGGTAGGATGTGCTACCTACAAGAAAGTTATTTGGGAATTTTTGATTGGTTATCCAGTTTGTAATACCATCGTGCTGAACTTTAGTAAGACTTGTCTGCGAACCATCACCCAATGAGCCTTGCCCATGCAGATAAATTATTAAAGGAAACTTTAAGGTTGGATGGTCTGCATAATGGGCCGGCAGGCACTCTACATAGCCACCAATATTTGCATCTATTTTTTTTGTGATAAGTGTTTCTTTTGTAAAATTCGTTTCAGTGTATGAAGCATCAACACCAGGAGCTGATGCACTAACCGAAACAGACGCTAAATCCTCTTTCTTACAAGAAGTAGCTAATGTAATAATGGTAAATATTGTTATAATCAGGATTTCAGTTTTCATAAACAAAGAGTTTTTTAAATAAAACTTGGAAAGCCGGATGTTTGCAAAAACCGGGCTAAAATTTGAATTTGACATAATTGATTTTGATTGAGATATTGGTAAATAAAATTGTTTGGCTATTGATTCGAACTTAATAAATATTTTCTACAAAATGTTGATAGATAAATTTTGAAAGCATTACTAGATTTAAACTTTAAATTTTAATACCTCTGAAAATGTTAATACAAATTTAAAAATAATTTACCTAATTAGTTATTTATTGTCTTTTTTGGATATTTGAAAAAATTTTAACTTAAATAAAATATTAAAAGAAACATTCTTTTTTTTGCGAAACAAACTGTAGAGATTTAAGAATTATGTTGATTAGAGTAGTAATTATAATCTTTTAATATCGTTTCCAGAAATTCAACCGGCTCCTGGTACTCTGTGATGCCAAGCGCTTTTTTAATTTTATCGCTTGTTCGTGCGGCAACTTTAAAGTCGTTATACTTTCTGCTGTTATTTAAAACTCCCTTTATAATATTCATGTCGCGGTCGCTTAAACGCATTATTTCTTTAAATTTTGGTTTATAGGTATCATTCAATTCCCAAAAAACCATATCGTTAATATCTGTCAGCATTTTTGTTTTTATAACCAGCGTGCCTGCAGCAATATCGCCAAGCCGCTGATTCTTTTTTGTATTAACTACAGTTAACAAACCCACTAATCCAAAAAAATAAAAATCAAAAGGACGCAACAGCCAGCGTATTAAATATTGATGCAAGACTGGCCTGTCACCGGTTTCAGCTATTACTTTTAATCCCATTAATTTTTTACCAATGCTTTGACCATTCATTATAATTTCAGATACCAAATGATATATAAGTATCGGTACAAAGAATAATAAATACACCGCTGACAGGTTGTATATAAAAGGCATATTATTATCCACGTGCTTATGTAGTAAAGAAACCCTTTCAATTAAATTCATTACGATAAAATAGTAAGCGATAATAATACTCAGATCAATCAGCCAGGCAAATAATCTTTTATGAATTTCAGGTGTTTCAAATTCAAGTTCAATATTAAAGCTGGTTGCAATTTTTATCTTTTCCATAAAACAGGATTTCAAACTTATAATTATTAAATACTTAAAAACAGGCTAATTCAATAAATATACCTTGATTATAAAGTAGTAGCTATAAAGAAGCGCAAGAAAAATGCTTGATTATGTGCAAAAAATATCGTTTTAGTTATACACTTATCGATATATAAATAAATTTTAAGCGAATTATAAAGGTATTATACAGTAAGGTTTTGTTAATAACAATACATAATAGAAGCACTGTAAAGAATTTATATTGCTGCGGTTTCTGGTTGCCAATCCTGCATAAGCGCATCAATTTTTTCGTCTTCCCAATCTCCTAATGCATATTGAGTTAATGTAAAACCTTTTGCTTCATCTTTAAAAACAAGATATTGTTCTTTATCTGCACGCAACTTGTAACGCACGGCATTACGTTCAATGCGAAAAGATTTTTTATCACCGGTGTATTGTTTTATTTCATTGCGATCCATGTAAGTAATACGCAATTTGTCTTCAGGCATTTCGCATATTTCAGTAATATAAATTCTGCCCCAGCGTAAACGTTCATTCAAATAAAAAGCAAACAGTACAATACCCGCTAAAATTGTCCAGAGAGAATTTGTACCAAGATAACCGATTGCAATTACAAAACATGCGAATATTAATGGTACGATCAGCGAAGGCTTGATACGTTCAATATAATTTTTAGCGTTTAAACTTACAAAGATGTGGTTGTTCATAACATTATATTTTAAAGTTTATAAGATAATGTAAATTATGCTGCCGTTAGCGAAAAAATTGTAAGTCAGAGTTTCGTTAGAATGTAAATCTTATACTTATAGTAGGCGACAATAATTATAGTTGAAAGTTACACAAGTTTTATAATATAAAAACTTATTTATTAAATGAGTAAGGTTATTGAAATTTAAGAGGGAGAATGAGGGGCCTCGAACCCCCGGCCTTCAGTGCCACAAACTGACGCTCTAACCAACTGAGCTACATCCTCCGTATTAAAACCATTGCAAAAATAATTGAATTAATGTAACAACAATTCTAATGCATCACAAAGTGGTTTGATAATTGTTCAGTTCTTGTTAATTCCTACTATCTGTAAATTACCTTCTCTTTTTTAATTTATTTTTGAAGTAATAATGCAAATAAAATTTTCTGATATTATGCTGAAAAGAACAGTGTTGCCGGCAGTGTTAATCATTTTCCTGGGAATTACACTATGGGCGTTTAAAAAAAACAACAGGAACAATGATTCAAAAGAGCAACTGCTGCTAACCGCTATTGGTACTATATTGGAGCAAAAGCATTACGCGCCAAAAACAATTGATGATAATTTTTCAAAGCAGGTTTTTAAAAAATATCTCGAAACGCTTAATTCTGATAAGGATGTTTTTTTACAAAGCGATATAAATTATCTAAAGAAATATGAGCTTACTTTAGATGATGAAATACACGGTGCTCCGTTAAATTTTTATCCTGATGCTTCATCAATTTACCTTAAGAGAATAAGTGAAGTAATGCAATTATATAAGCAGATTTTACTGCAGCCTTTTGATTTTACTGCAAAAGAAGACATTAATCTTGATGATGATAATGCATCTTTTCCGACAGATGAAGCTGCCCAAAAAGAAGTTTGGAGAAAGCGCCTTAAATATCTAACGCTGGATCAATATTCAGATTTAATACAACAGCGAAATAATAAAACAAAGGATACTTCTATCGCTAATAAAACGGATGATCAACTTCAACAAATAGCTCGTGAAAAAGTGCAAACCGTTCTTGACAGAAGCTTCAATCGTCAAAAATTGTTGTTCACCGGCTCAGAACAGTTTAATGAATATGTAAATGTTATAACTGACCTGATGGATCCGCATACAGAATATTTGCCGCCCGTTGAAAATCGTGGTTTTGAAGAAGAATTGAGTGGTAGATTTTATGGTATCGGTGCCCAATTAAAAGATGAAGATGGCGCAATTAAAATTGCCGGTTTAATTACGGGCAGCCCTGCATGGAAAAGCCAGCAGGTAATAGTAAATGATGAAATAATAAAAGTTGCGCAAGGTAAGGATGAGCCGGTTGATGTAAGAGGTTATGCAGTTACGGATGTTGTAAAATTAATTCGTGGGAGTAAAGGAACAGAAGTAAGAATTACATTCAAGAAGCCAGATGGTACAACGCAGGTTGTTCCTTTAGTTCGCGATGAAATTGTACAGGATGAGCAATTTGCACGCAGTGCTGTTATTAATGAAGGCAATGCAAAAATTGGCTATATATTTTTACCCGAATTTTATGTTGATTTTGAGCGCCCTGACGGCAACCGCTGTTCACAGGATGTAGCCAATGAAATTATCAAACTAAAAAAAGAAAATGTACAGGGTATAATACTTGATTTGCGTAATAATGGCGGTGGCTCATTACCGGAAGTTGTAAATATGGTTGGCTTGTTTATTAAAAGCGGGCCGGTAGTTCAAGTAAAAGATCGCAATGGTAAACCGGCTATTCTTAGTGATGATGATACGTCAGTATTATATAGCGGTCCGCTGGCAGTTATGGTAAATGAATTCAGCGCATCTGCATCAGAAATTTTTGCTGCAGCTATACAGGATTATAAACGTGGTATAATTGTAGGTTCTGATACTTATGGTAAAGGGACAGTACAACGCACCTTGCCATTAGGTAAGCCTCTTGATATTTTCAGCGGTCAAACTGAATATGGAACTTTAAAACTTACGTTCGAAAAATTTTATCGTATTAATGGTGGTTCAACACAATTGAAAGGTGTTACACCTGATGTTACTTTTCCTGATGAATATGATTATTTAAAACTTCGCGAAAAAGATCAACCATCAGCTTTGGCATGGGATCAATTACAGAAAGCAGATTATACAACATTTAATTCAGGTATAAACTGGAGTGAAGTAGAAGAAGAAGCGCAGTCTCATATTAAGGCTGATTCATCATTTAGTATAATAATAAAAAATTCAAAATGGCTTAATGATAATGTTGATAAAAAATACAGCCTTAATCTTAATGAATATCAGCAGGAACAAAGCACAATTAGAAAGTATGTTAAGCAGGATGATAGCCTTGCTCGTTTAAAAAAACCAATGGACATTGAACCTGCGACTATAGATCATGATAAATATTATAATAATACAGACAGCGCAAAAGGTAGCCGTTATCTTCAATGGCTGAAGAATGTGCAGAAAGACCTTTATATAAATGAAACGGTTAATGTTATAAATGAAATGCGTAAACCAGAATAAAATAATTTAGTAAGATTCAGCCTCTGTTTTGCAGGGGCTTTTTTTTAAATTCTTATGCACGAAAACACAAAAAAATGGTATGCTATTTATACCAATCCACGCTGGGAAAAAAAAGTAAACACCAAGCTTTTAAATAAAGGTATTGAAAGCTGGTGCCCGGTTCAAAAATTGCAGCGGCAATGGAGCGACAGAAAAAAAATAATTGAAGACCCGCTTTTTAAAAGTTATGTATTTGTACATATAGAAGATACCGAAAGAACCAAAGTGCTTATGACTGAAGGTGTGATTCAGTTTATATACTATCTGAAAAAACCAGCTGTAATTAGAGATGAAGAAATACAATTGATACGTTCTTACCTGCTTGAAAAAGATGTACAAATTTCTGTGCAGAATTTAAGGCAGTTTGAAGAAAAAGATCTTGTCATTATTAGCAAAGGTGTGTTTATGGATAATCAAGGTGTAGTTGTAAAAGGCGGCAAAAGAAAAGTATATGTGCGGCTTGAAAGTTTAGATCAATTAATGGTTGTTGAATTTCCGGCAACGCATCTTGAACATAAATTGTCACTTTGATTTAAGTTTTAAAAAGGTATTTATATTTTTTATTTTTGCGCATGTTCTCTTTGTTCCGTTCATCTAAAGCAACACCTGATCTTTCTTTCATTTCCGTTGATATGCATTCGCATCTTTTGCCAGGTCTTGATGATGGCTTGCAGGAGATGGAGCAGACGATACAATATGTCAAAGAGCTGCAACAATTAGGTTATAAAAAACTTATTTGCACGCCGCATATTCTTACCGGTGTATATAACAATTCACCCCAAACCATTTTACCTAAACTTGAATTGGTACGGGCAGCATTTGCTGAAAATAATCTTGACATGCAAATTGAAGCCGCTGCAGAATATATGGTTGATGGTGATCTTGAAAGTTATATAAATGATGGGCTGCCTTTATTAACCTTTGGCAAAAATTTTATCTTGATTGAAATGTCTTATGCAGCAGCTTCAAGCAATATTGAACAAATAATCTTTCAGTTAAGACTTAAAGGATTGCAGCCAATTCTTGCACATCCTGAAAGATATATTTATTACATGTCTAACCAAACACAATATGAACGCTTTGTTGATTTAGGATGTTTGCTTCAAATAAATATTTTGTCGTTACTTGGATATTATGGCGAAGCTTCAAAAGATATTGCGGAAACCCTGTTAAGGAAAAACATGGTGAGTTTTATTGGAACAGATATGCATCATGATAATCATCTCGGAGCTTTAAAAAAACTGGCTTCGAAAAAAAGCTTTTATAAACTATTTGAAAGTATTGAGCTTAAAAACAAAGAGCTGTTATCTTAATTTAGAATTAATAATGCTGCGTATTTTAATTGATATGGATGATGTAATGGCTGATGCCACTAAACAGTTTTTAGATTTGTATGAAAGGGATTTTGGAATACGATATACAAAAGAACAATTGCATGGAACGAAACTAAGCGCAATTGTACCGCCCGAACATAAGCAGAAAGTATTAATGTATCCGCACCGGAAAGGATTTTTTAAAGATTTACCCGTTATTGAAAACAGCAAAGAAGTTATAGAAGAGTTGAACAAGAGACATGAAGTTTTTATAGTATCTGCGGCAATGGAGTTTAAACATTCTTTGTATGATAAATTTGAATGGCTTGCTGAACATTTTTCTTTTATACCATGGAAGCGTCGCGTGTTTTGTGGTGATAAAACAATTGCAAAAGGCGATGTGCTGATTGATGATCATGATTTCAATCTATCTCTTTTTGCAGGAAGAGCCATTGTATTTACGGCGCCGCATAATGTGCATTACACTGAATATGAAAGATTAGACGGGTGGCTGGATGCACATCATTTTTTTTGATAACGTATAGAAAAACTGAAATGAAATAAATAAAAAAGCCTTTATAAAACGGAAGGCTTTTTATATAAGTTGTATTTATTATCCATTCATACTGGCAAGGAATTCTTCATTGCTTTTTGTGCCACGCATACGTTTTAATAACTCGCTCATCGCTTCTTCGGTATTCATATCATTCATATAAAGGCGAAGAATATTCATACGCTGCAATACATCCCTGTCAAGCAATAAATCATCACGTCTGGTTGAGGAAGCCACAAGATCAATAGCAGGAAAAATACGTTTGTTAGCTAACCTTCGGTCAAGTTGCAATTCCATATTACCGGTACCTTTAAACTCTTCAAAAATCACTTCATCCATTTTACTGCCGGTATCAATTAATGCCGTAGCAAGAATAGTTAGGGAACCACCGTTCTCAATTTTACGTGCTGCACCAAAAAACTGTTTTGGCTTTTGCATGGCATTCGCTTCAACACCACCACTCAATACTTTTCCGCTTGCCGGTGCAACTGTATTATGTGCACGTGCAAGGCGTGTAATACTATCTAATAATATCACTACATCATGCCCACACTCAACCAGGCGCTTTGCTTTTTGTAAGGCAATAGTTGAAACCTTTACATGCTTTTCTGCAGGCTCATCAAAAGTAGAAGCAATAACTTCTGCTTTTACACTGCGTTCCATATCTGTAACTTCTTCAGGGCGTTCATCAACCAACACAACCATTAAATAACATTCTGGATGATTGGCGGCAATTGCATTGGCAACTGCTTTCAGCAACATTGTTTTACCTGTTTTTGGTTGTGATACAATTAGTCCCCGCTGGCCTTTACCAATAGGGGTGAACAGATCAATTATTCTTGTTGAATAATCGCTTGGTGTTGTAAAGAGATTTAATTTTTCGTGCGGGAATAAAGGTGTTAAATAATCAAAAGGTACGCGGTCCCTAACTTCATCAGGGCTTTTGGAATTGATTGTTTCTACCTTTAATAAAGCAAAATATTTTTCACCTTCTTTGGGTGGGCGAACTGCACCAAAAACAGTATCACCTGTTTTTAATCCAAACAATTTTATTTGTGAAGGAGAAACATAAATATCATCCGGCGAAGACAAATAATTATAATCGCTGCTGCGTAAAAAACCATATCCGTCAGGCATCATTTCTAAAACACCTTCAGCCTGTATTATTCCATCAAATTCAACATTAAAAGCATCTTTGCGGCTGCTCAACTGTTTTGTTGAAACAGGTTCTGCTAAATCTTCATCATTTTCATCCGGAAAAACTATTGGCTCATCATCACCAAGCATACTTAAAAGATTCGCACCCATTTTGGTAAGGTTTTCATCTTCCGTAATATTCTCATCAGTATCCTCGGTTGCAGCAACTGATTCTGTTGCAGGCTCTTCTTCTGTTTCTTCTTCTTTATGTTTAATACGCTGACGGGTGGTACGCTTAGGCTTTTCACCATCCTGCTCACTGCTATTTTTTTCTTCTTTTAAAGCTTTGGCTAGACTTCCGTTTGGTGCTTCCGTCATAACTTCTGCTTCTTCGGTAGAGTTTGCAGTGCTTGCTTTTATTGTGCGTTTGCGCTTTGGCTTTTCAGCACCATTACTGTTGCCATTAGTTACTGGCGTTAAAGCCTGCTTATCAAGGATTTTATAAATTAAATCCTGTTTGTTAATAAGCTGTTTTGCATCGGTTATGCTTAAGTGCTCAGCTATATCATGAAGTTCTGGCACCAGCATGTCGTTCAATTGAAGAATATCGTACATAAAATAAATTCCTTGGAAATATAATTTCTAAAAAATAGTGGAGAAATTTTTATTGGTTAATCAGAAACAATCGAGTGTATTGATTGGGCTATCCTTGTTTCCGCTGCAATATTACGTCAAAAAATTAAATTCAAATAAATTTTACATCAGGTATAACCCTACTGTTGTGAATTCTTAATTATAAACGAAATATTGTTTCATCTCTGTATCTAATCCTTTCGTCGCATTTATAGTATATCCGGATTAGATTTAATAATTTGTCTGGTACTTTGTATCAATGAAATTAAGCTGGATAAACAAAAAATGGGTGATTGTTGTATTGCATGTGTTATGCTGGGTTATACTTTTTTCACTGCCCTTTTTATTACGTTCTTATACCAGAGATGAGCACAAAACGCCCAGGCCTGACGACATAGCGCTTTTGCATTTTTATTTTGTAAGCAGTTGTGTTTGGATAGTATTGTTTTATGTGCATGCTTTTGTATTTCTTCGTTTTGTTCAACGCAGAAAAAAGCTTGCTTTGTTTGCCGGCTTTGAAGTTTTAGCACTTGCATCAGTATATATAATTCACTGGGTTTATTTTAAATTTTTTGTTATCCATTCTCCGTTTAAACCTGCCAATTTTTTTGTTTATAATATATTTCCTTACCTGTTTATTCTTGCCAGCAGTACAGCATACGCGATGGTTTTGGAAAGACAGCGCATCACGCAAATTGCAAGGCAAAGAGAAACAGAAACGCTTAAATCAGAATTATTGTTTTTACGCTCACAGGTTAGTCCCCATTTTATGTTTAATGTATTAAACAACATGGTTGCGCTGGCAAGAAAAAAATCTGATTTGCTGGAACCTTCACTTATTAAATTATCTGCATTGATGCGCTATATGCTTTATGAAACTGATGAGGAAAAAGTGCCGCTTGAAAAAGAAGTAGAATACATTCAAAGTTACATTGATTTGCAACGGCAACGGTTTGGAAAAAATCTTATAGTAAATTCATCTTTTGAACATATTGACGGCGCAAAAGAAATTGAACCAATGTTGTTGATTCCGTTTGTTGAAAACGCCTTTAAACATGGAACGGGAATGATAGAAAACCCCGAAATAAATATCTGCCTGCAGGAAACAAATGCGCTTCTACAGTTTAAAGTGTGTAATAAATTTATTTATGCAATTGCAGAAATAAAAGATAAGAATTCGGGTATCGGGTTAAACAATGTAAAACGAAGGCTTAATCTTTTATACGGTAAAAATCATACATTAAATATAACAGACAGCAATGGTGGCTTTACCGTTGACCTGCAAATAAAATTAACCTAATGCTTAAATGCCTTGCTATAGACGATGAGCCGCTTGCGCTTGAACTGCTTGAAGATAATATAAGCAAAGTTTCTTACCTGCAGCTTGTAGCAAGTTGCAGTAACCCGTTGCAGGCAATGCAGGTTTTACAGCATGAGCAGGTTGATTTAATTTTTCTTGACATACAAATGCCCGGCTTAACTGGCCTGCAGTTTATTCAAACGCTTCAGCAAAAGCCAATGTTTATTTTAATTACGGCTTATGAGAAATATGCATTGGAAGGTTATAATCTTGATGTAGTAGATTACCTGGTAAAACCTGTTGCACTGGAAAGATTTATGAAAGCCTGTAACAAGGCATGGGAATTACATCAGCTTAAAACAAAAAAATTCAGCGCCGGTGAACAACCTGCTTATTTTTTTATTAACGCAGATTATAGTTTAATAAAAGTTATTTTTTCAGATATTATGTGGATTGAAGGCCTGAAAGATTATTTAAAAATTCATTTGAAAAGCACATCAAAGCCACTTGTGGCGCGCATTACAATGAAATCAATAGA
>CAHJWK010000054.1 GCA_903642275.1 Chitinophagaceae bacterium
ATTATATTACATAATTCGCTCTTAATAAAATCTCTTATAAACGGAAATGATAACACTTTCCGGTTGTCGCAATAGATTGGGCTTTTCCAACCACTTGCCCATGTAAAAGGTTTATCCGCACTTAACTTTACTGCACCAATTTGTAACAATTTTTCTGCAATAAATTTTTCATTCTTCATGCTGCGAATATAAAAGCGTTAATTAATTATTGCTTTGATAAATAATCTAAGTTTGATTGATTTAACCTTTGAAAAAATTATATGAAGAAAACGATTGTTGCTGCCGGTGGACTTGTTATGAATGATAATAAAGAATTACTGATGATTTTTCGCCGTGGAAAATGGGACTTGCCAAAAGGTAAATTAGATGAAGGCGAAACGATTGAACAATGTGCCGTACGTGAAGTAAAAGAAGAAACCGGTTTGAAAGATGTTGAGCTGAAAACATTCACTGGAAAAACATATCATGAGTACGATGATGAGCATATAAATAATAATGTAATTAAAGAAACTCACTGGTATGAAATGCTTGCAACGGGTAATCAAAAATTAATTCCGCAAACCAGCGAAGGCATTGATAGTGTTGAATGGGTAAGCCACGAAAAAATAAAAGATAAACTAAACAACAGTTATAAAAATATTGCTGAAATTATCAGTAAACTTTAAAATTATTTCTTTAAAGAATTAATTACCACTTCAGGTAAAAAGTGAGAAGCGTCGCCGCCGTTTCTTATAATATCTCTAACAATGGTTGATGCTATCGAAGTATATTTTGGTTCACAGGTTAAAAAAACAGTTTCAATAGTTGCGTCTAATGTTCTGTTGGCATCTGCGATAGCTTTTTCATATTCAAAATCACTTACGTAACGTATGCCACGCAAAATAAAGTTTGCATTGTTTTTTTTGCAGAAGTTAATGGTTAATCCATCATAAACAAATGATTCAATATTGGATTCATCTTTAAAAATTTCTTTAAACCATTGCAGCCTTTGTTCCGCAGAAAACATCGGTGATTTTATTGAGTTCTTCCCAACACCAATTATTATTTTATCAAACAATGGTATGGCACGGTAAATTATATCTGTATGCCCTAATGTTACAGGGTCAAACGTGCCGGGAAATAAACAGATACGCATAATTAAAAATCAAAAGTTAAAATTAGAAATCATGATTGGCCGCTTAACAAGTATAAAACCGCCATGCGAACAGCAACACCGTTTTCAACCTGGTTCAATATGATTGAATATGGCCCGTCAGCAACATCGCTATCTAATTCAACTCCACGATTGATTGGGCCCGGATGCATGATAACAATTTCTTTTTTCAGGCTATCCAGCAAACTTCTTTTAATGCCATAAGCGATATTGTATTCACGCAAAGAAGAAAACAAAGGTTGATTCTGGCGCTCTAACTGAATGCGTAACACGTTAGCAACATCACACCAGTTTAATGCTTCTTTAATATCATAAGTAACGTTTATATCAAACGCTTCTTTTATATATTTTGGAATGAGCGTTGGCGGACCGGCCACCATGACTTCTGCGTGCATTTTTTTAAGCAAATAGATATTACTTAATGCAACACGGCTATGCATAATGTCGCCAATAATAGCAACCTTTAAGCCTTCCAGCCTTCCTGTTTTTTCCTGCATTGAGTACGCATCAAGCAAAGCCTGCGTTGGATGTTCATTAATGCCATCGCCTGCATTCACAATTGCTGCATCAATATGTTGTGATAAAAAGTATGGCGCACCGGAAGCACTATGCCGCATTACCACCATGTCCACCTTCATGCTTAAAATGTTATTTACTGTATCAAGTAAGGTTTCACCTTTGGCAGCAGATGAATTAGATGCGGCAAAATTTATAACATCTGCGCTTACCCTTTTTTCTGCAAGCTCAAAAGAAAAACGCGTACGTGTGGAATTTTCGAAAAAGAGGTTTACAATAGTTACATCGCGCAGCGACGGAACTTTTTTTACCGGTCTTTGCAGAACTTCTTTGAATTGCGTTGCTGTGAAAAGAATTAGTTGAATATCTTCTTTAGTGAGGTCTTTAATACCCAGTAAATGTTTAGACGAAAGTCCCATTAAATAGCGAAGATAGAAATAAGTTTATAGTTCTCAGTTAGTAGTTTTAAGCGGTGCTTCATCAAGTAACACTTCATCTTTTTGCTGATTTTCTTTCCATCGTACAAACACTTTTTGCGATGGAAAAGTGTCAATAGCACGGCCTACATAATCTGCCTGTATTGGAAACTCACGTGCAAATCGGCGGTCAATTAATACGCATAATTCAACTTTTGCAGGCCTGCCAAAATCAAGCAAAGCATCAAGTGCGGAACGTATAGTACGCCCGGTCCACAGCACATCATCAATCAAAATAATATTTTTATTTTCTGTACTGAAAGAAATACTGGTTGAATTGGCAAGTTTTACTTCGCCACGAATATCATCCCTGTAAAAAGTTATATCAAGCTTGCCATAAAAAATTTTGTTTGATGGAAGCAGCAATTGTAGTTCGTTGACTATGCGGTCGCTTAAAAAAATTCCACGCGGCTGTATGCCAATCAACACTGTGTTTTCAAGATTGATATGATTCTCTAAAATCTGGTGCGCCAGCCTTTTTGTTATTAGCTGTATTTGCTTATTGGTGAGTATTGATTTCAAAAAAGAAATTTTTTACTAATGTAAATCAAACATTCCTGTAAAATAAAATTGATTTATGTTTTGATATTGCATCGTTTAAATAAATGCAATATTTTTTTAACCATTATTACAAGATTCTTTACCAACATTGATTGATTACCGATTTGTTACTTTATAAATTGTACTATTGAGAATTAAATATTTTTTATGAATCACTTTAATTTTCCAAGTAAGTATATTTTTTTACTGCTTGCCTTGTTTCTTTTTTTGCATGTTTCTGCACAGGTCTCCTCTTATAAACAAACACCTTTCGGGATTAGCTGTGCGCTTAAAACCGGAGCTTTAAATATTTACTTATTAAAAGATGACCTGGTTGAAGTAAAATATACATCACTTAAAAACCTTCCTTTAAAGCAATCGCTCGTAGTGTTACCCGTTTATGCATATCTTAATAAATTTTCGGTATCAACAAAATATAATAGTATCATCATAACAACAGCGAAAATTAAAATTATTATTAACAAAAATTCGCAGGCAATTACTTATATTGATATGAATGATAATATTATACTTGCAGAAACAAATGATTACAATAAAGTACTGCGTGATACAACAGTTGCAGGCATTCAAACATATAGTTGTGCAACATCTTTTCAATCACCGGCAGATGAAGGCTTGTTTGGTTTAGGCTGCCATCCTTTGGATTCTTTGTCTATTAATTATAAAGGCAGAAACCAAGACATGGCAATAAAGTATTTAACAGGTGCTGTGCCTGTTATGCTTTCCACAAAAGGTTATGGTTTGTTGTGGGATAATTATGCAGAATCAAAATTTTATGGTGGTGAAAATAATAACACGCAATACACTTATGTATCTGAAAGCGGCAAGATGGTTGATTACTATTTTTTTTATGGGCCATCGTTTGATAGAATCATTAACTCATACAGAACAATAACAGGCAAAGCACCGATGTACCCTAAGTGGGCATTTGGTTTATTTCAATCGCAGGACAGGTACAAAACGCAGGAAGAAGTTTTGCAGCCAGCAGCCGCTTATCGTGCAGCACATATTCCTGTTGATGCCATTGTGCAGGACTGGTATTACTGGTACCCGTTGCCCATTGGTTCGCATGTTATGTATCCAACAGCGTATCCAAACCCAAAAGCAATGGTTGACAGTTTACATGATGAACATTTTCATGCAATGATTTCTATCTGGCCTTGTTTCGGTAGCGGCACAAATAACTTCAATGCATTAAAAGCTGCGGGTAATTTAACATCCGTAACATGGGATAATTTTTTGGTTCATACACGCGACACTTATTATGATGCGCATAGTCCGAATGCACGTGAAATGTATTGGGACCAGGCAAGAGACAGCCTGATTAAACGCTATAGCTGGGATGCATGGTGGGTTGACCAATGTGAACCGGATACAGAAGACCCGAACGACCGCAAAAAAGCAAAATTTTATACAGGACAAGGCATAGATTATTTCAATACCTTTTCATTAATGCATACCGAAGGTTTATATAATAAATGGAGAAGAGATATTAATGGCAAGCGCATTTTTTTATTAACGCGGCAAACATTTGCTGGCCAGCAACGCAATGCTGCTACATTATGGTCATCAGATATATCATGCACCTTTCATGATTTTTCAGACCAGGTAACACAAGGCATTAATGCATGTTCATCAGGCATTCCTTACTGGACTTCAGATATTGGAGGTTATGTTTCAAGAAAGGTTGCTGATGGCGTTCCAGACTGGACAAGAGCTGATTATCGCGAACTGTTTACAAGATGGTTTCAGTTTGGAACATTTTGCCCCATTATGCGTATTCATGGTCGTGGTGAACGTGCGTTGTTTTCTAAAAACTGGGATGAAAAAACAAGAAGCATTTTATTAAAGTATGATGATTTGCGCTATCGTTTATTGCCTTATAATTATTCACTTGGCGCGAAAGTAACGATGGATAATTATACTATCATGCGTTCGCTTGCTTTTGATTTCAGAACTGATACTGCGGTGTATTCTATTCCTGATGAATACATGTTTGGTCCTGCCTTTTTAGCCTGTCCAGTTACTCAACAATTATATTCAAATGACAGTACGAATACATCAACAAAAACAAGAAAAGTGTATTTGCCAAAAGATGCGAACTGGTTTGATTTCTGGACAGGTAAACAATTGCAAGGCGGACAAACGATAGATGCAAATGCACCAATTGATATTATACCGTTATATGTAAAAGCAGGTTCAATTGTGCCGATGGGAAAAATCATGGAATGGGCAACACAACAACCGGAAGACACGATTGAGTTAAGAATTTATCCCGGCGCTGATGCTTCTTTCATGTTATATGAAGATGCCAACGATAATTACAATTATGAAAAAGGTGAATATGCAACTTTTACTTTCAACTGGAATGATGCAAATAAATTATTAAGTATATCGCAACGTAAAGGTTCTTTTCCAAATATGCTACAGAAAAGAATTTTCAATGTAGTTGTTGTGAATGAAAATAAAGGCATAAATGACAAAGAAACAACGCAGCCTGAAAAAGTTGTTCACTACGATGGCAAATCGCTTAGCGTGAAATTACCTTAACAGAAAATCAAAATCAATTTGCTGCCATACAGGAAGTTTGGATTATTATTGATTTTACTGTCATTATTCAAAACGGCATTATATTAGTGAACTACATTAACCGGAATAGAATTTATGAGCAAACACATTGTAGTTATCGGCGGCGGTTTTGCAGGTTTAAATCTTATAATGAAACTTGGCAAGAGAACCGAGTTTGAAATAACATTAGTTGACAAGAACAATTATAATTTTTTCCCTCCTTTATTATACCAGGTTGCCACAGGTTTTTTAGAGCCGTCAAATATCAGTTATCCATTTCGTAAGCTGTTCAGAAAATATCCCAATACAAGACTGCGCATGGCATCACTGCAACAGGTAATTCCTTCTGAAAATAAAATTGTTTTAGACAATGGTGAAATGAATTATAATTATTTAATTTTTGCAACCGGTGCTGAAACAAATTTTTTTGGTAATGAAAATGTGCAGAAGAATGCTATACCGATGAAGACATTGAATGACGCCATTAATATGCGTAATATTTTATTGCAGCGTCTTGAGGAGGCATCTATAGCTACTGATAAAATTGAAAAAGCAAAGTTTGCAAACATTATTATTGCAGGTGGCGGGCCAACAGGCGTGGAAATTTCAGGCATGTTTGCAGAAATGCGCAAATACATTATTAAGAAAGATTATCCTGAACTTATCGACAGAGCAGATATGTCAAAAATATTTCTGGTTGATGGCGGAGATGCGGTGCTGAAGCCAATGAGTAAAGCATCACAAAAAGATACTTATGAAGCACTCACAAAACTTGGCGTTACAATAAAATTAAATACACAGGTTAGAGATTTTGCTGATGATATGGTTGTATTTTCTAACGGGGAAAAGCTGCCTGCCAAAACATTGATATGGGCAGCAGGTGTTACGGCGAAAGTGTTTGAAGGCATACCAAAAGAGTGTTATGGCCGTGGCAAAAGATTATTGGTTGATGCATACAACAAGTTGATAAACACTGAAAACATTTATGCTATTGGTGATACGTGTTTGCAGACAACTGATACAAAATATCCGGATGGCCATCCGCAGTTGGCACAGGTGGCAATACAGCAAGGCAAACTGCTTGCAGAAAATTTGGTTGCGCAGTTTGATGGTAAAACTTTAAAGCCATTCAGTTATTATGATAAAGGGACGATGGCAATAATTGGCCGTAACAAAGCAGTCGCGGATATTCCAAAACCTAAACTGCATTTTAAAGGTTTTATAGCATGGCTCACATGGATATTTGTGCACTTGCTTTTTTTAATAAACTACAGAAACCGTTTAACAACACTGGCCAACTGGACATCAGCTTATTTTACAAGAGATCAATCTTTACGGATGATAATAAGACCTGGAAAAGATAACAAGCCGGCATAAGCTAGTATTGCGATTTTAATTACTCTGATTTTATCATGCGCATATAATCAATCATTACCTGGTTGATTAAGCCATTCATATTATTATCAAAATCTTCAAAGCTTAGGCTAATTGTATGTTTACCTTTTGCCAAATGAATTTTAATTGAGTTGCTGTATCCCCAATTGCTCCATTCATTTTTGCCGCGTTGCGGAAATACAATTGTTCCGGTTTCTTTATCATCAACATCTAATGTTCTGATGGCGCATTTGTTATCTGTATTTGTTGGACCGTTGCCGTTGGCATATCGAAAATCAATACTATATAATCCATCATTTGCTACATCAATATTGAATGCTAATTTTTTATTTATTGATGTGCTGATTTCAACAAATCCATCACCATTAAACCCTTTAAAAAATGAATCTGATTTAGATGCAAATTGTTCTGCCTGATAAATAAAAATATTCCTTTTATCAGTTACCAATATTGGCTCGCTTGCAAACGATTGAACTTTGTTTTTATCAACAGCTATCACCTGGTATTCGGCTGTTTCATTTTTATTAATATTGAATAAAGTGTTTTGCGTTAATGTAATTTTTTTGCCATTTTTTAAAACAAAATAAGTAGCTGCATCTTTTACAGCTTTCCATTTCAACATATTATTTTCTAGCGAAACTTCCGGCGTAGCCGGAGAAAAATAAACAGGTTGTTCATTAATGTTGCTGTTAGTTTTTTTGTTTGATAACTGAATTTCTATCGAGTGTGTTCCAGAAATGTCTGAAGGAATTATGTACGATGAAGATGCTTTACCATCAATCATAAACGAAGCGATTTCATTTCCAAAGCCTTTCATCTTAATATTCAAAATTGCGTTTCGGTATTTAAAATTATCAAGGCTTCTTTCACCTTGCAAAGCTTCTGGTACAAATGGATGAAAACTTAATCCATCAACTTCAAACTTCAACCCAAACAAAACTTTATGTACTAAACTTATGTTGCCACTTAAGCTCCATAACATATTACTGCTGTTGATTTGCGTACCTGCAAAATCACCATTTCCTGCAACCAAATTTTCTTTATTGGTTACAAACAAAGCAGCGGGACGATAGATGTCTGCAATGCTTTGCATCAATGCTTTTTCATTGCCGGCTTTTGCAGCAGCCCACGCAAAATAGGTTTGTACAAAAGGCCAAACCGCATCATTATGATACGGCGGAATATCTGGTATCTGCGGATAAATGCACGTTACACCAAAATCTGTAAAAGGAATTTTTGTTATTGTTTCTTGTTGTTGCTGTTCATCAGCTATATCAAAAATTACACAAAGCGCTTCGCCTAAAGCTTCGCTTCTTGGAGAAATAATTTTATAATTTCTGCCGTATAAATATTGGGCGTAATAACCTTTATCAGGCATCCATAAATATTTGTTGATGCCATTTTTAATTTGTGCAGCAATGGCTTCATGCTTTGTTGCAACCGCAGTATCATTTAGAATAATTGCCATTTGTGCCAGCACTTTGTTTGCTTCATAATGCACAGCATTTGTACCTAAACATTCGCTTTCATAAATGTCTGCAGGCTGCATCCACTTTGGATACGTCTGTTCACGCCAGTCAAGAAAAGATGATTCGCCTTTAACTAATCCTGTTGTTTTATCATAAGCAACATGTTCATCGTCTTCAATTGAATTTTTTATGATGATATAAGCTTGTTGCAGCCAGTCCTTATTACCCGTTGTTTTGTACACTTCAAACGCAGCCACCGCCCAAATCATTCTGTCCGTTGAACATGGCCAGGCACCGCCAGTTCCTGTGTCCTGAATAATTCTTCCTTCTTTATTTACTTTGCGCAACAGGCTTTTTATAGCAACTTCAGATTGCACATAAGCCATTGAAAGAATAATGCTGTAACTGATATCTCTCGTCCAGACACCAGCCCATTCTTTACCGGTTCTGAAAGTGCTGTCCGGTTCAATTGCTTTTACCATTTCTTCCAAAGACATATTATATATCGCATCTGAAATTTGATAAGCAGATTTGTATTGGGGATACGCTGAAATATTTTTTGATAAACTCCATTTAGAACCTGTTTTTTTATCATCACTCTGCGCATTCAACAATAATGTTGTTGAATAAATATGATTACCGGTTTCATCTTTTAACTGCAGTTGCGGATGATTTACAAGGTTATCAAAATCCCAAATCATCGGTAGTGTATTCCCCGCGACATACACACCCTTAAAATCTTCTTTATAAATTTTGCTGCCATTAAACGTTGTATAAAAACCTTGTTTGGCAAATGCATTAAACACATCATTCATATCAACACTTAGCTTAAGCTGTGTGTTAGGTGCGAGGTAAGTATTGTCTTTGATATTATCTTTTAGTTGTGTTCCGAATTTAATCATTGGCACTTCACATGTTCCGTTTTTTGCAACACATGTGAACTGGTGATCAGTGCCTGAAGGCATTTCATTATCCTTGCCATTAATACTGAATTTAAAAGATAGATGATTGCTTTTAAATTCATTGGCTGCACTTTGGTAATTGGATGTAAGCTCTGTTGCTGATAGAGCTTTTGCAGTGTAATCTCCCTGCACAACACTATCACTAAATACAGTAAATTTTTTATTTTGATATAATGGCTGCTGCATGGTTTGTGCTGCGCATAGCTGTGTAAAAGTTATAAAAGAAAACAAAAAATATATTCTATAAAAATAAAATGATTTGTCATGTGGCATGATCTACTAGTTTATTCAAAATTATAGATTACAGTGAAAGCAAAAATTATAAGATTAAAACACTGCATGACTATAATTTTGATAAATAATCATTCAATAATTTCTAAAATAAACACCTTGAAAACATTGTTTGTCTTTTCATTTTTGCTTCTGTCATTTTTAAATTTATTTGCTCAGCAAAATTTAAAACTCTGGTATAAGCAACCTGCAAAAAAATGGAACGAAGCTTTGCCGATTGGCAACGGAAGATTAGGTGCAATGGTGTTTGGTAATGTACAGGACGAGTTGTTGCAATTAAATGAACAAACATTATGGAGTGGCGGCCTGTAAACAACAATCCAAACCCAATGGCGCCAACTTATTTGCCGCAAATAAGAAAAGCATTGGATGATGAAGATTATAAACTCGCAGAACAGCTAACTCAAAAAATGCAGGGTTTATTTTCTGATGCGTATGAACCGCTTGGTGATTTGATGATTCAACAAACATTTAACGGTAATGCAACCGATTATTACTGTGACTTAAATATATCAACTGCAACATCGCATACAAATTTTTCTGTTAATGATGTTGATTATACAAGAGAACAATTTGTGTCGGCACCAGACCAGGTTATTATTGTTCGGTTAACTGCAAGTAAAAAAGGTGCATTAAACTTTACAGTATCAACCAAAAGCCCTTTGTATTATAACAATACAATTAGTGATGATGAAATAATAATGAAAGGTATTGCGCCATCGCACTCAGACCCAAACTACGTGCAGGCATTAGAAATACCGGTTGTATATAATGATCCGAATAAATGAAGGCATGCGCTTTAAGTTAAGAGTGAAAGCAAAAAGTTCGGATGGAAAATAAAATCTTTTATTTTTCCCAGAACAATTTTGCTGTAACCACATCTTCGCCACCGGGCAAAGCCTTCACTGCATCCGCCCAATTTATAGGATTTGATGATTGCTCTGATGGCGGATAATAAAAGCGCAAAGGAAATGTACTGATGGCACCAACCGGCGGATTCACCACATCAAGATTTGGATAACCTAATCTTCTGATTTCAGTCCATGAATCCCAGTTGCGGTTTGCAAATGCAATCCATTTTTGATAACCAATTTTTTGTTGCCAGTTACCGGTTGCAGTTGTGTAGGCAACCTTTGGTTGAGCTAAATAAGCTTGTGCATCAGTTGCACTTCCACCCCAAAAAATTATCGAAGCAGTAACAGCACTATCGTAATAATTTTCTGCTGAACCACTCACTACAAAACCTCTTTCTTTTGCTTCTGCTAATAAAAATTGCGCTTCAGAATAATCCAATAAATCAGCAGGAAATGTCGGGCTTAACCATTGCGATGAAAACGTTGATAACGTTGTTGATGAATTACCTGTTCCAACAGTTCCGCCAGTGTAACCACCATCAGGATCTATTGTAAAGAATAACGGCAACCGCGGGTCATTCCAGCTTTTTAGTGTGTTTACAAAATAAGCGGAAGGACTATAGTAATGAAGATTTGCCTGGCTTACTAAATCTTGCCAGATAGGATTGGAATTTGAAACGGAGCTTGAATCATACCTGAATAATGCATTGTCGCTGTTTGATTGAAATACGCCTGCAGTAACTGCTTCCTGCACTTTTTTTGCAGCGGTGGTTACATCAACATCAGCAATTAATAAAGCGAGTTTTAACTTGAGTGTGGCTGCAAATTTTTTCCACTCACTTACATCACCTTTATAGATCTGATCTGAACTTCCCAACGAACCTGCACTTGTATTTAAACCTACAATCGCAGTATCTAATCTTGTAATTAAATCATACTCGATTGTTTTTGCATCATCATATTTTGGAAAAGGTATCGTACGATTTAATGCCTGCGAATAAGGAATGTTGCCATACGTATTCACCAACAAACTATACGCATATACTTCTAAAATATCAGTAACAATTAAATCATTGCGCAACACATTCGGATCTGCCACATCATTTGCATATAATGATTTTGCTTGGTCCAGATTATGCAAAGCGCTGTTATAAATTGTGCTCCACCAATTGCCGGGTGCATTGTTAGTTGCAAACTGGTAATGCGTTTCATTGTTATAACTATTTTGTGTCCATGTTTGCGCTATAACACGAAACGGTGCAAGGCCCCAAAAGTCTGAAGTATAGGTATCTGATAAACCTTTTTCGCCTGCAAGAAACACCGCAGCAGAAGGCGCATTCACCGGTGCTTTCGGGTTCACATTTAAGTCTGATAAATTCTTTGTGCAACCTGTTGTTATTGCAATCAAAACAATAATATAATATGCTGATTTTTTCATCTGTAATAATTTAAAATGATACTTTAAGATTGAAAGCAAACTGCCGTACACTTGGATAAGCGCCGGTTTGATAACCAACTGCTGCATTTTGATTGAAGACAATCGGTGCGCTGCTGCTTAATGTGTTTGATGCTTCGCTTTGTTCAGGATCAGAGTATAGAAGATTCTTATGAATGATCCATAAATTTCTGCCTGTTATTGCAACATCAATACGCTTAATAAATTTGATGCCTTGCAACACAGATGCAGGCAACGAATAACTCAACGCCACTTCACGTAGCTTAACATAACTTGCATCATATACATAAGATTTTGCTGCCAGACTATTCACAGAACTAAACGGAAACTTGCTGCCATCTGCATTGATGTCGTATGCA
Organism: Chitinophagaceae bacterium; assembly: GCA_903642275.1. Lineage (GTDB taxonomy): Bacteria > Bacteroidota > Bacteroidia > Chitinophagales > Chitinophagaceae > Parafilimonas. The sequence continues at coordinate 12,061 of CAHJWK010000054.1, forward strand.
TCAACATAAACTGTGTTGGGTTTACCATCAGCTGTGACACCTTTTATTAATACACCACCACCTTCACTTAATGGACTTCTTATCGGTTTGCCCCGATCATTATTACCAGCTGTTTCTGCGTATACACCAGCCCATGCGCCATAATCCATATCAAGCGAATACACATCACCACCTTGCTTCACATCAACCAAAAAACTAAGCGTAAAATTTTTATACGTGAAGCTGTTGGTAACGCCGCCAATCCAATCTGGATTTACGTTACCAATATCAGATTTTGTGTTGGTTGCTTTAACAGGATAACCATCTGCATCAACTACAACCTGTCCATTCAAATATTGATAATCTGTACCACGCAACACGCCGTAAGGCTTACCCACTTCAGCCACTAACTGCACAGAATTTTGAAACGTTGCAATGGTATAAGATGGTTGTCCGCCATACAACGAAATCACTTTGTTATCATTCTTGCTCCAGTTAACAGTGATGTTCCAATTAAAGTCTTTCGTTTTGATGAGAACCGCATTCAACGTTACTTCAACACCCTGGTTTTGCACCGTTCCGCCATTCACATAAAAGCTTGTATAACCTGTTGCAGTTGATGGCGAGATGGGTGTGATCTGGTTAATCAATCTTGAATGATAATAGGTAACATCAAAGCCAATCCTGTTATGAATGAACGCAGCTTCTATGCCCGCTTCATAGGTTTGATTTTTTTCAGGAACAAGATTCGGATTGTTGTTGGTTGATGTATAATTGAAAACTGTTTGCCCGTTAAAAGGCGCACCAGGTATATACACATTTTGCAAAGAATATACCGGAGCATCGCCACCCACTTCAGCATAATTTACACGCAACTTTCCATACGATAACCAGCTTTGATTTGGAAGCCATTTTGAAAACAATAAGTTGCCTGACACCGCAGGATAATAATAAGAATTGTGTGATGAAGGCAATGCTGATGATTGATCACGACGAACCGTTGCATCAATTGTAACGAGTTCTCTGAAGCCCAAAGTTGCACCAGCAAACACACCATCTACTTCTTTCTTCGCATACGTTTCTGTTGGTGCATTTGGTGTTTTTACAGAGTTGGATAAAGCATAAAATTCAGGCACTACAAGTCCGCCATTTGTTGAAGCATACGTTGATGAAACAATGGTCTGACGAACGTTGCCACCTAACAATGCTTTTAAATTTATGTTCTTTGTTAAGTTGCGGTCGAAGTTCAACAATAAGTCATAGTTGGTTTCGCCAAACGCTGCATTATACTTTGTGTACTGCGGTGTTTGATAACTACCAACCGCAATGCGTGTTTCAAACAATTGATCATAACTATCTCTTGCCACACGGCCCGTTAACGTAAGCCCGGGCACGATCTTATAATTTATATTGACATTACCGAAGTAACGCTGGCGGCTATCGTTGTTATAATTTTCATACAAGATCCAATACAAATTATTATGATACGCGGCCTTTGGTAAGTTGCCCGGCGCTGCTGTTAAATAACCGCCAAGCGTGTTCCATGTGTTGTTGGTTTTTGTTCTGAAATAATCATCTTTTTGCTCAAGCACATCAACATTTGTTGGCCACCATTCTCTGAAGTCACGCATCACACTGTTGGTTGAACGGAAGTCATAACTGCCTCGGTTCAATCCGTTTTCATCAATATAATATATAGAACCACCGATCGAAAGATTATCAGTGATACTATAGTTCGCACCAAAATTTAAATTATTTTTTTTGATGTGACTGTTTGGAAACAGGCTGCCATCATAAGAGTTTGTATAACCTGCTTTGAACGATGCTTTATCATTGCCTCCATTTACATACACACTCGTGATGTTGGTAACAGGTGTAACAAAAAAATCAGTTGGACTATAATGTGCTGCAGCAGTCCATGGTGTTGCTTTTCCATAGTTCGGATTGCCGGGAGAAAACGCATCCCAGTTATACACTTTTAAAGATGGATCGTAAGCTGCACCACGCACAATATCCCAGTCTGTTTGCACAACATTCACCGGCTGGCCATCGCTGCTAAACGTTGGTGTGTAATAAAAAAAACCGCTTTCATTTGGATACGCTGAATTATAACCAGAGCTTCCATAACCTTGTCCATATTGTGTTTGATAAGTGGGCAACGTGCTTTTATCAACAGAGCCAATAGCAATATTTTCATTCACGGTTACACCAAGTCCGCCCAGATTATTGCCTCCTTTTTTTGTGGTGATAAGGATAACACCGTTGGATGCACGTGAACCATACAACGCAGATGCAGCAGCACCTTTCAACACGGTTACAGATTCTATATCATCCGGATTTATATCTGATGCAGCGTCGCCAAGATCATAACCATTTTCGTTTTGCGTGGTGTTATCAAACGGAACACCATCTACTACAAACAAAGCCTGGTTTGATTGTGTGAGTGATTTATATCCGCGTAAAATAACATTGGATGCACCGCCAATTGCATTGCTTGAACTGATCTGTAACCCTGCCACCTTGCCTGAAAGCTGATTAATAAAGTTGGGTGTTATTGTTTTGTTCAATTCGCTCGAATTAACTTGTTGCGTGGCATACGGCAATGAGTTACGTGATCTTCTTATACCCAATGCCGTTACAATAACTTGCTGCAACGTATTATTGTTGGCAGATAAAGCAACGTTGAGTGAAAGCTCATCCGCAACTGTAATTTCTTTTGCCGTAAAACCGGTTGCACTTATAACCAGCAAATCGCCTTTTACAGCATTAATTGTAAAGTTTCCCTGTGCATCAGCAACAACGCCTTTGCCGCTTATGTTGTCTTTTACTGATGCATATGCAATACCATTGCCGGTACTGTCAGTAACTGTTCCATAAATAGAATTTGTTTGCGCGGATGCTTTATTGCATAATAATAGCAGAAAATTCAGCACATATAAAGTGCATATTTTTTTCATACAAATATTTAATAAATGAATAATTACCTGCTTGTGAACAAATGTTCAACAGCGGTTTAAAACCTTAACAGTGAAAAACGATTATGTTTTAATTATGGCAGACAAACGAAAGAGGGAGAAACTGTTTAGCAACAACAGCAACAAGAACAAACAGAGTGTTGAAAATAAACAATAGCGAAAATTTGTCCTTTACAAAAAACATTGAAGCCGGGTACATTTCTTTTCATTGCTATAAATTTTAATTCCTACTAAATTGGTAGGCAAATATAGATATTCAATTTTCACAATGAAAAATTTATTTTGCGAAAGTGCTTTAAAATAATTCGGCTATATCGCTAATGTCAAGATTGTAAACAACATGATCATTGTTTCTGATGCTTTGGTTTCCATCTCAATGCATCGGCTTCTTTTTGTTTTTTATCAGCCTGTTGCTGCAGTTCCTTTCTTTCTTTATTTTCTTCTTCGATATTAATTACCTCAACACGCATTTTTGGGTTTGAATAGTACATGCTATCGGTTGTAAATAGAAGTCTTTATAGTGCATTATCTGTGTTAAGTTTTAAATAACGGTACTTGGTATCACTTGAAATAAAATCTTTAAGCTTTGTATTTGTCATATACCAGCCGGAACAAACAAAACATAAGAGAAGAAACAAGACCGCTGTAATCGTTACTAATTTCGGTACATGATAGTGATGTGCAATTTCATTTTTTAAAAGCTTCTGCAGGATAGATGTTGCACGGTTTAGATCGAATGACAATTGTTTTACTTCTTTTTCAGGGAATGATATCTTCTGAGTTGTATTTTAAACTGAACTTAACTGAATGCGTAAATCTTTTAACACTTCAAGATTACCTGACACAGTTTCTATCTTTTCTTTGATTGCATCTATGTCCATAGATTGCATACTCAGTTTATCAATAATAGTGTTTAACAATAGTTCGCTCATATAATATTCGCTTTTATTTCAAAAAAAGGTTAGTGTATTCCTCCAGTAAATCGCTGGCCTTTCTTTTTCTTCTTGCGCTGTTTTTTTAGCAATTCACCGGCTATTTGTTCATTGTTTTGTTCAGGACGCATAAGTGCATCTATCAATTTTGCTGTTTCATGCGACAATACTTTATCCAGCAGGCTGCGATTGTTCATTGTGATTAAATCTGTATTGATGTTTTTCATTTCACCAGCGTTTATTTTAAATATATTTTTAGATGTTTCAACTTGCTGCACTTCTTTCTCAGCAACACCAAGCTGCCCTTTTAAATTGTTGTAGGAAAAGCTGCGATCAACACTACTGCCTTTGAAAATGTTATTGCCAAGTTTAAAGCTGATGCCCTGCACTTCCCTAGTTCCGCTTTTAAACTTGTATTGTATTTCTATCTGGTGTTGCTTTAATTTCCTTTGCAGTTCTTTCATTGTTCTGCATTGAGGTAACAGTTCTTTTATTGCTATATAAATAGCATAGCGTTTTGCATCTTCTCCTCTTAATGCTTCAAAATTTGTCAAAGCAAGATTCTTCTTGAGTGCAGGTTTAAGTTTATATTCTTTAGTAATTGCTTGTTCAAGCTTCTTTCCTCTCAACCCTAAATAACTATCTGAAATAGCTTTTCCTTTGTTGTTAACCAAGTTTGCGATAACATGAATATGCGGATGTCTTCTGTCTGAATGTTTCGTAATAGAAAATTGTGTGTCTGCGATGTTTAGCCGCCGCTTTAAATATTCCTTCGCAATCTTTACTATTAGTTCATCATTCCGGAATAAAAAGCTTAAGGAACAGTGAAAGCAGGCTTTTTTCTTTGCCGGTCTAAGTTGTTGTTGCATGATAAAATCATCAGCCATCAGCTTAAAATCATGTCCTTTTACGCCTTCTGAATACAGAACTTTTGCATTCTGCTTCGTTACAATATACCGGCAGGCATGATAAAAAGAGTGTCCGTGATATACTTTACTCAGCATGGCGAATCCTGGTTAATAGTTTATCAATCTCATTCCTGAACGTTTCAAAGTATTGCAGCGCAGATAGCAAACCTTCCTGGTGCGCTTTCTTAGCCAACTGGTTTAAGTTGTTGGAGATATCGATTAACTGGCAGACAAACTGTCTTTCTTCTTCATCTAATCTTGGCTTTACGGTGGCGTGAACAGCAACTTCTCGGATGTAAGCTGATACTTTGGTGCCTGCTCTATCTGCTTTTGTCTGAACAATAAAATATTCCGTTCTGCTAAACCGAACAGCCGTCCTGATATCTTTCTTAACCGGTTTAGGCGGTCTTCCTGCTTTAATATGTCTGTCTTCCACTATTTCCATCACACACTTCTTTTCAGGATTTACCTGTGTCCTAATAAATCCTTTTGCGACCACCGGGATGCGAAAGCAAGCGTTGTTAGTTGAACGTGGCAATTATTGTTCGACAACAACACCGCTTGCCTTACTAACTTTTAAATGTGTTCTTCATCTTAGAGATAATTGCTTCAAGACGTTACCTGTAACTTCTGATAATTTGATTTAGTTATAAGCAAAACTGTTGACTTATAGAATCATGCTCCACTAATTACTATGATAGAATCAGCGTATTGATACCGAATAGCTAAAATTTTTATTGTACACGTTTGAAGTTTAATGATTTGATCGAACCTATAGCTAAATAAAAGATCTGAAATGAAGCGCAAGAAGCATTTTATCTTACCGGCATCTTTGTCAGTCATTGCTTTTTTAATATACCTGTTCAGTGTCTTACTCACGGTTAAACACTTTGGTATTTTCAAAACCATGCCGTCTAATGTTATCCTTCAAACCATCCACAGACGTATATTATAATCTGCAAGCTCCATCAGTTCATCAACTAATAACTTGTGAGGATTAGATATTGCACCGGTTGTTTGAGTAGTTTGTTGTTCACGTGAAAACGAAAAAACATTTGGTGCATAGCCTTCACCTATTTCCAGTGATTTGCCGATTGCGAAGCTGTTGCCAAAAAGTTTTATTTGCTTGCCTGCGCTAAATATCAGCGTTCTTCTTTTGAATTCTGCCATAAAATTTGATTTAAATATTTGGGAAATGAATCGTAATAAAATTCAGTGCCCGCAATTTGAATTGCAGCTTTTTTTTAAGATTGACTTAAGGATTACAACGCTTCCTTCAACGTCGGTAAAAGTTGTTGGATGTCCTGCCACAGAAAGTAAACCCTTGACTGGATTTTGAAAGGTTTTAGTTTCCCATGTTTTACCCAATCATAGATAGTTGGTTTTGTAACCTGGAAGAGTTTGCATACTTCTGCAATCTTGTACAGCGGTTTATAGGTCATGCCGGGCGTTTCAAAAGAAACAGAAGCTGGTTTTTTAACTTCTTGATTGTTTACCTCCTCACGTATTATTTGCCGCATGCTTTCCCAGAATTTTGTTGGTTCAATAGGAAATAAAATCGGTATTGGCGTTGCTTCATTCCTCACTTGTTCTTGCATATTAACTTTTTAGAGCTGCAACTTATTATTTCTATCAAGAAAAAGGAAGGTAAGTATACTTAAGTTTTAAAAAAATTAGAAGTGTGGCAGCGGGTGAACTGAATGCGACTGAAGTGAATGCAGGACGTAGTGTAGCGAAATGAAACCCAGTGAGTATTGTAGCGTTGGTTGCGTAGCATGTGCATCACTTGTGTTTAGCATTGTGAAATGGCTTGTGTGCCATGCTTCGCAATATTAAGCTACGAACCTGGTGTAGTGAGCGAGAACGAGGACGAAATGAACGAAGCTGCATGAAGGACATAGTAGCTGCCCGAATAAAGGCTTGGGAGATTGCAAGCAGTGTAATAAACTGCGAAGTAACTCAAAGGGCATTGCAGCTAAAAGCAAACCATAAGAGTGACATAAAAAATCTTGCTTTTTGCTTCAATAGTTTGGCATATCTACTTGCCGACAAAGCGGTAGTAAGACCTTTTTACCTTTTAGATTTTCCGTCTATATAAATTGCAGGGAAAAACTCATAATTTATACTGAGGCTCCAACTCTTTCCCTTGCTTCAATGAAGTAATTATGTATTTATTGTTATTGCCTTAAAAAGATAATATGCTCCAGCCAATGCAACTGCACCTGAAGCAAACTGTTGCAAAGTCAATTGTCGTGCTAATTTTAAAGGCTCTCTTTTAATACGCTTGAAAAGTTGCAAACAATCAAACAGTGGCAGCAATACCAATTGATTGCCTGCCTCCACACCAAAACTGAAACCGAGAATCGCATATACAATCATTTGCGGCGGCATTGCATGCATCAGTTCAAGCAATCCGCCTGCAAAACCTAACCCATGGAATAAGCCGAAGAAAAAAGCAATAGCAAGCCTGCCATTACCACCGGCATATTTTGACCAAAAGATATTTTGAATTGCCACAAAAACAATACTGGCAGAGATAAGCGGCTCTACTATAAATTCCGGCAGGTGCGCTAAGCCAAACGTTGCCAATGTTAGCGTTATAGAATGAGCTATCGTAAATGCTGTTACTATCTTAATTAAGTCCCAAAGTCCGGCAGCGCCAAGCACCAAAGCGAACAAAAATAATAAGTGGTCATAACCAGTTAGAATGTGATGAACTCCGTGAAAAAAATAGGTTTTAATTATTGCAAGATTATCTGTTTCGTTTATTAAACTTTGATTTGTATTTAAAGCATGAAATGCATTTGAAGTTGTGAAGTCAACTGTATAGATTGACTGGTCAAAATTCCTTGACTGGCTGATAATATGAATGCTGGTATCAGCAGGCAATAAACAATTTACAATGTAAACAGAAAAGGAAGGCTGCTGATGGTTTTCAAAGACTATTTGATGCGTAACTGAAGTGGATGATAATGCAGCAGATAAATAAACTTGTATATCTCCTACGCCTTTCTTTATATCATCTTCTTGTGGGAACGAGTAATTAATAAGCCGAAGTGTTGCTGGCGTTCCATCAATATATAAAAACAGGTTCTGAACAATTAAATGTGTATATGCCTGCTGTTCTGTATCTGAAATAAAGCCATCATTATTGCGGTCAATTTCCGATAATAATTTTGACGCAATATCACTACCTGCAACCAGGTGCAAATGCAGTTGAACACTATCCTTATTTATTGAAATTGTAGTCGCATGAAGATATTCATTCAACCTGTGTGCCTTTGCAACATGATACATTGAAAGAAATACTAATAACCATAAGAACGACTTTTTCATTTGAATTAAAATGCGTTGCCGTAGCTATTCAGCGGGTCACGGTAAATGGTATGCACATGCATAGTTGGGTCGCCACCAACACCCTGCGGTGAAAATTCAATAATAACCTTTGGTCCCTGAATACGATAGTAAGAGGAGCCGTTTTTACCGGGCTGATGTGTAGTGGGACCACTCCAGGCAAAATAGGTGTCATTTATTCCGGCTTTAATTTCTTCCATTCGTGGCTGCACATAAGCGTTGTTTATAATGCCTGCCCATTGTGCTATTAAATCAATCAACATTTCTTTTTGAACTGGTGTCATGTCTGAACCTTTCAAACCTTCAGGAACAATCACTTCACCATCATGACCAGGACCAAGTACCAGGTCGTTAACCTCATAATTTAAAATCGCTTTTTTACGCTGGCTTTCATTTAAAGCGTCGAGCAAATTAAAAGCCTTATCATTTTCAGCAGCCAATACACGGACAGTTTTTCCGCCAGACTGGTAAACAGATGGCTGAGCTCCAGTCAACGTCGGCGTAAGCGTACCCTGAGCGCCAGCAATGACAACGTTTAATCCAAGATGATGACCTCCAAACTCTATCATCCAGGGTTTAAGAGGGTCGGGTGTACCGAAAATTGCCAACGTATATCGGTCTTTGCCAGAGGCGAAGTTAGTACCGCCATCAGCCAATGCCTGGTCAGAACCCATAATTTCCATTATTTTCTCATAACCCATATCACTTAATAATACCTGGAGCAAATGCATAGCGGCTTCCCGTTGAGAGGAACTAAGGCTTCCTAATTGAACACCCGGTCGTGGTACATCACTGACCGGATAGTTTGACCAAACTGCTTTGCCATATTGTTCGCCTACAAAATCAGGCATGCGTCCGTTAGCGGGACCACCACGAGGCGGATTACCTTTTGGACGGGCATCATCATGCGGTGGCATATCAGGTTTATTGTCTTTCCCGTTGGGAGGACCGCCCGGACTGCCGGTATGAGGAAACTTTGCAGCAGTAGCAGCTTTAGGTCTATCGAAGACAAATAAAACCTTGGTCTTTTGTTCCTGGTTGAGTGAATTTAAAAAGGTAGTTGCAGCCTGAACAATAGTATCGGTTTGAACGGTTGACGTTATTGTTTTAGCTGTTTGGTTTTTAATCCATATGAAACCAAAACAACCCAACACTGCAACAGCAATGAGCGCAGAAATTACATATTTTTTTCTCATCGATACTTGTTTATGTGAATAAGCTTATCGTTTATACTGTGCGACTGTTATTGTATTAAATAAACCTGACTATTTCCGCCGCCAATGTTACCAATCTCTTCATTATTAAAAACCTGTTTTCAATAAAGCATTAAAAGCAGTATAATAAAATCCAACATTTTATTACCCATGCTTCATTACCATTTGAGTTACTAATCAACATTGTTCTTTTTTTGTTGAAACAACCAATTCCGAACAGGTTTTAATTTATAGGCATAGTCAAAAGACCACATATGCTCCATGCCACTGCCATCTGGTGGTAACACACTTCCTTTTGTAAAGGTTATAAAATTGATATTACTGTTTTCGGAAAGCATCTGTTGAACATTTGCGTTTTGTTTACTGTCCGGCAGTTTTGCGCTCCACTCTGCTGTATTAATTTTTGCTCCTTCTTTTTCTAATACTGTTTTCAGCGCTGCCATTCCTTTCGGAGCTTTCTCGTCGCCTGCTGCAACAATGTAAAAGAACTTTTTGTTTGCAAACCCACTCATTTTGGAAACATCCCACTGGCAACTAACAAACACAGAAGCAGCAAATAAATCAGGATGCACAATATTAAAATACATTGACATCATGCCACCCATAGATTGCCCGGTGGTATAAAGCCTGTTTGTATCCACACTGTATTTTTTAGTTATATCCATCAGCAGGTGAATAGTCATTTCTACTTCGTAAGATGTTTCAAAATTATCGTTTACAGTTTGTGTTGTATAAGCAGGTACAAGTACGAAGCAAGGATTTTCAGACTGGCTTTCATCAGAAGCCCAGACAAGTGCACCATAACCCTGAGTAAGCGATGTAGTTGTATTTTTTCCAACCGTGCTGGCATCTGCGATAAACAAAACCAACGGGTATGTTTTAGTGCTATCATAATCTTTTGGGACAAATAAGTTATAAGCCATTTCCTTTGATGTAACAGCATCTTTAAACTGAAGCTGAACGAATTTATTTACCGTTTCTGTCTGTAATGATTTTAACGTTGAATCACTGCTTTTATCCATTTCAAAACCGTGTCTGTTTGGTGGTAATTGGTTGGTTGTATTGTTTGATTGTCTGTCATTAGTTTGTGAATTGCTGTTACAACTCACCAAACAAAAACCTGAGATTAGTATTATAAAATTTAATTGTCTGATGTGTTTCATGTTGGTCATTTACAAATATTAAATTGAATGTGCTGCTAATGCACCGATGTTGCTGCATTAAATACACGCAAATAATTTCCTCCGCCGATTTTACCAATCTCTTTTTCATTAAAACCTGTTTGCAATAATGCATTTACAACTGCATAATAAAATCCAACTTTTTCATTTGCCCATGCTTCATTAGTACGCTCACCTATGCGTTGCCCGTTGTTGGGAAAGTTTGGTGGTTTTTTATTTTGTTTAAAACTGTCTTGCTTGTTATCAGGATTTGAACCAGGTGGCGGACCTTGTGGTTTGCCGCCCATATCATTTGGAGAACGGTAAGGTGTTGTTAACTTCGTATCAGTGCCGATGCAAACATGGTCAATTCCAATTACATCAACCATAGCTTTTATATTTTGTGCATATTGTAGTGGCGTGTCTGAAAGGTGTGTCCATACGCCAATAACACCGCCTGTATCCGCAACAATCTTTGCCTGTTCTTTACTGATAAGTCTTGGCTTCATCATTTGCGACATTCTTTCATCAGACCCTAATTGCGTATCAAGACCTGTGTGCGTAATGATTACTGGTGTAGTGCTTATCTTTAAAGCCATATTAATGGTTTCATTACTTCCATGTGTAAGGTCAATCAGCATGCCCAAACGATTGGCTTCTCTTATTACCTGTGAACCAAAATCAGTTAACCCGTTATACTTTGCAGCATTAGTATATACATCTCCCAAAGGTACCGAAGCATCGCTGTCGTGCAATAAACCAAGATGACGCAAGCCTCTTTTATAAGCCACTTCCACACGGTCTGTATTTCCTTCTAAAAAATGGCAGCCTTCAATTGCCTGTATAACGGTTGGCTGATGATTGTCATGTGCAGACTGAACATCGGCACGATTCAATGAGCGCTTCATATTATTATTCTGCAGCATTGCATCCATCGCAGTTAAACCGTTTAGAAATCGCTGGTAAGCTTCACGCGGCTGAACGTTTCTTTTATAATCCGTGGCAAACGTCATCACAATGGCAGACAGACCTGACTTCTTCATCTCACCTGGTAAATCAATTGTAGGTCCGGGCAATTCATCGGTATCAAGCGGCACATCAATATGATTGTGCGTATCAATGCCGATAGTCTTAGCTACAATTTCTGCAACACCAGGGTCAATGTTTTTATAGGAAGCTTTAGGCCATAAAGGCTTTAACATAACTACCGCACCTGTTGCTGATAGTTGTCCGATAAATTTTCTGCGTGACCAATGATTCTGAATTACCATGACATATTATTTAAGTAAGTTAACCAGTTTATAGTTATATTCATATCAGTTAACATAATCATGTTTGCGATTCAGCGCTGACAATTGCCTGAATTTAGAAACATCCTGCTTATTCATTACATAAAAAACTTATGCTTAATAAAGCCAGAGCAATAATTACCCATATTGCATGCGGGGATACTTCATCAATGTATTTGTAATAATGTTTGGATTGCCTGAAATGTGTTGCACAATCCATCCTATTGCAGCAACCGATGGTGGATGATTATCAAATGGCGGATGATTAGGGAAAGGATTATTGTGAGGGTGAAAATTATTTGAATCATGCACATCAACCATAGGAAAGTTCCTGTGAACCTCAGGCAGCAAGTTAGAAATCAAATGCGGCAGCGGAAAGGTTAAGCCAAGAAAAATAATTACTAAACCAACATACAAAAAATACCTGCGCTGAAAATAAAACTGTGGTATCAGTATATAGTAATTCAGATAAAAAAAACACAACAATATAAAGTTACCGATTGTGTCCTGCAGTATAACTCTGGATGTTGTAAAAAGAGATTCGTTAGGCAATCTTTGAAATGCCAATGCAGGCAGCACCAGGAAAAAGAAAAAGAAAAACAGCTGCGTTAATACCTGTTTTTGTATGAACTTAAACTTCATTAAAAATTAAACTTCAAAGGTCGCATTCAGTAGTATTAATAATTTGTAATTGTGGTAAAACAGTTTTTTGTAGTGGTAAACTATGTCTATAAAATAGTTACAAACTATTTCTTACAATTTTTAATGAAATAGCAATATGGCCAACCAGCTTTTTTATGGCCAAAGATTCTTATTATTGTATCTCCCATGCTAATCCATCAGGTTCACCACCAACATCAATCTTGTTTGTAACAGTTAGTGTTTTCAAATCAACAACAGCAACATAATTATCAGGACCACATGCAATAAAAGCACGTGCACCATCAGGCTGCATAAGAATGCCTGCGGCACCATTACCAATATTAATTTGCTTTACAAGTTTGCGAGTGCCTGCATTATAAACAGCGAGGTTGCCCGAACCAAGACTTGATATAAGAACGAGTTTACCATCAGGTGTAAACTTTAAACGGTTAGCGCCATTCACGTTCGCATCAATGGTTTGTTTAAGTTTTTTTGTTGAAAGATTTATGATGTAAATTTTTCCATCTTCAGCTGATGCTGTCCATAATTCAGTACTGTCCGGCGATACATCGAAACCTTCAGAACCTTTTGCAACAGTTACTAATATCTGCTCCCAGTTTTCATGCGGTTGCATATTTGGTGGCGGCATGTTGCCTCGGTGCTGCGGCGGCATGTTACCGTTAGGTGCATTTTTAGGTGGTGGCGGAAAATTGCCAGGCATCATCATCGTATCCTGCAAAATACTTACTGTGCCTGAAGCAACATTGGTGGTATAAATTTTCCTTGTATCGTTCGTTACATAAATCATGTGCGTTCTGTCTTGCCCAGTTCCCATCACCCATTCAATTTTATTGGTTGAAGGATTATAGCAACCAATTGCTTTAGAACCTTCAACAGTGAACCACAATTTATTATTGACAAACGTAAGCCCGTGCGGACCAAACAGTGGTCTTGTATCAATATCATCCAAACGTTTTTGTGTTGAAAGGTCAATCACATTTATAATGTGCAAACTGCCGCCGCCATAGTTTGAAACATAAGCGGTTTTTCCGTCTGATGAAGCAATCACCTCATGTGGGTCTTCACCAACAGGAACTGTATCAATTATTTTTAATGTTGATGCATCTACAATGGCGAGTGTGTGATTTGCCTTTGAAAGTGCCAGCAATGTTAACTTTTGCGTTAATTGGGCATTGCATGAAGCTGATGCATACAATACTACAAGTAAAACTAAATTTATCGTAATGAATTTTTGTTTATATTTTCTCATTGTGGAATGATTATTTGATGAAAACAATTGTTTGGAAAAACATATGCCGGATAAAGTATGCCTTGTAAAAGTGTTTAAGATTTTTTTATTGATAGATATTTGCCAATAATTATGCTGGTTACAAATACTGTATAAAAATGCCCGACAAGTCCCATCATCATAACTGCTCTTTTAGCTATAAGTGTTACAGGTGTAATATCTCCATAACCAATCGTAAGCAGTGTGATAAAACTAAAATAATTAAGATTGTCTAAAACCATTCCCAGTTCATCAGTATTTGAAAAAGAATGCGGTACATTTATATCAATTTAATAAAACAAAAAAGTAGCTATCAGGCAAAGCAACACAAAACCGCAAAGTGCTGCTGATAATACTTCCCTCGAAACTGTTTTTGAATAGAGTACCTCTTTGAAAACTTCTTTTGATACAACGAAAAAAACAATAAATAAAAAACACCATGCGAGCTACATACATCAATAAAACCTAACTGGTGCTCAAGAATGTCAAGAAGAAGAGATGATACAATACAGTGTTGGTTTGGATACCTGG
>CAHJWK010000055.1 GCA_903642275.1 Chitinophagaceae bacterium
AGAATTTAAGTTTCTTCATTGCATCAGTGCGGTTTAAGCCTTTTAACTGTGCGAGGTATAAAACCTGGTCACCGATCTTCATCTTTTTATACAAGCCACGTTCTTCAGGCATATAACCAATCTTAAGAATATCGTTAAGCGCATCAAACTTATTTCCATCAAGAATTATATCACCTTCATCAGGATAAAAAATACCTGTTATCATACGCAGCAGTGTTGTTTTACCTGCACCGTTCGGACCAAGCAATCCAAAAATGCTTCCCTGTTCAATTGAAAAGCTAATATCATCAACGGCTTTTTGTGTAGCAAAATATTTCTTAAGATGATTAAGTTCAAGAATATTCATTTCGTTTTATTTGCGTTTCAAATGTACCAGTATATTAGTTGCATAAATGATGAAAATATCACAACATCGTTTATTTATATTTTTCTATTATGGCCGATGCAATTCTTTCTCCATCCATAACAGCACTAACAATACCACCTGCATAACCTGCACCTTCACTACAGGGATATAAATTTTCTAATTGCGGATGTTGCAGTGTAATTGTATTACGTGGAATTTTTACCGGTGATGAAGTGCGGCTTTCCGTTGCAACAATAATAGCTTCATTCGTATAATACCCTTTCATCTTTTTACCAAATGCAATAAAAGCTTTTTGTAATAATGTATAAATAAAATCAGGAAGTACAGCTTTTAAATCAGAGCTATTAACACCAGGTACATAACTGCATTCCGGCAATGTTGATGAAACTTTATTGTTTGCAAAATCAACCATACGTTGTGCAGGTGCAATAAAATTTCCGCCACCTGCTTTATATGCTTTTCGTTCTATACTTTGTTGAAAATACATTCCAAGTAATGCATCAGGAATATCACCTTTCTTTTCATTATAATTGGAATTTACTAAATCTTTATTTTGAATTTCTACTACAATGCCACTGTTTGCAAAAGGGTTATTCCTTTTACTCGGGCTCCATCCGTTTACAACAAGTTCATCAGCGTTGGTTGCTGCAGGCGCAATAATACCACCAGGACACATACAAAAACTGAACACGCCTCTATCATCAATCTGCTGAACTAAACTATATGCAGCCGGTGGCAAAAATTCATTGCGTACGCTGCAATGATATTGTACAGAGTCAATTAAAGATTGAGGATGCTCAACGCGAACACCAAGCGCAAAAGGCTTTTGTTCGATTAATATTTTCTTATCATTCAATAACAAAAAAATATCTCTTGCAGAATGGCCGGTTGCAAGAATAACAGCATCGGCACTAAATTTATTTCCATCTGCTGTTATAACTGAGTTTATTTTATTTAAGTTGATATTAAAATCAACTACTTTTTTTTCAAATAAAATTTCACCGCCGCAATCCAGTATTTGCTTGCGCATGGCAGCAATGATTGCAGGCAATTTGTTTGTACCAATGTGCGGATGCGCTTCGTACAAAATACTTTCTTCAGCGCCAAACTGAACAAACAGATTTAAAATGCGTTCAATATTTCCCCGTTTGCTGCTGCGTGTATACAACTTGCCGTCACTATATGTGCCGGCACCACCTTCACCGAAACAATAATTGCTTTCAGGATTTATAACCCCATTTTTATTAAGTGCCGCAAGGTCTCTTCTGCGGGCACGTACATCTTTTCCTCTTTCAAGTATTGTTGGCTTTATACCATGTTCAATCAATTTTAATGCTGCAAATAATCCTGCAGGCCCGGCCCCGATTATTAAAGCTGAATTTCCTGAATGTGTTACATCTTTAAATCTAATTAATACAGGTTGACGTTCATAAAACGGTTCATCAATAAACACAGATAATTGCAGGTTAATAAATGCCTGTCTGCTGCGTGCATCATAACTTTTCTTTCGAATTATAAAACCGCTTATAAGCGTTTCATTAATTGATAGTGAGGTTGCTATATTTTCCTTAATAGCCTTATCATTTGCAGCTTCTAATGGCAATAATTTCAGGGTGAGTTTTTTTGCGTTATCCATTAACTAATGAGTATATTTAAATGGAATATGTAACGATCGCTTAACAGTTTTGAAGTAAACTTGTCCCGACATTTGTGTTCTATAATTCAACGGAAAGAAAAAGAAGATTAAAAATATAATTAAATTTTGGCACCCGATTTGAAACTTAAAATGTATAAATAAAAGTAGTCAATTTTCTCATAAGCAGTTAGTTTTGGTTGCGGCCCCTGTTTCTACAGGGGCTTATTTTTTTTATTTAACTTCTGCTTTATTTACAAACCTCTTTTTCAGATATAAACAAAACCAACAACTTATTAAACATCCAACTCCATCTGCCAGCATATCAAAATAATCAAAGTCTCTTTCAATTGCTGCATATTTCTGAACATACTCTAATGCCACCCCATATAAAGCAGAAAGTATGGCGATATAAATCAACAATTTTTTTGCAGCCCTGTTAGCTTTTAAAAATGGATATGAAAACAATAAAGTCAGACCGCCAAATAACCCGGCGTGTACCCATTTATCAAAATAAATTATATCAAGAAAACTTATAGTTGGAATGTCTGGCCCAGGTAAAACAAGAAGAACAGTTGTAATAATAAACCAGATAATTGCAGGAATAAATAATATAAAACGCAGTTTCACTTTTCGGCAAATGTAAAAAGAAAAGAGCCGCTAGAAAGCGGCCCTCCATTGTTCACCTTAAAACCCCTGTATTTGAGTTAGTTTAGCTCTTCGGCAATAATACTGTATCAATTACATGTATCACACCGTTTGATTGATATACATCTTTGATAGTTACTTTAGCTGTATTACCACTTTCATCCATAACCATAATATTTTTTCCTTTCATCATAAAAGTTAAGCTGCCACCCTGTACTGTTGTTGCTGTGTACTTACCATTATTTTTCATTATCATATCCATTAATGACTTACTATCAATTTTGCCTGAAATAACATGATAAGTAAGCACTGCTGTAAGCTTATCTTTATTTTCCGGTTTTAATAAATTATCTACTGTGCCTGTTGGTAATTTGTTGAAGGCTTCATTCGTTGGAGCAAATACTGTAAATGGACCTGCACCCTCTAATGTTTCAACAAGACCTGCTGCTTTTACTGCCGCAACTAATGTTGTATGGTCTTTAGAATTTACTGCATTTTCGATAATATTTTTTGATGGATACATAGCTGCACCTCCAACCATAACTGTTTTATCCTGTGCGTTAGCTATAACTGTATTAATACATATAGCTGCAAAAAGAAGTGTTGTAATCTTAAAAAATCTTTTCATGTTTTTATTTAATACATGTACGGTTAATGATGATATATGGTTTTATCCAATCAATATTTCACAAAAAAAAATCCCGCATTTATCAATGCAGGATTTTTATATTTTATGTTTTATTTTATGAAACTTTACCTATTACATACATCTGTTCCATTGTAGGTGCAGCACTACCACCCTGCTTTTCAAGTGTTATAGCAAAAGCTTGTGCATGATCAATTTTTTTACTCATTTTACAAACACCATTACAATCATATGCAACCATACCAGCATTAACTGGCTTGCCATCAACAATTGCCCAAAGCTGGTATTGTTTGCCTTCAGGTGTTTTAAACAATTTGTTTGATATCAGGTATACATCTTTTGTTTGGGAATTCCAGAATACTGTAGCAATATTATCTTCTCTGCCTTTAGTGCCTTTCATAGTTATATTAACCATGTTTGAATCCTGAATAACACTAAAGCTCTGATTCATTTCATCAATCTGAGTTCTATAAGATGCATTGTTTGCCTGTAATGTATTGCGTTCATTAAACAAAGCCTCATACTTTGTGTTTGTATTTTTAAAAGCTGAATAAAAATAAAAATTAAGACCTGTACTAAATAGTAATAGAATTATTGCTGCAGCAGCGATATATTTTAATGAAGATAAATTACGAATAATAGCTCCTTCATTCTTATAATGTGGAATTTGTTTACTGTTTATAGCTGAAAACTTGTTGGATAAAGCACCTTCAATATTTGTTTTAATAAATGCAGGCGGATGGATTACATTTTCGTTAGCCTGTTGTTCAACCATTATCTCAAAATCATAAATAGCCTGCTTTACTTCAACATGTTCAATCGCCATGTTTTCTACGTCTGCTGTTTCTTCAACAGAAGTAAGCCCAAGAACATATTGTTCAATAATACCACTCTCTATGTAATCCCTTGTGTCCATTACTTTTTTAATATCGCTCTTAAATTTATCAATGCGCTGCGTAACCTTGTTTTAACAGTACCCAATGGCATATTTAAAAGTTTAGCTATTTCATCTTGTGTATATCCCTGGAAGTAAGCAAGCTCAATTAAGACTTTTTGATCTTCTTTTAAAGCTGTAATTACTTTCCGTAAACCAATCCTGTCAGTTTCGATATTCACAGAGCCGGCTGCATTATATACGCTTTCAGTTAATTCACGGTTTTGCTTTTGAGAATTATAGCTCTTGCTTCTTAAAGTATCAATACTTGCATTGCGGGAAATATTTATCATCCACGTAAATAGTCTTCCTTTATCAGCATTATATTGATCAATCTGTCGCCATATTTTTATAAACACTTCCTGCAATACATCATTCGCTAATTCTTTATCCTGAATTACAGAAACTATAACTGTATATAATGATGCTGAATAATTATCATACAAATAATTAAAAGCCTCCTGGGTACGCTGCTTAAGCATAGCCACAAGCTCTTGTTCATTGTATTTCAAAAATTCAGGCATAAAAAGCAAGCACCAATTTAATTAACCAATCATTTTTTCATAAGCTTCAGCATTTGCTAATGCATTTACTTCTTCTGGATTTGCAATTTCAATTTTAACCATCCAGCCTTCACCATACGGATCTGTATTTACAAGCTCGGGATTGTTATTCAAAAGATCATTTACTTCAACTATTTTTCCGGCAACAGGCATAAACAAATCGCTTACTGTTTTTACAGCTTCAATTGTACCAAATACTTCTTCTGCATTAAGGTATTTTTCTATTTCATTAATATCAATATAAACAATATCACCTAACTCACTTTGCGCAAAACCTGTTATTCCGATAATGGCTGTTTTATAATCAACAAGTTTAAGCCATTCGTGGTCTTTAGTATATTTTAAATCTGCCGGAAAATTCATGTATGTATTTTTTGTTTTGAGTTGATGCAAGTCAATATTACACTCTTTGTTGTTATAAGCTGAAGAAAATTATAGAGCATTACACAGATTAATTTCAAATAAGTATAATTAAGCAATAAGATTGCCAAGCTTAATTAAGCAAACGCATTTTCATTCTTATATTTTTTAAAGGCCGGTCATTCTGATCTTTTGCCACTGCTGCAATTTTATTCACAACATCAAGCCCGCTTACTATTTCACCAAATACCGTATAACTCTGATCAAGAAATGGTGTGCCGCCAATGGTTTTATAAATTTTTCTTTCAGCATCAGTATAAAAAAACCCCGGGTTGGTTTGCCTTGCATTACATTCAACTTGGTTCAAAAAATTATCATCAACCGGTTTACCCTGCACAATATAAAACTGGCAATTACTGCTTGCTTTTGCAGGGTTATCTGTTCTTGCCATTGCCAGTGCCCCTTTTTTATGAATGAGATTATTTTTAAACTCGGCCGGTATCATATCACCTGGCGCTTCACCGTTTCCTAACTGGACAGTACTATCTGCATTTTTACTTACAGGATCACCACCCTGTATCATAAAATCCTGTATTACACGATGAAATAAAAGGCTGTCATAAAACCCTTGCTTTACCAGTTTTATAAAATTATCGCGGTGTAACGGAGTTGAATCATATAACTTAACAATGATTGTTCCCATATCAGTTTTAATCTGAACCAGCTTTTCTTTTGTTACAATTATTCTTGTTGTGCCCGTTGGTTTTTTTATTGGTTTTACCTGTGCGTATAAAGAGTAAAAACACAAAAAGGTAAGAGCAGTTAATACAATTTTTCTCATAGTTGATATTTAAAATTCCTGTTGTTCAAAATAAAATAAAATATGATCTTTTAAAAGATTTTCCTGTTCCATCAAAGACACAGCAGGCAGTTCTTTTAACTGTTTAAAATGTGGCCATCCATCTTTATCTTTTTCTGATAAAGCATAATAACCACTTTCACTTAAGAGCGTACAAACAGCAACATGCATCAAGTCCTGCTTTTGTTCTTTTGTAATTTTTTGTTTTATAAAACCTGTTTCCTGCATGCCTATTAAAAACAAAATCGCTTCCATATCCGGCTTCTTGCCAAAACGTTCCGCCAGCTTTGTTTCAAGGTTCCACCAACGTTGCTGAATATCAGAATCAATTAACATGCACTGCAAATATAGCAGATGAAAGAAAGATGAAACATTATACCATTCTAACTTAACCTTTCCGCTTTTACAGCAGTGCCATAAGCAAGCACTTCCGTTATGCCCTGCATAACTTCATTGGCATCATAGCGCATACTGATGATTGCATTGGCACCTCTTTCAAAAGCGTGTTGCAGCATGTGCTGAAATGCTTCTTCGCGTGCCTTCTCGCATAACTCAACATAAATAGAAAGTTTGCCGCCAAATAAACTTTGCAGGCCACCAGCCACATTACCACCAAGCCCTCTGCTGCGCACAGTAATGCCACGCACTACGCCAAGCGTTTGAGTTACTTTGTAACCATTCAGTTCAATATTAGTTGTAACCATTGTTTCATCAATCATAAAAATGTTTTTAAGTAGATTAATAAGCGAATATAATTTTCTCTTGTGCTATTGGCCTGCAAAAATATCTTTGCCGCAAAATTCAGGTATATGTTGCAGGTGAGTGTTTTAAAGCAAAAGCCAGATTGGGTTAAAGAAAGATTAGCCGTAAAAAATTTTAAACAATTAGAATTGGTTGATGAAATAATTGCTTTAGATGATGAGCGCAAAAAACTGCAATCAGAGTTTGATGCATTACAATCAAAAATAAATGCATCAAGCAAAGACATTGGCAAATTGATGGCTGCTAAAAATATTAATGAAGCCAACGGTTTGAAAGCTTCTGTTGCAGAATGGAAAGCATCACTCGAACCCATAAAACAACAATCTGCTGAAGTTGAAAAAAAATTGAATGATACGTTGGTTTTGCTACCCAATCTTCCATCTGAATCAGTGCCAAAAGGTTTTTCTGCGGATGATAATTTAAATATAAAAGAAGGTGGCGCAAAACCTGAACTTGCTGCCGATGCATTGCCACACTGGGAGCTTGCAAAAAAATATAAGCTGATTGATTTTGAGCTCGGCACAAAAATTACCGGCAGCGGCTTTCCTATTTATACAGGTAACGGCGCAAGGTTACAGCGTGCATTGATACAATATTTTTTAGATTATAACGGCGAAGCTGGCTACAAAGAAATTATTCCGCCGTTTATGGTAAATGCTGACAGTGCTTTTGCCACAGGCCAGTTGCCCGATAAAGAAGGCCAGATGTATTTTGTTACAGAAGACCAGTTTTACCTGATACCAACTTCTGAAGTGCCGGTTACAAATATGTATCGTGATGTGATTTTGAAGCAGGATGAGTTGCCCATAAAAATGACGGCTTACTCACCCTGTTTCAGGCGGGAAGCCGGCAGTTACGGTAAAGATGTGCGTGGCTTAAACCGCTTACATCAGTTTGAAAAAGTAGAAATTGTACAAATAGTTCAGGCTGAAAAAAGTTATGAAGTGTTGGACGAAATGGTGGCGCATGTAGAAGGTTTGCTTCAATCTTTACAACTGCCTTACCGCATTTTAAGGTTATGCGGCGGCGATATGGGTTTTGCCAGTGCGCTTACTTATGATTTTGAAGTATTCAGCGCCGCACAAAAACGCTGGCTTGAAGTGAGCAGCGTAAGCAATTTTGAGAGCTATCAAACCAACCGCTTAAAATGCCGCTATAAAAACGCGGAAGGGAAAATGCAGTTAGCGCACACCCTTAACGGCAGTTCACTCGCTTTGCCAAGAATACTTGCCTGCATTTTAGAGAATAATCAAACAGAAAACAGTATTAAAATGCCTGCGCCTTTAAAAGATTATTTCAAAGGGGAAATAAACCAATAAGCTTTTTACCAAAACCCATGAGCTTTTTGCTGAAACCAATAAGCTTTTTGCTGAAACCCATGAGCTTTTCACTAAAACCCATAAGCTTTTTGCTAAAACTCATAAGCTTTTTATCAAAACCCATAAGCTTTTTGCTGAAACCGATAAGCTTTTAAATCAAAAGCAGCCGCTAATTCATCTTTATCATCACTTTGGTGCCAACGGGAACAATATTATATAACTCTTCCACATCTTTATCGCGCATGCTAATGCAACCATCCGTCCAGTTGCGAAAGCGGTCAATCTGAAAATCTTCATGCGGCCACGTGCCATGAATGCCCACGCCACCACCAATTTTAGCATCAGCCGGAATCAAGCCCTGGCTTTTGCGCTCATTAAATTTATCATAATCTTCTTTGGTGGGAAAATCAAGCATCATAAACCTATCCCATTTGGGATGCACTTTTTTACTTACGATTGTAAAAGTGCCTTCCGGCGTTTTTTTATCGCCTTCATATAATTTATCTCTTAAATCACTATTGCCAAAAACAACGGGATACGTTACCATCCAGCCTTTATCATCAAACACATTCAATTCATACTTCGCTTTATTTATTACAATGTAATATGGTGAATCATACAATTGCTTTGAATGAAATGAAGCACAAGAAAATAATATTGCACAGAGTACAGCAGGCCAGAACCAATTTCGCATGAATGTTTTGTTGGAATTAAAAAACTATAACGCCACAATTTTTTTTTGCGTGTGCCTGTAAAAAAATTTAATTTTTTTTAATGATTAATAAAAAAGCAAAGCTCCGCTTTTGCAGAGCCTTGCCACTTGAACAGGAAATATATAATGAATTACCAGTTGCTGAAGCGAATACCAACGGTATAAGGATATTGCTTTATTGCATCCTGGAACATTGATTTTATACTATAGCTGCCGTATAAGTGAACCGGGCCGAGACCAAGTTCAGCTATATAAGCAAAACGCCAGTTATCAAGATTAAAATCGTCATGGTCTTTAACTTTTCCATGCTCGCTGCTAACTTGTTTTGTATGTGTGCCGATACGATAACCGGCGCTTACACCTGCGCTTAAACTAAACCCATGACGGTGATTTGGGGTTGGCCTGATATTAATCATAAGCGGCACCGTTGCATAGCTTACAAATAATTTATTCTTTGAAAAATCAGGCGTATCATTTTTTATGCCTTCAGGATGCGATGTAAATGTGATATCGTTTTTATAGCGAAAGTTAAACATCTCCAAACCCAGACCATACTTTAAATTTATAACATGCTTTACCACGTTAAGCCTTTGCATAAATAACCATACGTCAACGTTGGATGATTTTACGGTTTTCAGTTTAAGATCCTCTTTGGTAAAACCCGGTGCAAACGCCTGTGCCGAAGCTGAAGTGTAATCTGTACGGTCATCATAATTTGCGAAACCAAGATCAAAAATGAAATAGTTTGTGCTGATAGTTTTATTGGAAGGTTTCGGTGAATAAGAACGCCTGTGCGGAAAATTAATGATTAAATAATCACCTCTTTTTGGAGGAATACTATCCTGGTTTGTATCACCTTCTTTATGATTTTTTATTATGATAAAATTGCCGACAAAAACGGTATCGCCGCTGGTACTTTTATTCGTTGTGTCAGTCTGCGAAAAAGCTGCAAAACCACATAACATTATTATTCCTGACAATAAAATTCGTTTCATAAAATATCTATATTATTCTATTATTACTGGTTAATTGTATTTATTTTAAAGTTGGCAATCTGCAGCTTGTCATTATCAGTACTATTATTTTGTTTACTGCTGAACAGGCGGCCTGCTTTTTTTAAAAGCGTTTTTACTTTGTTTTTATTCAAATCAAAAGCACCAACATGTAAGGAGTTATCATCATTGTTTGGGTTAATTTCTTTATAGGCAACATTATAGATTTTATAACCATTATTATTTTCATCTGCTGTACTGCTTAAATTATTTTGCGGCGATGTGGTAATTATTTTTTTGCCTGACGGAAGCGTTTCAATTGCCACGTCTTTATCATCATCAGTTACCGGTTCCTGATCCTGTTTAACAATATTATTATCATAAATAGTTTTGTACTCTTTATCCTGCTGGTTTAATATGCGGTTGGCAACATCAGCCTCTTTATCTTCCGGCAACGCAACATCATTCTTTTTTATCACGGCTTTTTTATCAATAATTTTTGTTTGCTTTATTGGTGAAGATTGTTGCGTTACAGTTTCTGTTTGTTCAGGCTGCTGAAGTTGTTTAATGGTATCAACTGGTTTTGTTACAGGTGTAATTGTTTTTGTGTGATTGCTTGCTTTTGCCTGTTCATTTATTTTAGTTTGATGTAACTGCTGCGGATGTGTTTCAGCCACTGTATTTACAGAGGCCGGTTTTTGCATCAGCCAAACACCAACTGCACACACACCGATAAAGATTGCAGCAGCAGCAATCTTCCATGGTTTAAAATAAATGACTCTTTTTTCAGTTTTATATAAATTTTCTTTATTGCCATAACTGATATTTTCAACTGGAAAAACAGCCTGCTTTAAAGTGATAAACTCATTTTGTAATGCGGGATGCTGCAATACATATCGCTCAACTTCTGCACGTTTTGCAGCGCTTAATTCATTATCTATATACAATAAAAAATATTCTTCATGATTTGTTTCATTAATGCTGTTGCCTTCTGTGCGCATTAAAATTTCTTTATCATCAAACAAAAATTCTTCAGGCTTTAATTTTGTTTGCATCAGCATTTCAAGCTCAACAACAAGGTCAGTATTCTGTTGCGCAAAATTTTCTACCGCAAGCTTTGTTCCAGCATCCAGCTCATTATCTGCATACAGTAAAAAATATTCTTCGTAATTGTTTCTGTTAATTGTTTGCATGTTTCACAGTTTAAACTTACATCACATTCTCAGGTTTAACCAAATAGTTGCGCAGGTTAATTCTTGCCCGGTGCAGGTACACTTTCACCTGGCTTTCGTTCAAGCCTGTAATCTGCCCGATTTCCTCATAACTGTAACCTTCATAATCTTTCAGCAATACCAAACTTTTCTGCGTTTCATTCAGCGTGTTCAGCGCGTCATGCAGGTTTTTTTTTAAGTTTGATATAGGCTGATTTACTGTTTTCACTTCCGCTTTAAATTCATCTCTTAAAGTAATTCTTTTTATTTTTCTTATGTGGTCAATCATTTGATTATACGCCACCGTAAACAGGAAAGATTTCGACTTTGCATTCTCAACCGTTTCGCGGTTGCGCCATAATTTTTCAAAAGCAGTTTGCACAATATCTTTTGCATCTTCTTCATGCCGCAGGTTTTTCACAATAAAGCGAAACACATTATCAGCATAAAGATTCACGCAGTTATTGTAGTCCCGTTCAGTCATAATGCTCTTTAAAAGCTGTAAAATTAATATTCAAAAAACAGAATTTAGAGTTATACGGTTATGCGGCTAAAAAGTTACAGAAGCTGAATTTTTGTTTGATGCATCTTTCCAAACAAATCTCCTCACCGTTTTATTACATTCGCACCATGCAATTAGTGGAAGTAAACAATGCTGCAACAGCAAAAGATTTTATTAAGGTGAATGTGCTGATGAATAAAAACAATCCTAATTATATACGTTCACTTAATAATGAAATAAACGATGTATTTGATGCAGCAAAAAATAAAAATTTTAAATATGGTGAAATAAAGCGTTGGGTTTTGAAAGATGATAATAAACTTGTTGGTCGCATTGCTGCATTCACGCATTCAAAATATAAAAATAAAGGAACGGATTTCGCAGTTGGCGGCGTTGGTTTTTTTGATTGTATTGATGATGAAACTGCTCCAAAAATTTTATTTAATAATGCAAAAAAATGGCTGCAGAGCAAAGGCATGGAAGCTATGGATGGGCCTATAAATTTTCTTGACCGTGATAAATGGTGGGGTTTAATGGCTGAAGGTTTTGAAGAGGCCCCGATTTATGGAATGCCTTATAACCCGCCTTATTATGAAAAGCTGTTTAATAATTATGGCTTTAAAAACTATTACAACCAGTATTATTATGCAATGGGTGTTAAAGACCCGTTGTCTGAAAAGTTTCCGGAACGCTATAAAAAATTTAAAAGCAAACCGGATTATGAAGCAAGGCACATCAGCATACAACTTTTAGAAAAACATGCGCAGGAATTTGCAACGGTTTATAATGCTGCATGGGCACAACATGGCGAAGCAAAAGAGATAACGGCAAAAGATGTAATGAAGCTTTTTAACAAAATGAAAGCGGTAATGGATGAGCGTTTGATTTGGTTTGCTTATTATAAAGATGAACCCATCGCTATGTGGATAAACATACCTGACCTGAATGAATATTTTAAGCATTTTAATGGCAGGCTTGGCGCTTTTGAAAAGCTGCGTTTGTTAATGATGAAGAAAACAAATAAATGCAGAATATTTACCGGCGTTGCATTTGGTATTGTACCAAAATTCCAGGCATTGGGTATTGATTCATTTATGATTTATGAAGCGAGTTTACTCATTCAGCCCGGTGGCTGGTATGATAAATATGAAATGGGCTGGGCAGGCGACTGGAACCCAAAGATGATAAACATTTATAAAAGCCTTGGTGCGTCACAGAGCCGGCGAATGGTTACTTACCGTTATATTTTTGATGAAACAAAAAATAATTTTGAAAGGCATCCGGTTATGGAATATAAATAACTGAAAACTCAGATTTCATGTCTTAACTACCCAATAGCCTGCTTCAAATCTTCAATCAAATCATCTACATCTTCGATGCCGATGCTTAATCTTATCAAAGAGTCTTTTAAACCATTTTTTAATCTTTGTTCTTTTGCTACCGATGCGTGCGTCATTGTTGCGGGATGATTAATTAAACTTTCAACGCCACCTAAACTTTCAGCCAATGCAATTATTTTGGTTGATGATACCATACGTTTTAATTCTTCAGCACTTTCATCTT
This sequence comes from Chitinophagaceae bacterium, assembly GCA_903642275.1. Taxonomy (GTDB): domain Bacteria; phylum Bacteroidota; class Bacteroidia; order Chitinophagales; family Chitinophagaceae; genus Parafilimonas. Next base: position 13,072 of record CAHJWK010000055.1, read on the forward strand.
TTAATTCAAAACTTATCATACCACCAAAACCACGCATTTGTTTTTTAGCAATTGCATGGTTTGGATGGTCTTCAAAACCAGGCCAGTAAACCTTTGCAACCTTTGGATGATTGCGCAAATAGTTTGCAATCTTTTCTCCGTTCTCACAATGCCGCTGCATACGCACATGTAAGGTTTTTATACCCCGCAAAACAAGAAAACAATCCTGTGGCCCGGGCACAGCACCACAACTCTTCTGAATAAAATATAAATCATCGTATAAAGCTTTATCATTCATAGAAAGGCAGCCTTGTATTACATCACTATGACCACTTAAATATTTTGTTGATGAATGCATCACAATATCAGCACCAAGGTCTAAAGGATTTTGCAGATAAGGTGAGGCAAACGTATTATCAACACAAACTTTTATATTATGCTGTTTTGCAAGTGAACAGGTTGCTGCAATATCAACAATATTCATTAATGGATTCGTTGGTGTTTCAATCCAGATGAGTTTTGTGTTTGAATTAATGGTGTTTTGGATATTAGCAACGTAACTCATATTTACATAATGAAACTTCAACCCGAATTTTTCAAAAACTTTAGAGAACAAACGAAATGTGCCGCCATACATATCATTAGATGCAATGATTTCATCGCCTGGTTTAAAGAGTTTAATTACGGCATCTGTTGCTGCAACACCACTGCTGAACACCAATCCATATTTTCCATTTTCAATAGCAGCGCAAACATTTTCCAACACCGTTCTTGTTGGGTTACCGGCACGCGAATAATCGTATCCTTTATGCACATCAGGTGCTTCCTGTACATAAGTTGAGGTTTGATAAATCGGCGTCATAATCGCGCCGGTTGATGCATCTGGTTCTATACCTACATGTATAAATTGAGTAGCTTGTTTCATATTAGTTAATCCGTACAGAAATTTTACTTAATTCAAAACACTTACTTCTTTCTGATGCTGAATCTTTTCCTGTTTCTTAATTTCATTCCAGCCACCCTGCACATTATATATGTTATGTATACCTTGCTTTTTAATAAGTGAAGCTGCCACTACACTGCGGTAACCGCCCTGGCAATGCACATATATATTTTGATTCTCTTCAAAACTTGCCATGCTTGCCGGATCGGTAAGATTGGAAAGCGGAATATTCAATGCATCTTTAACATGACCATCTGCAAATTCTGTTTCTCTTCTTACATCAACTACCATAAGGTTTTCATCAAAAGGAATATCCATAGCAAGCTCATCTGCTTCAATATTAATAATTAAATCAATTGGCTCACCTGCATTTTTCCATGCATAAAAGCCACCTTCCGCATAACCGGCAAACCTGCTAAAGCCAACTCTTGTAAGGCGTGTTACCGTTTCCTTTTCTTTACCTTCTTCACATATCAGCAGTATTGTTTTATCAAATGGTAAAAGACTGCCTGCCCATTCTGCAAACCTGCCTTCCAAACCAATAAAAACAGAGCCTGGTATAAACCCTTCGGTGAATTGTGTTGCGGGTCTTGTATCAAGCAGAATTATATTTTCATTGTTCATTAATTCTTTTGTCTGATGAACTGATAAAGGTTTAAGTGCAGTATTTAATATGGTTTCGAGGCTTTCGTAACCTTCTTTATTAATTTTTGCATTAACAGGAAAATATTGTGGTGGCGCAGCTAATCCATCCGTAACTGCTTTAATAAAATCTTCTTTTGATTGTGACTGCAACGCATAATTGTTTTGTTTCTCGTTATCGATTGTGCTTGAAGTTTGAGAGCCAAGGTTCTTTCCGCAACTGCTGCCTGGCCCATGAGCAGGATAAACAATTACATTATCAGCAAGCGGTATAATTTTTTGCTGCAGGCTATCGTACATAATACCGGCAAGCTGTTCAGTGGTTAATGAATCTTCTTTCTGTGAAAGATCCGGCCTGCCTACATCACCAACAAATAAGGTATCACCGGTAAAAACTGCATAGTCCTTTTTATGCTCATCCTGCAATAAATAGCACGAACTTTCTAACGTGTGACCAGGTGTATGCAATACTTTAATTGTTACATCACCTAACTTAAATTTTTCATTGTCTTTTGCAACATATATGGGGAATGACGTTTGGGTTTGCGGGCCGTAAATGATAGGTGCACCTGTTACCTTTCCAAGATCAATATGACCACTTACAAAGTCTGCATGAAAATGTGTTTCAAAAATATATTTAATTGTTGCGTTTCTTTGTTTTGCAAGCTCTATATATTGATCAATATCACGCAGCGGATCTACAATTGCTGCTTCATGGTTACTTTCAATATAATATGCAGCCTCACTAAGGCAATTTGTATATAATTGTTCAATGTACATTGTAGTTCTTTTTACAAAGCTACAATTGCCAGATGATTATACAGGAAGTTTAACTGAACAGTTGTTCTATGAAAGTACTAATATCTCTGAGACGATCATAATTAACAGAATAGTAAATAAATTTTCCTTCGCGTTTTGTTAGCACAACGTTGGCGCGGCGCATAATAGCAAGATGTTGTGAAACCACAGACTGTTCAAGCCGCAGCTTTACATAAATTTCGGTAACAGTTATTTTAGGTTGTTCATCCAGTAAATGAAGCAATTGTTGACGTAACTTGTGGTTTAAAGCACGCAATGTCATTGCAGATTTCTTAAGTTGCAAAAAATCAACTTTTACTTCCTCATTACTTGACTGGTTCTTAAACACACCCGAATGATTGTTGTTACTCATAACTGGTTATTACTAAAACAATGTATTATTAAAGTATCTCTAAAACAATAACTGTGCCTTTGAAAAATTACCGGATATAGGCAGGTTTTATATAAAAAGGCTCGCTGTAAGCCAGGTCAGCAAATTTTTTTTCTGTAAATGCTTTATAAGCTAATAAGGCAAAATGCTGTTTATTATACATGCTGGTTCCATAAATAATGTCTTCCAATAAGGGCAATTGTTTTAGTTTGAAGCTTCCGTTACCACCAGCAATGATTGCGTAATTGGTCTTTTCTGATACTAGAAACTGCTCATTGAGAATTACAGAAGCATAATCTTTAACAATCTTCAGGTTATTATCGTAAAATGCTGTAAACACTTCCATACGTCGGGCGTCAATTATTGGGCAAATGAGAGTATTGTTTCCAGGATTAAATTCCTGTTGCAAAGCGAACGCAAGTATATCAAGCGTATTTAGTAATATCAGAGGCTTTTGCAGTGTATAACATATACCTTTTGCCGAAGATAAACTTACGCGTAAGCCTGTATAACTACCGGGACCATTTGCAACTGAAATTGCGTCAATATCCGATATATCAATTCCTGTTCCTTTGCAAATTTTTAGGATTGCTGGTTGTAAAAAAGAAGCATGGTCTTTTTGAACAAGACTTTGTTCGTGAGCAATTACTTCCTCATTATTACTTATTGTAACGGTACACTGTTCGAAAGCGCTGTCTATGTTTAATAATAAAGCCATTCTATCTATTTGTTGCAGCTGTTTTCAAAGCATCGGCAATTGTATATCTTTTATTTTGTGATGATAATTTTTGCAGCAGTGTATAAATATTTTGCAGGCCGATTTTTTCACTCCATTCAAATGGCCCTGATGGATAATTTGTACCAAGCTTCATTGCGATATCAATTTGCTCTTTTGTACTCACATTTTCCTGCAACGCATAATATGCTTCATTAATTATCATGACAATTATACGTGCTGAAATCAGTCCATAATCATCCGGAGCCCAAACAAATTTCCAGTTGAGCGCATTTAAAATTTTTGATACTATTTTTTTATAATTTTTATCACAGGCTGCCAATTCAATTATTGGACGGTTTAAAAATCCATTCCATCCATTTAAGCGCACATAATTTTTTTTGCCTATTTCTTTGCAGGTAGAATTAACCGCATGAACAAATACAGGCTTATCATTTATTAACTTATTGCACTCAATATTTTCATCATTAAAACAAAGATTAAAAATGGCATCGGCATCAACATTCAATAAACTATTTTCTTCTAAAATCCATTCAATTTTTACTGATTCATTAATACCTTTTTGCAGTAGTTCTGTTTTCTGTTGTTCGGTTGCATGAATGGCGATTTGCATAATGGTAGTAAGGCAAAAATACATTGCCTGGTTGAAGGAAATATTGCATCTTGCTTATACAATAAAATTTATGAAACAAATAATTAAAACTGAAAAAGCACCGGCACCCATTGGCCCTTACAGTCAGGCAGTAAAGACTGGTGAGTTATTATTTATAAGTGGGCAGGTTGCAATTGATCCTTCAACAAATGAAGTTATTCAAGGAGATATTGCAGACGAAACGCATCGTGTAATGAAAAATCTCGAAGCCATTTTATCTGAAGCGAAGCTTACATTTCAGCACGTAACTAAAACAACTATTTTTTTAAGTGATATGAATTTATTTGCTGATGTAAATAAAGTATATGGCGGCTACTTCAATGAGGAATTTCCTGCAAGAGAAACGGTTGCCGTAAAAGGTTTACCTAAAAATGTAAATGTTGAAATAAGCATGATTGCCTGCACTTCCCTTTAGAAATATTGCGCCTGGAATATTGTAGTAAACATTTTGCTTTCTGCCGGTTTTAAGATTACTAACCCCATTTTATTATTGAACGCATCCGGTGCTGCACTCAGATTTTCAATGGCAATACTATTGCGGTTTTCCGGCGTAAAAATCTGTAAATAAGGGTAAGCTTCAGACGGTAAAATATCAAGCTTCAGACAATGCTGATTATCTTCAATTGAACATGCCGCTTGTTGTGTATCATTTAATAAAAAACAATTATCATAAGCAACGTCATTAAATTTTTTCAATGTTTGAAAATCGCTGAACGGCAACAGCTTTCCGGTTGGCACAAGAGTTTCATTAAACTCCAGTATTTTATTTGCATTTATACTGAACGAAAGATTGTTAACCGGCTGATTAAATTTAAAGTATGGGTGCCAGCCATCGCACACAGGCATTTGTTGGCTGGAAAGATTAGTAATTACGGTAATAATTGAAAGCTTATTTTGCTGTTCAAGTTTATAAGTAACAGTGCATGAATATTCATACGGGAAACCTTCTTCTTTATTTAAATAATGCGTTTCCAATGTTACAAAGGCGGCTTCATTATCAGCACCTGAATTTTTAATTATAAATGTTGAATCACAAAGCAAGCCATGTATGGCTTCTTTATTCCAAAAAAATCTTCCTATGTTATATTGTTTATGTTGAAATGAATATTCGCCATTCTTTATTCTGCAAACAAACGGGCTTAGTTTGCAGCTTTTGAAACTGTTTGTTATATTCTTTTTTGCATCACTGCAAGATTTAAATGCATCAATAATATCCAGCTTTCCATCAATAATAAAATTATTCAGCAATGCACCAAATGAATAAATAACAGCATTTGTTTTACTGTGTTCATTTTTCAAAACAATTACCGGCGAAACATTATCGTTTTGTATTTCAATAGAAAAATGCATCTCCTTTATTTAGTTTGATATTCATTTTCATTAAGCAACATGTAAATATGTTCAATTCCATCTTCAAGATATATATCACTGATTTGCTTAAACCCAAATGAAGTATAAAATTTTTTCAAATGATACTGCGCGCCAATCTTGATACTCGTTTCACCAAACAATTTTCTGCATTGCTCAATTGATTGCTGCATCAGTGTAAAACCAAGACCTTTGCTTCTATACGCAGGTGAAGTTATAACCCTGCCGATAGACATTTCATCATAAATATAACCAGCAGGCGCAAGCCTCGTGTAGGCAGCAAGTTCATTATTAATATAACCCATCAGGTGCAGGCACCCCTGGTCTTTATTATCCGCATCCTGAAAAACACAATTCTGTTCAACCACAAAAACCTCATTACGTAACCGTATAACCTGGTATAATTCGATTGGTTTAAGATTATCAAATGCTTTACAGTTCCATTGTATCTCCATTATTACAATGCTAAGTAATTTTTTTTGTTGTTGAACTGTTAAGATAAACATAGCTTACAATTGAAAATATTTTTTTAAATAGCATTGCAGATGAAGTTGTTTTTATCCATGCGTTTATTTTTTATAATGCTTTTTTGCTTTACTGTCAAAGGAGTTTTTTCTCAGGCCATAAACATAAACCAGGTAAAAGATGCTGTTACAGCATTGTCAGAAAATTTTCCGGTAGAAAAATTATATATTCAATATGACAAGCCTTCTTATGCACCCGGGGAAACGGTTTGGTTTAAAGCCTATTTACTTGCAGATAACAATACAGATAACATAAGCAAAACTTTATACATTGACTTTATTGATGTCACCGGCCGGCTGCTTAAACATTGTGTGCAACCCATTTACCAGTCTTCTGCCAGCGGAGATTTTAATGTGCCGCTTGATTATAAAGATCAGATGGTGTATGTAAAAGCGTATACACGCTGGATGCTGAATTTTGATTCTTCATTTTTATACAGAAAGGCCATTCATGTTGTGCAAGGCAAGCCTTCCTTAAAAGAAAATAAACTGGTTCTTAAAACCAGTGTTCAATTTTTGCCGGAAGGCGGAGATTTGATTGAAGGTATTGAAAGCAAAGTTGCTTTTAAAGCAATCAGCAGTGATGGAAGGCCTTCTGCCATACAAGGTATTGTTGTTGATAACAATAATGAACAGGCAGCAACACTTAAAACTGTACATGATGGAATGGGCAGTTTTTTATTACAGCCAAAAACCGGGGAAGTATATACAGCTAAGTGGAAAGATGCGACAGGAGAAACCTTTCAAACAGCATTACCGGCAGCTAAAACATCAGGCGCCACAGTGCAGATAAAATTGCAAAAAAAAACATGTGGCTTTGTTATTCAACGTTCAGAAAATGCATCGGATGTCTTCAAAAAACTATACATAGCAGCTACCATGCAGCAACATCTTGTATATTTTGCCGGCGTTAATCTTTCAGATAATTATATGACCGGGGGCTCCATACCGGTGATTGATTTGCCTTCTGGTACTTTACAAATTACATTATTTGATTCCAACTGGATGGCGATTGCTGAAAGAATAGTTTTTATAAACAATGATGAATATCACTTTGAACCTGAAGCAGGATTTTCAGAATTAGGCCTGGATAAAAGAAAATCAAACACGCTTGTTATAAGTGTGCCTGATACCATTATCGCAAATCTTTCTGTTGCTGTAACTGATGAAGGTATTGGTATTGACAGCAGCGATAATATAATTTCCCGTCTTTTGTTAACCGGGGATCTTAAAGGAACGGTGTACCATCCTGCATATTATTTTAATGATAATAGTGATAGTCTTAAACAACAGCTTGATTTAGTTATGCTCACTAACGGCTGGCGACGTATTAACTGGCAGGATGTGGTGCATAATAAAATGCCGATTATAAAATATACTAATGATACGGATTATTTAAAGTTATCCGGTAAAGTTTTCGGTACATCAGAGACTGATATAAAACAGGGCGCATTTGTATTAATGATGCTTGATAATAAAAAAGATTCTTCGCATAAAATACAACAAGCCTTATTAAACCCTGGTGGCTCATTTCAACAGCCCTCAATTGCACTTTTTGATACAACCAAAGCATATTATAAAATAGTTGGCAATTCGAATGTATCTGATGCATCTGCAATAACATTTAACACCAGTATGTCTGCGTTGAAAATTGGTAGTATTGATACAACAGCCAATATTTTATTTGCAGATACTGCCACGGAAAATTACAGGCGCAGGCTGGCAGCAGAACAGGAAAGGTTTTTCAAATTACAGCAGGGTACTACATTGCAGGATGTTATTGTAAAAACAAGAGTAAAAAGCCCGATGCAACTGCTGGATGAAAAATATACCTCAGCACTTTTCAAAAGTGATGATGCTTATCAATTTAATTTGATAAATGACCCTTTTAGTAAGAGTGCTCCAAGCATATTTACTTATTTGCAGGGAAAGGTTGCCGGTTTAAATATCAGCATAGGAGGTTCAGGAGACGCATCAGTTTCATGGCGTGGTGGCACTCCTGATTTTTATTTAGATGAAAACCCTGTTGACTTAAGCACGCTGTCAACTATAAACATGACTGATGTAGCTTACGTAAAAGTTTTCAGGCCACCTTTCTTTGGTTCTGTTGGCGGAGGTTCAAGCGGTGCAATTGCAATTTATACACGTAAAGGCGGTGACGTAGCTCAACCGAAAGGAAAAGGATTGCCATATAAAATATTAATAGGATATACATTGCAGAAAGATTTCTATTCTCCTGATTACGGCACTTTTGATAATAAAAATTATAATGATGAAGATTTAAGAACAACCTTGTACTGGAATCCAATGATATTAACTAACCAGGAAAATCATTCAATACGTATTCATTTTTATAATAATGATATAACAAAAGGCTTTCGTTTAATATTAGAAGGCATAAGTACCGATGGAAGGCTTGCACACATTGAAAAAGTAGTAGAATAAAAAAGCCCTGCAAACGCAAGGCTTTTAAAACTTATTGTACTTGTTTAAAATATATCATAACCCAGACTTACATAATAAAGGCCGCCGATATATGGGTTACCAAAAGCGTTGCGGTAATAATTATTAATGATGTTGGTACCACCCAGCTTAATTAATATTTTTTGCTTCGGCATCTGGTAACTTACCTGTGCATCCAGCGTACCGAATGATGGTATATTACCTGAACCAAAAGTACCTTCCCATTTGGTTTTATCCTGCCATTTATAAATTACATTAAAGCCAAAGTTCTTAACCAGCTTAGGGTTAGATAAACCTATATTAAATCTTGTTTTAGGTGTATTAAAAAAGGTAACAAAGTCAGCCGGCACATGCCCCAACTCATCACTATAAACATTACCCATGAGTTTGTAACCTGTGCCAAGCTGGTATTCTGCGCTTATACCCCAGCCATGTGCTTTAACAGGTGTCGGGCTGTTTTCTACAAAAGAATAATTAGTACTTGTAAAAGGGCTGGCGAGATATTGTAAATCATTTGTTGGGGAAACTTTACCTTGAGCATCGGTAGTATCGCCTCTTGCAACTGCTTCCCTACCGATAAAATCTTTATACTTGCTCCAATAATAATAAACATCAATTAAAAGTTTAGAACTAATTACACCACGATAACCAATTTCATAAGACTCCATTGTTTCAGGTTTTGCCTTTGCAAAAGTTGCTTTATGTAAATATGAAGGGTCACCGTAAGTGCGGAAACTGTCAACGCTTGTAGCCGTATAAACAGGATATTGATCAAACTGATATAAAGTATTAAATACAGGTAAACATCCGATTAAAACACTTCCCGGAGTAAATAAGTTTATATACTGGTCCTGGTTGTTTGGAAAGCGATATGCCTGCTGATACGATAACCTGAAGTTATTATCTTTTGCTACTTTAATAGTTGCTGTTGCTCTTGGTGTAAATCTTCCTTTAAAATTTTCATTTTTATCATAACGACCTGATGCAGTTAACTTCAATACATCATTAAATAATTGTTTTTGTAATTGAAGATAGCTTCCATATTCACTAATATTAATCGGTCCGTTTGGTTCATAAAAAATAGTATTGGCTGAATTAAGATGATATATCCGATAACTTGCACCAAGTAAAACATCTATCACTTTGGTATATTGTGAAAAATTGTATTGTCCTTCAAAATGATAATTGCTTGATTTATCCGCAAATTGAGAACCAGTGCTATCACTAATTGCTGTTTTTATTGATTGATTAAATGCGTTATTATATTGTGTAGTACCCGGCAAATATCTGCCAGCATCCGCATAGGCTCGGGCGGCCGCTTCAGCAGTAGCGGGTGCCATAGTTGCAACCGCACCGGTAAAAACAGTAAAGTAATCAGTAAACCATTTTGAGTTTGTTTTCCATTGATTGTTGATTGATAATGCTGTTAATGTTGTTGCATAGGAATCACCCGAATTTTCCTGTGTTGTATATGCCCTTAAAAACCATGTTGGACTTTTAAATTCAAGTTTGTATTGCCCGATTTGGAAGTTTTTTAATGAATACCTGTCAGCACCGGTGTACACAGTTGTACCTAACCCCCAGTTTGCAGTTAAAGATGCTTCAAGCTTATTTGTTATGTTATAATAAAGTCCTCCTGATACCTTAAAATTATATGACTTGTAATCAACAAGATTTTTCTCATTATATCCGGTTCTGCTTACATTTAAAGGCTTACCCTCAGAATTAGAATATTTATTGTTCAACAGATTACTGCTGATTAAAGGCAAAGGCCCAAAAGCAGGATTTGTTTGTTGAGAATAATATCCAAGTATTTCCTGCCTTTGAGTAAGTGTTAAAGCATAGGCAGGAGTTGAAGGGTCAATTCTGAAAGCTTTTTCAACAAGAGGTAAACTCGGATTATTATGTGCATCAAAAACAGCAGTAAATGCGAATGCTTGTAAGCTTGCACTTGCTTCATCACCATATACATTTACACCATCATAATTAGGATCTGTTGCTCTCGTATTGTTAGCCCCTGGTTTAATATTGCTAAGTACATTGTTGCGTTCAAGATCAGTACTGTCATCCGCCTGCCAGTCGTTTGCCTGTATATATTCTGCACCAAACTTAAAAGCAAACTTGTCTGAGACTTTCTTTCCCCATCGTAAAGCAAAATCATGAAAGGGCGTAACGCCATGTCTGTAATCATTTACATGCATTATACCTTCCTTAACCTGCACACTTAATCCCTGGTATTTAAACGGGTCTTTACTGCTTATAAGTAACGTGCCATTCATACCACCTGAACCATACAATGCAGAAGAAGCACCTGAAAGTAACTCCATGTTATCTACATCAAGATCAGTTACACCAATAACATTACCAACTGCAAAATTTAATGCAGGCGCCTGGTTATCCATTCCGTCAACCAACTGGTTCAACCTTAAATTACCACTGCCGTTAAAGCCGCGTGTTGATATAGTTTTAAAAGTATAACTTGAATTAATAACATCAACCCCTTTTAAATTACCCAATGCATCATAATAATTTGGGCCGGGCGCATTACGTATGGTTGCTGAATTAATGCGTTCAATAGTTACCGGTGATTCAAGAATACGTTCGGGCACACGCGAAGCGGCCACTACTATTTCCTGTCCCAAAGCGTAAGATGGTTCAAGCTCTGCAGTTATCTCTTGCGTTTCACTTTCAACACTAACTTCTTTGGCACTATAACCAATTGAAGTTATAACAATAGTAAACGGCGGTTTTTTACTAGTAAGCAATCTGAAATCTCCTTTTTCATCGGTATAGGTTCCGGCTGCATTACCTTTAATAGTAACAGAAACTGCGGACAGGTTTTCCTTTGTTTGTCCGTTCTTAATATTTCCTTTGATAACAATATTTTGCTGTGCAATTACATTGTTACTGGCTATTATTAATAGCACAAAGACAAGCAAGACGATCGGGGACTTTCTCATAAGATTGTTAATTAACGTAAAGCAATATAATAATAATATGTTTCTTCAAAAAAATAATATAATCAGAAATGTGAATAAGTGATAAAAGAAAAATTATAAATCAAGTTGCCTGCTGTATTTACTCATGTAGGTTTGTGCCGAGTACAAATAAATCATTATGACACAGCCATTTCGTTTTACAAATCAAACTGCTTTTTATAAGGGCAAAGTACGCGATGTATATACAGTTAATAATGATCTGCTGATAATGATTGCAAGCAACCGTATATCAGCTTTTGATGTAATTCTCCCGAAAGAAATACCTTATAAAGGCCAGGTTCTTAACCAGATTGCTGCATATATGCTTGATGTAACAAAAGATATATGCCCTAACTGGCTGATAGATGTGCCTGCACCAAATGTTTCTATTGGTAAAAAATGTATGCCTTTCAAAATTGAAATGGTAGTACGTGGCAATTTAGTTGGCCATGCATGGAGAACATATAATAGCGGTACAAGAATTTTATGCGGTGCGAAAATGCCTGATGGGCTTTATGAAAATGATTTTTTTCCATCGCCGATAATTACACCAAGCACAAAAGCAGCGGCAGGCCATGATGAAGATATAAGTCCGGAAGAAATTATTGCAGCCAACGTTACTACAAAAAAAGAATGGGAGATATTGAGCGATTATGCTTTACAATTATTTGAATGCGGAAAAAAAATTGCTGCTGAACATGGGTTGATACTCGCTGATACAAAATATGAATTTGGTAAAATTAATGAAACAATTTATTTAATGGATGAAGTGCATACACCGGATAGTTCAAGATATTTTTATGCTGATGGCTTTGAAGAAAGGCAGGCAAAAAATGAAA
>CAHJWK010000056.1 GCA_903642275.1 Chitinophagaceae bacterium
ATGTTTTCAATCGCACCACTTCTGGTTACTATAAAAGATGCAACTACTCTTATTTTTTCCTGTTCCTTCAAATCATTAGGCTGTTTTATATTCCTTTGAATGAATTTAATTAAAGCATTTACACCGCCAGTAAACTCAGGCATTACTTCCGCTGAAATCAATGGCGCATCATCAGCTACAGTTGTTACTGAAGTGTTTTGTTTGCTACTTCCGTAATCAGACGGTGGTTCTTCTGTTTTATCATTTATATCATCACCTGTTTTTGTAATAGCACCAATACTGCTTTTATCAATTTCATTAATTGTTGGTTGTGTTGATTTGATTGTATCGCTTACTATTATTGGTGTTGAAGTGTTTACCTGCCTGAAGTTATTTACGTGCCTCGTTTGTAACGATTGAGGTGGTTTTAGAATTACAGGTTTAACAGATGATAAAATCGGGTCTGGCATAAAATAAATTGGTTGCAACAGGTATTTTTCTTTGTTGTGATGCATTAAAATAGTCAACGCAAAACAGGCACTCAAAAAAACTGTTATTGCTATTGAGATGCGAACAGTTTTATTGTATGATTTGCGCAATGCATAAGCGCCGTATTTTTTATTCTGTGTTCAAATAAGATGTCGAGCACATCACTCTGCATAATTTTATCAGGTAACATAAAATATTTTTTATAGTTAAATAATCAGAGCGCTCTTATAATAAGATGCTGCGAAAGCTAATTTTCCATAACAAAAAAATCAGCGGTTATCTTTGTTCAGGTAAAAACAAAAAGTATAAGATGAAAGTATTAATGGTTTGTCTTGGTAATATTTGCAGAAGCCCTTTGGGTGAAGGAATATTAAAGCACAAGGCAGAGGAAGCTGGTTTAAATTGGTTTGTTGACAGTGCCGGAACAAATAATTATCACATTGGTGAACCGCCGCATAAACTCTCACAGAAAGTAGCCAAATTAAATGGAATTGATATTAGTAAACAAATGTGCAGGCGATTTGTGAAAGAAGATATGCAGCGCTTTGATAAAATTTATGTAATGGATAATGATGTGTATTGTGATATTAAAAGCCTGAGTGGTTCTTTATGGAATAAAGACAAATCCGATTTGCTGATGAATGAATTATATCCGGGTAAAAATATGGATGTGCCTGACCCATGGTATGATGCCGAACCAAAATATCATCAGGTGTTTGACATGATTAGTAAGGCATGTGATGCGATTGTTGAGAAATATAAAAAACAAAATACAGAAGCAGCTTAGCTTTTTAATTTTTATTTTGAATGAAACCATCAATACCGCAAGGCACAAGAGATTTTAATGCTGAAACTTTACTTAAACGCAACTATATTTTTCAAACCATAAAAAATGTATTTGAGTTGTATGGCTTTCAACCTTTGGAAACACCGGCAATGGAAAACCTTGAAACATTATTGGGCAAGTATGGTGATGAAGGTGATAAATTAATTTATAGAGTTCTTGAATCGGGTAATCCTTTTGGTGTTGATTTTTTTAAATCATTAAGCGAATATTTAAAATCACGATATGAATTTTATGAAACTCTGAAAGACCAAAATCCAAATCTTGATAATCCTTTTAAAAATTCTTTATGGAATATAAGTCCGGAGTATTTAACTATAGCATCTAAAGAACTTATTCAGAATGCATCTCTTTCTAAATTAAAAAGTGGCGTTTCTGAAAAAGCTCTTCGTTACGATCTTACCATTCCTTTTGCACGATATGTTGCAATGAACTATGGACAGTTAAGTTTTCCTTTCAAACGTTATCAAATACAACCTGTGTGGCGCGCAGATCGTCCGCAGAAAGGAAGATACCGTGAGTTCTATCAATGTGATGCTGATATTGTTGGCAGCAATTCTTTATTAAATGAAGTGGAGTTTGCAAACATTTACATTGATGTTTTTAAAAAATTAAATATAGATATTGAGTTAAAAATCAACAATAGAAAAATTCTTACTGCATTGGCGGAAACCGTTCATAAACATGATGCAGTTACTGATATAACTATTGCCATTGATAAGCTTGATAAAATTGGTTTGGAAAAAGTGAAGCTTGAGTTAGCTGACAAAAATTTATCTGAAAACAATATTGCTGTTATAGAAAAATATTTACTGATTGATGGCGATAATCAAACCAAAATAAACAAAATAAAAGAGCTGCTTGGCAACAATGAAACCGGCAAAAAAGGCAGTGAAGAACTTGAATACATATTGAATTTTACATCAGACATCAGACATCAAACATCAAACATAACAATTGATTTTACGCTTGCCCGTGGCTTGAATTATTATACAGGAACCATCTTTGAAGTGAAGGCAAAAAATGTTCAGATAGGCAGCATTGGCGGTGGTGGCAGGTATGATGATCTCACCGGTTTGTTTGATGTTCCGAATGTTCCCGGCGTTGGTATAAGCTTTGGCGTTGACAGAATTTATGATGTGATGCAGGATCTTAAACTCTTTCCATCAAACATGAATATTTCAACGCAGGTTTTATTTTTTAATCTGGGCGAAGAAGAGTGTAAAGTTGCGTATAATTTAATGCAGCAATTGCGTAACAATAATATAAGTTGTGAAATATATCATGAAAAAGCAAAGTTTGATAAGCAGTTTAAATATGCGGAACGTAAAAATATTATATACACTGCAATTATTGGAAACAATGAGATTGAAAGTAAGACCTGTATCATAAAAAATATAAAAACAGGCGTACAAAATACCATTCATCAAACCGAAATTTTAGAATACTCATTTTTATAATTTAGAATTGACCAGGTTTATAAATACAAGCTTATCGTTTTTAATATGTCTGCATGCATTTAGCCAGGCTAAAGGCAACTTGTTTATTATTGGCGGCGGACATAAATCTGTAGCTTTGATGCAGCAGCTTATATCAACTGCACATCTTAACTCAAACGATTATATTGTTTTTCTGCCAATGGCAACAGAAGAGCCGGACACAAGTTATTTCTACATCAAACAAGACTTTGCTACGGTTTGCAACAACAAAGTTGTGAGCTTCAACTTCACAAAAAATGATATTAATAAATCAACCTGGATTGACTCTTTAAAAAAAGCGGGGCTTATTTATATCGGCGGCGGAGACCAAAGCCGCTTTATGAATATCGTATTGCATACGCCTGTTCAAACAGCCATACAACAAGCATATAAAAACGGAAGTACCGTTGCAGGCACAAGTGCCGGTGCAGCAATAATAAGCCATTATATGATAAGCGGAAATCAATTGCTTGGGGATACCACGTATGAATCAACATTTCCAAAACTTTTGAATGACAACATTGAAATAAAAGAAGGATTAAGCTTACTTGACTCTGCAATTATTGATATGCATTTTATAACCAGAAGCAGGTATAATCGGTTGTTAACTGCAATTGCAAAATACCCAACACTACCTTGTATTGGCATTGATGAAGGCACGGCCATCATCGTTCATAATAACATAGTAAAAGTGGCAGGTGCAAGCCAGATAATTGTATTCTCAAACCCGCAAAACTTACAGGTTACAAATAAAGGCTACATAAAATTTAATGATGTGAAAATGAGTGTTTATACAGATGGAGATGAATTTAGTTTAAGGTAGTTTCTAATAACACACTTATTGCGGTTTAGTCCACAAATGTTTCTTTGATTATGTTTTTTATGCTTTGAATTTCCTTATCTGTTAGTAACACAAAAATCTTTACAATTCTTATACAGTCTATTGTTCTTATCTGGTTAATAGCAATCCAGCCTTTCGTAGATTTATGATTGATTTCAATTCTTGTCGGGTAAGGTTTTGAGGTGTTGTATTATAAACTGAAAACCTATCAGCGATTTGCGCAACCATACTTTGTCTTTCATAATTACGCCAGGCCGTTGTGTAATTTTTAAACATAAGATTTGATTTCTAGTATATTTTTTCTTATTCCTCCTGTTAATCTTTCAATATACTCAAATCCATTTCAGACTTCATTCCGTTCGCAAACTCTTCACAGGGTTTGCGATGGCTGCTTTGATTGATTGAAAGCTGACCGTTAATAAAGTTATAAAAACGGCGATAAAACCACCAAGTAAAAACATCCCCCAGCTAATATTAATTCTGTAGGCAAAGTCCTGCAGCCAGTTGTGCATAATATACCATGCTATAGGTGAAGCAACTATTATCGCCACTACAATCAGTAACAAAAAATCTTTTGATAATAATCCTACAATACCGGCAACACTTGAACCTAATACTTTGCGTATGCCTATTTCTTTTATGCGCATTTTTGCAAACAAAGAAATTAATCCAAACATCCCCATGCTTGCAATTAATATAGTAAGCATGGCTACATAATTGGTTACTTTTAAAATACCATCTAACAACGCATATTGCTTATCTACTTTATCACTCATTAATTCATAACTAAAAATGCGGCGGCTTGGTATAGTTTTAAATACGCCTTCCAACTGCTGCATAATTTTATCTGTATAACCAGCATCAGTACACACACTTAATTTGCCATATTGTTGTGGTGCAAGTTTGCCTGTATAAAATTGTACAAGCGGTTCAATGCTTCCCTGCAAATCACGATAATGAAAATCTTCCATCACACCAACTACTGTGTATGGCTGGTTTTCTCCTTTTGATTTTATTTGTTTACCAATTGCGTCTTTCCATCCAAAAGCCTTCATAGCTGTGCGGTTTACAAGCACTCCGTTTTTTTCTGATGCTGCTAATGCGTCATCAAAATTTTTACCCTGAATTATTGGTATCCTGTAAACGGATACAAAGCCTGCATCTGCCGGTGCCTGTTTTAAGTTAACTTCTTTGTTTATTGCAGGTTCATAATAAGCATTATAGTTATCCCAGTATTGTGTAGGCACATTTTGATTTACAGAAACAGCCTTTACATGCGGATTATTTTTTAATTCATTCAACACGGTTTGGAGCCTTTCTGTTGCAGATGCCTGGTTGCGGAAGGCAAGGTCGAGGCTTGCTACAGCAACATCATCTTTATTAAAACCAAGCGGCGACGCTTTCATAAATTTTATCTGGCTGTTCAATATTATTGTTACACAAATAAGCGTGATGGCGAACACAAACTGAATAGTGATAAATATGTTTTGTACATAACTGGCTTTATGATTACCTGAAGTAAGTTTTCCCTTTACTGCATCAGTGACCTTTACCGTGAATAATCTTAACACAGGAAGACAAGCCGCGAGAATTATAAACAGTACAGCAACGACGGCAAATAAAACAAGAAGCGGGTAATTTTTTGTGATGCCTGTTTCTATTGCACGAAAATTATCAGTTGCAATATTGTTTACAGCAGGCAATAATAAAGATGAAAACAACAGCCACGCAAACACAACAGATATTAAAACAATCAAACCATTTTCAATGCAGAATTGAATAATGATGCTGCGCTTGCTGCCGCCCATCATTTGTTTTATAGCAACTTCTTTGGTACGTGCATACATAACCGCAGAGTTAAGGTTAATGAGGTTTAAAAATATGATAAGCAAAATAAAAATGCCCGCACCTATTGCGCCTTTTATAATTACGCCAATTACAGGTGCCGCTTCTTTTACTATATCAGTAAAAGCAACAGCATAAACTTTACTATTTTTTTGTTCCTTTGAGTAATTAAGCTTTGTGATGGCATCGATTTTCTTATCCAATAATCTTGTGTCGCTTTTTTTTGTAAGCCTGATATAATTTGATGCAAACGTGTTATACCAATTAGCGCCGCTTTTAAAGTCAGCATTCGATTCAAGTACTGCTGTTGGGATTAATACAGACGGGCGAATAGTTGTATTGGCAGGCACATGCTGCAACACACCTGTTACGGTAAGTTGTAAAGTATCATCTGCGGTAACTATTTTGCCCACAGGGTTTGCATTACCAAAAAACTTTTGTGCAATTTCATCTGAAAGCACCACAGAAAATTTATCTTTTAATGCTGTGGCTGCGTTACCATATTTAAACGGGTATTGAAACACTTTAAAGTAACCTGTATCTGCAAACTCCGTTGTTTCCTGAAACTCTTTGCTGCCATATTTAAGCCAGGGAAAATACCAGGTTTGAATGTGTGTGCCTGCTTCCACTTCAGGACATTGTTTTATAATTTCTCCAAGTAATGGGTAAGGTGTAGCCGCATATCCGTTGCCATCAGGCGAACCGGTTTTAAGATAATACATCTGTTCAATATCTTTTTGATAACTGTCTGTCGTAAGATATTGATATACCAGAATAGCAAGCACCATAATACTTGCCAGCCCAATGGATAAACCAGTAATATTTACGATGCTGAACAATTTATTTTTCAGCAGCTGCCTGTATGCTGTTTTGAAAAAAATTTTAAACATAAAATGATTTACAATGTATAATTTATTGAAACAAATAAACCCAATCTTCGGCTCACAGTATATTTTGTTTCAACGCACATGCCAATGCTGAAAGGCTTTGTGGATAAGGGTTTAGAAAACTTTAATTTAGAAAGTGTTCGTTTATGAACAGTGATTTGTACAAAGATGAACAGTTGTTTATAAGCATATCTGATATTGTAAACTATCGCCTGCTTTAAATTAAATTTTGTAACCGCCAATCAAAGTGGTGTCATAATCGTTAGCTTCTAATTCCTGAATGAATTAATCTGTGCTTTTCAGCAAAGACAAATGATATATAATTATGAGAATAAGGAGTGGTAGCATTGCGAAGCCGCTAACAATACTATAAACAACAAACAATTTTGAACAATGTAGCAGATGTAGTCCGCAGTGAAATATGATTGTTATAGTTGCAAAACTTTGTTATTAATGTTTATATGCTTATTAAAGCTTGTATGTTTTTATTGTGTAAAAAGCCATTTTTCCGGTGCTAATCTTTAGAAATTTAACCAAGTGGTTAAAAACTTAGTAAAAGGGACGACCTGATCACAGTCAGACACTCTATTCAGTTAAGCTACGGGCCAATAACGGGTTGCAAATAAAACATCAATCTTATATCAGAAAACTTACATCTTCGCGTTTAATAACTTCGTAAGTATCGTGTGTATGATTAATAAATCACCTGTTAAACTATTTGCTGTTTTTATCTGCTTTCAATTTTTTATATCATGCACAAAACAAGATACAATCTCATCATCCTTTAAGGCAATTAATTATTATCCTGTTGCAGCCGGAAAGGTTTGGATATATCGCCTTGACTCAACTACCACGCCTGATTTCGGAAGTGCATTGGTGATTACAAGCTATCACATTAAAGATAGTGTTGCCACCTCTTTTTTAGACAATACCAACCGTACTTCATGGATTGTTTATCGCTTTATTTCTGATACACTTGAACTAACCGGATGGCAAAGTCTTTCAACATATTATATTACGCCAACAGCTACTGATATTGAAGTGCTGGATGATAATAATCAGCGGTTTATAAAACTTGTAACGCCTGTTGTACCAAACAAAACATGGCAGGGCAATAGTTATATTGATACGCGTTCTATAACATCACCTGTTCAATATCTTGACGGATGGAATTATATTTACGCTGCTGTTGATTCGTCATACACAACTCTTGCCGGTGTTATTGATAGTACAGTTACTGTTTTGCAGCAAGATGAAACTTCACCGGAAGGTGCATTCAACCCGGATTATTTTCAACAGCGTGATTATTCAGTTGAAGTGTATGCAAAAGGCATTGGGCTTGTTTATAAAGATTTTTTGCATTGGATATGGCAACCAGGCGATCAGCAGCCCGGGTCTTACCAGGATGGTAGTTATGGCATCAGGCTTAACCTGATCAAAACAAAATAATTGTGCGTAATCGCTTGCTTCTTATGCTGATTTAAACTTTATATAAAACAAAGCAAAAATTTAATTTCACCTTTAAATGAACCAATGAAATCTACTTTTAAACCGGCTTTGCTTGCATGTTTATATTGTTTGATAAGTAGTATTAGTATTGCACAATATGCAAAATTTGTAGTAGTATTCACCAACAAAAACAACTCACCTTATTCAATAAGCCAACCTATAAAATATCTTTCACAAAAAGCAATTGACAGGCGCACACGTTACAATATAAAAATTGATTCAGCAGACTTGCCTGTTAACCCGTTTTATATCTCACAGGTTATTGCACAGGGCACAATCATGTATTTAAGTCAATCAAAATGGCTTAATCAAATCTTAATTGTTATACCGGATACATCTGTAATAAAAAAAATAACCAAACTTACATTTGTACAAAGTGTTAAGCCGGTTGCGCCGCTAACTACGCAGGTATTGGTAACATCAAACCAGCAGAATAAATTTAATGAAACAATACAACCTGTAACAAACATCGCATTAAATACAACAACAACAAATGTTTTAAATTACGGAAGCTCATACCAACAAATTCATATACATAATGGAGAATTTTTGCACAACAAAGGTTTTACAGGCAAAGGGATTACTATTGCCGTAATTGATGCAGGATTTAATAGTTATAAAACCATACATGCTTTTGATAGTGCCAGAGCACATAACCGCTTTTTAGGCGAAAAAGATTTTGTTGATTTTGATAATAGTGTTAATGAAGATGATGCGCATGGCGAAGAATGTTTAAGTGTAATAACAGCCAACGTTCCCGGCAAGATGATAGGCACTGCGCCTGATGCAAGCTTCTGGTTGTTAAGAAGTGAAAACGCACATTCAGAATACCCCGTTGAAGAACATAATTGGGCCGCTGCTGCTGAATTTGCTGACAGTGCAGGTGCAGATATGATTTCTTCGTCACTTGGTTATACGCAATTTGATGATTCAATATTTGACCATACTTACAAAGATTTTTATAAGAAAACAACAATGATATCAAGAGCTGCAATTGCAGCATCAAGAAAGGGAATTATTGTAACCAACAGTGCCGGCAATGAAGGCAATAATAGCTGGAAGTATTTAGTATTTCCGGCAGATGATGATAGCATTTGTTCAGTTGCTGCAACTGATACCGGGGGCACGGTTGCGTGGTTTACCAGTTATGGTTATCCCGGCAAAAAGAAACCCAATGTTGCATCAGTTGGGTTGGGCACAACATTTTATTCTTTAGCCGGTGTAATGACGGGCAGCGGCACCTCATTTTCAAATCCAAATATAAACGGATTGATTGCCTGCTTATGGCAGGCCTTTCCTCAATTCAATAACATTACTATACTTAAAGCTGTATATAAAAGCTGCCCAAGGTATAATGGCCCTGATAACAGGTTAGGTTATGGTTTACCTGATATGATTAAAGCTTATGATACTTTAAAACTTGAACAAAATAAATTGTTGTTTGGTGGCAGGTGGCTTATGCCTACACCGGTTCCTGTAAAACCAATTAGTTTTAAATTTATTGGACAGGTAAACGGTTATGTAACACTTAGTTTAATTGATGATAATAACAAAGTTGTTGCTGTTAAAAAAATAGTAACAGAATACCAGGAAGTGTATGATATGAATTTTGATATTACGAATCCCGGGAAATGCAAGTATACTGTACAATATAATGATGGTAAGACGATACAAAGTTTTACTATTGATAATTCAATCCCTGTATCTTATAAAAATTTATTTGAACAAAAAGCTGTAGCAATGCAGCAATAATCAGTTTGATTTTAATAAAGCTGCAAACATGGTGTCTGCTTTTTTATCATAACCTTTAAGCAACTCTTTTTTTATTAATGTAAGCTTATGTTGATGTATTAAGTGATCAAGAATGTCTTCATTTTCTCTTTTAAATACTGAGCAGGTAATATATAAAAAGTAACCGCCTTGTTTAAGATGCTTTAATACAGCGGTTGTAATTTTTGTTTGTAACGATGCATACACTTCTGTTTTATCAGGTTGAAAAAAATATAACTGTTCCGGTGTTCTGCTCCACGTACCGCTGCCTGTACAAGGTGCGTCACAGATAATTAAATCAAATTTTAAATTTTGAATTTCAAGTTTTGAATTTATTATATCAGCGACAAACGACGTATATTTTTTTATACCGGCTTTTCTAAAACGTTCTTTAAGATTTTGAATGATGAATGCACGCACATCAGAAACAGTAATATTAATATTCTTCAAAATATCATAAGCAAGAATTGATTTGCCGCCACTGCCTGCGCAACAATCCCATACATTAATTTCCGATTGCTGATTTCCGGTTTCGGCTTGTATAATCTCTAAAATTTCTTTGACTTTTTGTGATGAATAATCCTGTACTACTGCTTGTTCATCAAGGCTAATTATGTTATCTGTTCTGATGGCGTTGTGCAGTGCGATACAATCATCACTTATTTTTTCAAACGCAAAATGATGTTGATGCAAAGCATGAAAGACTTTTTCATGTTGCCGGTTTCTTATCCGTAAAAAAAAGTCAGGTTGAATTAAATGTGATAGTATAAAATGTTCAACATCTATGCCTTCACTCAACTCATCTGTAAATGGAAAAATATCATCGAATGAAAAATTATAAATTGTTTGAATAAAGAAAATGCGTTTGCGTAATTGCTCATTCCAATGTATCAGCCAATCAGTATCATCATATAAAATACTCCATTTGCCTGCACTTGCATTACATAAAAAAAGTGCAACTTTTAATTGTTCATCAATACTTATATTTTTTACAGCAAAGCCAATCCTGTAATAATTATAACAGGCATGTGCTATAAATTTTCTGTCAGTGGAACCATGCTTTTTATTCTCTGAAAAATACTGTTTTAAGAAATGGGCAAGCGGCTTTGAACCATCATACAGGCTGATAATTTTTATAGCTGTATTAAAGTAAGACTGAAAGCGCATTGTTATTCAAAATATATCTTAACCCGTTCATACATCAGTTTGTTTTGCGGCAAAGCACTGAGCATAGTGCCGCCTGAAAATCGTTTCAACCCAAACAAGCCTGCAAGGTTTCCTTTGTTAATAGCGAGTTCAAGATAACCTGCAGAGTTAAACCAGGCAAGCCTTTCCCCTTGTTCAACAGAAGCATAATTTTCGCTAATGGTTTCAATACCTCCATCATTACGCGCCGGTAAAATAATTTTAAACTTTCTTCCCTTGCAATGTTCTTCAAATTCTGTTTTGGTAAGATTAATAACAACATTTTCAAACTGGTCAATAAAAATTATCTGGCTGTCAATCCAGTCTGGCCCTGTTGTGGAGCGGAACGGATACATTTCTTTAATGGCAGAAACAGGTTTAGCTATATTTTCAAGTGGTACGTTTTTATCTAATGCTTTTAATAATTCAGCAATGGCAGCAGTACAGTTTAATACACCGCCACCGGTTTTATTATTTATGTCAACAGCAAAAATTTGTGCAGGTTTTTCGCCAAGTATCATGGTTAATATACCGTTATCAGGGCAAATAATAAACTGTTCTTTGTAGGATGTTATTAATAAATGCGCGGACTTTTTTTCAAACAAATTAATAATCACAATGTGAAAACATCCTGCAGGGTAAAATGCAAATGCATTGGTGCAAACATAGGCGGCATGCAGGTAATTATTGCCAATAAGCTGGTGCGTAATATCAATTATGGAGAAGGAAGAAACAGCTTGCAGCAATTGACCTTTTATAGCGCCAACTACATAATCATTTTGACCAATATCTGTTGAAAGCGTTACGATAGGCATGCAGGAAAGCAATTATTATTTAACTAAAGCACCATTTTTGAAAAAAAATTTGTGAACCATTCTATCTGCAAACGAAGGCAGAAAACGGTTGAGCAGAACAGTTTCTTTGCCTTGTTTAGTAATTACCAAAGTGCGTTTATGTTTCTCTATCGCATTGAGAATAAGCGCGGCGCATTCTTCAGAACTCATTAAACTGCTTTCATTTAAAGGTGTTTCACCTTGCGGCTGCGTTTCTTTATTTAATGCGACGTTTCTAATGTTTGACCTGGTAAAGCCCGGACAAACCCACATCACGTTTACACTAGTATCTAATAACTCTGTACGTAAAGCTTCCATCCAGCCATGCAATGCAAATTTTGATGCGGAGTAGCCACTGCGGCCAGGCAAACCACGATAACCTGCAATTGAAGAAATACCTGTAATTGTTCCTTTTTGTTGTATGACATAA
This sequence comes from Chitinophagaceae bacterium, assembly GCA_903642275.1. Lineage (GTDB taxonomy): Bacteria > Bacteroidota > Bacteroidia > Chitinophagales > Chitinophagaceae > Parafilimonas. The sequence continues at coordinate 12,091 of CAHJWK010000056.1, forward strand.
GGCAAGGCATATTTAGTGCAATAAACTGCGCCCCAGAAATTTATATCCATTACTTTACGCAATGTTTCCAAAGAAGTTTCGCTGAATAAGGCTCGCATAGAAATACCGGCGTTATTAATCAGCACATCCAGCCTGCCATACGTTTGTATAGTTTGTTCAACAAGATTTTTGCAATCATTCTCATTGCTAACATCTGCAGATAAAGCCAGCAATGTTTTGCCAGCATATGCTGTTTGCAGTTGGTAAAGCTTATCATAATTACGTCCACAGGTAACAACTTTAGCACCTTGCTGCATCAGCGCATTCACCAATGCTTTTCCAATACCATCAGTTCCACCTGTGATTAATACTACTTTATCAGCAAACCAGCTCATGCAATTTATTTGCGCAAATTTAATCACTTAAAAATGTATGTTTATTAATGTTTATAAACGATGTCATAAATCAATTTTAAAAGTTTGCCGCAATAGCATTTTCGGCTATTTTTGCACTCCCTAAAAATATTGGTATAGTTTCAACGGGGCGATCTCGTAGCTCAGCTGGTAGAGCACAACACTTTTAATGTTGGGGTCTTGGGTTCGAGTCCCAACGGGATCACAAAAGCCGCTATAAGCGGCTTTTCTTTTTTATGTTTGAAATAAAATGTGAAAATATATAAAGTCAAATAGGCTTATGAATCAATATGTACAAAAAAAACATATTCTTAAAACATAAAATAAGAAAAAATTGATAAAAAATAAATCAATTATTTATAAACGCTAATTCCGTTGATTGTTTAAATTTCTTAACATTGGTTTCATTTATTAATATCTTTTGCGCCTGTAGTATTGCTTTTGCAAAAGGTTGATATAATTTTCTTTCCAGCGTAATATTGTTTTCAATATCCCATACCCCCGAACGATGCCATGTGGAAACATCATCCCAATCAGGCCTGTCTATTACAGGATATACACAAATGCCATATAAATTAACATTATTGTCAATTGCAGCTTTGCATTCAGATGCTATTTGTTCAATCCACATCGGTCTGTCTTCTTTTGGATGACTGGTTTCTGTAATAGCTACAGGCAGATTGTACCTGTCAGAAACTTCTGTAAGCATAGAACGCAAAGGTCTCCATCGCGCGTCAATTGGTTCTTGTTTCCATATTAAAAATTTTTCTGAATTTGTTATCCATTGATTATTATAATAATAATTTACACCTGTTACATCTATAAGATCAGGGGCACCACCAAGTTCAGGGCAAATACTCCCGGTTAAGGCATCCATAACCTGGTATTGATAATTGTGCTGTGCTATGGCTGCAAGTTGCTCTTCAGTTGTTGCATTTTCAACAGGAACCATGTTTACTAAAGGTTCTGAAGTCAGTATTTTAACATTGCCATCCTGTTTTAAAATTTTACTTCCTTTAATACAAGCCTTCAGCAAATTATATTTTACCTCCCACCCAGAATTTTTGCAATAAGGAACAGTGCAGGCAACATGACCGCCTAACCATGATAAAAAACTTATTTCATTTATCGGTATAATTAGTAATGTATCATATGGTTTTTTTGAACGATAAAAATTTATAAATGAACTGCATAAAGATTCAAAGCGATTTACAAATTTCGGATGTAGCGGAGTAAGGTCATCCGGGAAACCAAAATGACAAAGATCCCATATTTGCTGTATTGAATTTTGTTCTGCTGCCTCCATCATTGCAGCTACTGTTGACCAATCATATTGATAAGGACTGGTTTCAACCTTACTCCAGCGTATACCTTCCCTAACTGTTTTTATATTGAATAAGCTCAAGCTTTGGTAATCTTCATTAATGTATTTTAAATGCCCGGTTATGTTTAAAAAATCAACGCGATTACCATGTACATTAAGTTTGTCAGAACATTCATAGCCAGCCATCCAGAAAGTTTTAAAGGGATTACTGGTTTGCTCTTTTGTAAACAGTTTTTCAATCATTTTAAATATTAATTGTTGCGGAATGTCCGTTATGTTTTATTGCTTCCTGTGCATGTACAATCTTCTTAAATAATGTTAATGATTGTGCTACTACCTGATCCATATTATAATATTTATATGTACCTAATCTACCGGTAAAATAAACGTTTGATAATGTTTCTGCAAGTGTTTTATACTTCTTATAAATAATGTTGTTTTCAGCTTTTGGAATTGGATAATAAGGATCGCCGCAAGCGGTTGGATATTCATACACAACAGATGTTTTTTTATGCTTTTGCCCGGTTAAATATTTGAATTCTGTAATGCGTGTATAAGCTTGTGAGGTAGGATAGTTTACCGTGCCTGTTGGCTGAACAAATTCTGTATCTAAAGTTTCAAATACAAAATTTATTGAACGATAAGGCAGCGTGCCATAGCAATAATCAAAATAACTATCAATAGGCCCTGTATAAATCAGTGCTTTATGTGGTATTAGGTCCGCAATCTCTTTGTAATCTGTATTCAACATAATTTTTATGTTAGGATGTGCCAGCATGTTTTCAAACATTTTTGTATACCCATACAAAGGCATTGCCTGATAAACATCAGTAAAATAACGGTTGTCTCTATTGGTGCGTGTGGGTACACGTGCCGTTACAGATGCATCAAGTTCACAAGGGTCGCAGCCCCATTGTTTTTGAGTATAGTGCTTAAAAAATTTATCATATAATTCCCTGCCAACAGAATTTACTACAACATCTTCAGAGGTTTTTATTAATGATTTTTTTTCAGCTTTTGTATTAAAAAATTCAGCTACTTCATCACTATTTAAATTAAGTCCGTATAAAGAATTTATAGTATTTTGATTGATGGGTATTGGAACAAGCTGCCCATCAACACTTGCAAGCACACGATGCTCATAAGGTCTCCATTTTGTAAACTTTCCCAAATAATCAAACACATCAAAACTGTTTGTATGGAAAATATGCGGTCCATACTTATGCACAAGTATACCATGCTCGTCATAATAATCAAAAGTGTTACCACCAATATGATTACGCTTGTCAATTATTAATACTTTTTTATGCGCGTGGCTTGCCAGTCTTTCTGCTAGTACACTGCCTGCAAAACCAGTACCTGTAATCACATAATCAAACATATATTTCCTGCTTTTTTTTGCTTAAATTTTTTGTTTTTAAAGTTTTGTTTATAAGTATATGCATTTCATTCCAGGTATTATCCCATGAATTGTTTTCCAAAAATGCATCTGCTTTTTTTAACCAACCTACTGTATTATTATTTGATAATTCTGTTAAAGCCGCACTTATAAATTCATCTGCATTATGTATTATCGAGACAATTTTTTCATCTCCGTAAGGATGTACAATATCACTAATAGCGGTTGAAATAACCGGCTTGCCGGCAGCAAGATATTCCGGTGTTTTTGTAGGGCTTATAAAAAGTGTTGAATCATTTATTACAAAAGGCACAAGTGCTATTTGCCAACAACTGATATAATACGGAAGTTCATCATAAGTTTTACTTCCCAAATAGTGAATGTTATCTGCTTTAGGTAAAGTAGCTTCATCAATTTTTACAATAGGCCCAACAAACACAAAATGCCATTTAGGTTTTTTTAAGGCAACTTTTTTAATTAAATCAACATCAAACCGCTCATCTAATACACCAAAAAAACCAAGTCTTGGATAAGGAATTTCTTTTTGATCAGGCGGATCATTTTTTATAATGCGTGCCTTTGCAAAATGTTCTTTTTCAATACTGCTTGGAAAGGCATGGATGTTTTTATGCAAATGCTTTTTTGCATTATAAAGGCTGTAGCCGCCGGTAAAAATTATATCCGCTTTTTTAATCAGCCTGCTTTCATTTTCTTTTAATTCCGGAGGCGCAAATTTAAATGCCGAAAGTTCATCCATGCAATCGTAAATGGTTAGCAACGGCTTTAAATGATTACTGAACTGCAAAGCCATTGGTGCATAATACCAGCTTATAAACTTGTTGATTGAAAGTTCACTCATTAAAAAATCAAGTAAATTTTTTTGCCTGTTAATATTATCGGTCTTAAGGTTAGCTTTTAAACTTGGTTTAACAACAGTAATATTTTCATTTGCTTTTAATACCAAAATCCCATCTTCATCACTATTGAAAACAGGCTCTTCTATAAAATAAATTTTAAAATTTTTGCTGCATCTTGTAAGTAAATGTTGTGGTCGTTGATAAACAAAATTCCATCTTAAATGAGAGAAACAAATTATTGTCATTACTAGCCTTTATGCTTTTATCTTTTATCACAATTATTTTTCATAAATACTTAATATTAACGCTACAGTTGCAGTAACAATACCGTTGTTTTGCCAAACCTTAAATCTTATAATTTATATAATCGCTAATCATCTGGTATAAGTTGACAATTAGGTTGTAATTTGATAAAACCAAATTAATGCCAATGTTTAAATCAAATATATTTTTATTGATTTCTGCATCAGCAATATTTTATTAAAAAAATTTTACCGTTTAAATTCACTAAGAATTATAATAACCAACAATACGCAATATAATCAGGTCAGGTTTCCTTTGGATGTTCAACAAGATAAAAATCTTTTTTAAACCCTACCGTAGAATTTTACAACCGGTTCTTGCTTTTATAAGCTTTATCATTTAGATCAATTGATAATAATAATGTGCATTTTTACTCAATATTTGGTTAGGCCAATTGAAACTAATTCCACATGTTGTGTTAATGATTGTTTTATAAATTTCTATCAAGAAAAAATTCCTTGTTCATATTAAAATGCTGTAGTACATCAGGCGTTAATATAAATCCTTGCGGATCATCATCAATCAATTTGGTTGTTTGTGATACATGCTGTGCAATTGCTTTTTGTTTTTGCACTGTATAATTTTTAATATCAATGTATTTACAAGTAAATTTTTCTTTAGGCAAATCATCATCTTTACCTAAATTATATAACCAGATTAAATATTCTAAGATTGAAAAAACTTTTTGTGTATTTGTTCTTATGTGCATCAGCATTTGCCATGTGGCACGATGATCAGGATGCGGATCTTTTTGATATGGTACAAATATTAAATCAGGCTTGCACATATCAATCAGTTGCTTTAATGCTTCTGCATTTTGTTCAAAGCCGGGTTCATTACGACAAGGCAAACTCCGGTCTTTTTTGTCAAAAAAAAATATATTGTTTTCAAAAACATTTAATTCGTTCAAAGCAGCAATTGCTTCTGCTTTTCTTGTAGCTGCAAGCTTTTGCGCAGGGTATTTTTTTGAATTTGGATGAGACATGCTGCCATCAGTTATAAATACAACAACAACTTTTTTATCCCCTTCAGCAAGCATTGCTATTGTACCTCCGCAACTCAGTGATTCATCATCAGGATGTGGGGCAAGAATCATTACAGTGTTTAAATTTTTTGTTGGTAATGGCTCAGCATTTCCATACAAGTCAATTGCTTCCATTTAATATAATTACAATTAACTGTAAACTATTATTACTTCTTCATTACAGAATCTATTGCCTGTATTTTGTCAAGATGTTTTTGTAGTACCGGCAAAGTTTTAAGCGCAAAGTTTTTCAAGTCTGAATCATGAACATTATCAGCGGCATCTTTAAATTCTTTTATATCATCTTGATGATCGTCTATCATAAGGCTTACATAATCTTTATCAAAATCTTTTCCCTGTTCTTTTTGCAGCTTATCAATTTTGTCCTGTTCATCTTTACCAGGTATTGATGGCACAACTATGTTCTTGTTTTTTGCAAGTGCTATTAGTTCAGTATTTGCTTTGGTATGATCCATTACCATCATCTTTCCAAATTCCTTCACCCGTGCAGAAGCCGCATTTTTTTCGGCAATACTGCCTAACTGTACTTCAAGCAAACCGCCGCTTGCCGCATTAACTAAAAAGTTATCATCTTTTTTAAGACTGTCTTTATTATCACTGCTTATTTTAGAGCTGTCAAGTGATTTGTTTTTCTGCTTTGCAGAATCAATACTGTCTTTAGGCATATTGTTACTATTGCAGGAAGCGTAAATAAAAACAGGTACAATAAGAATAAGGGTTTTTTTCATTTTATGATTTAAATAAACTTACTTCAACAATCATGCAATTATATAAAGCCATTTATATTTGATTTATGGCATTACTTGAAAAGCAGCTGATAATAAAGCGTTCAAAAGTTTCCGGTGCAGGCAAAGGTTTGTTTACAAAAAAAAATATTGAGAAAGGTTCACGCATTACAGAATATAAAGGCAAATTAACTACCTGGCAAGAAGTGCAGAAAACTGATGTATTTAATGCATATGTTTATTATGTAAAGCGCGGCCATGTAATTGATGCGATGAAACATATAAAAGTACTGGCCAGATATATAAATGATGCCGCCGGTATAACTAGGATTAAAGGAATAACTAATAACTGCAATTTTGTTAATGAGAATGATAGGGTGTTTATTGACGCTATAAAAAAAATTGAAGCAGGAGCGGAATTATATGTGGCTTATGGAAAAGAATATTGGGATGTGATACGTTATAATAATAAGCTTGCAAATAAGATAATAAAGAAATCAATTAAAAAAATCTAAGTGATTGCTTTAAATAATAATTCCTGATTTATAACTATAGTTTACATGAGTTATAATTATTTACCGCTTGATGATAAATGGCTTGACTTTGACCAAGTAAAAAATCTGCTTGATTATCAGCAGCTGGTCTCTATAACATTCGATGCACATGAACGTATAACAAGGTGCAGGAAATACCTTGACGACAAGCTTAAAAAATCAGACGAATTATTTTATGGCGTTAATACAGGTTTCGGCTTCTTGCAAAATGTAAAGATTGATAAATCAAGCATTGAAAAATTGCAGCACAACCTGCTTGCTTCACACGCGTGTGGTATGGGCGATGAAGTGCCAAAGGATATTATCAGGTTAATGCTGATGCTGAAAATAAAATCTTTAAGCTATGGTTACAGCGGCGTGCAGATTGATACTGTAAAGCGGTTAATGGATATGTATAATAAGGATGTGCTGCCTGTAATTTTTACACAGGGTTCGCTCGGTGCTTCGGGTGATTTGGCGCCATTAAGCCACTTGAGTTTGCCGTTGATTGGTTTAGGCGATGTGTATTATAAAGATGAAAAAAGAAAAGTGCAAGATGTATGGAAAGAACTTGGCTGGAATAACATTCATCTGCAAAGCAAAGAAGGTTTGGCATTGATAAACGGCACGCAATTCATGAGCGCTTATGGAATGTTTTGTTTGAAGAAAGCAGAACATCTTATCAGGATGGCTGATTTAATTTTTTCTTTATCATTTGATGCATTTGATTGCATGATGGAACCTTTGCATGCATGCATCCAGGCAATCCGTCCTCATAAAGGACAGGTTGAAACAGCAAAAATTATTCGCAGTTATTTAAATCAAAGTGAGATTGCATCAACAAAAAAATCACAGGTACAGGATCCATATTCATTCCGTTGTGTGCCGCAGGTGCATGGTGCAACAAAAGATGTTTTTGAAACTGTATTGAATGTGTTTTTAACTGAGATAAATTCTGTTACCGATAACCCTAATATATTTCCGAATGATGATTTGATTGTAAGCGGTGGTAATTTTCATGGCCAGACATTAGCATTGCATCTTGATTTTTTAAGCATTGCCATGAGTGAACTTGCCAATATAAGTGAGCGCAGAATATATCAACTTATAAGTGGTCAGCGCGGCTTACCTATGTTTCTTGTTACAGAAGCTGGTTTAAACAGCGGCTTTATGATACCTCAATATACAGCTGCGGGTATTGTAAGTGAAAACAAACAATTGTGCACACCGGCAAGTGTAGATTCCATCTCATCCAGCAATAACCAGGAAGACCATGTAAGCATGGGCGCTAATGCTGCAGTAAAATGTTTGCGTATTATAGATAACATTGAAAAAGTTTTGGCTATTGAACTACTGATTGCCGCTCAGGCATTGGATTTCAGGCGGCCTGCAAAAAGTGCTGAAGCCATTGAAGCACTACATCAATCATTCAGAAAAAGTATTTCGTTTAATATTGAAGACAGAGTATTGCATGATGATATGATTAAAGCGGTCGAGTTTTTAAGTTTATATAAAATTTAATCACCAGTTCTTATTCAAATCCCAATGTTCAAATTCTTTTGCGACGGCCGTTAAAAAAGAAGCACCAATGCTGCCATCAATAATGCGGTGGTCATAGCTTAATGATAAATACATCATGTGCCTGATACCAATTGTATCACCTTGCGCTGTTTCAATTACAACAGCACGTTTCTTAATGGCACCAACAGCAAGAATAGCAACCTGCGGCTGATTAATAATTGGTGTTCCCATCAGGCTTCCAAACGTTCCGACATTAGTTAAAGTAAATGTTCCGTCCTGTATGTCTTCAGGTTTTAGTTTGTTATTTCTTCCTGCGTCAGCGAGATTATTCACACGTTTGGTTAAACCCACAAGATTTAATTCATCCGCATTTTTTATAACAGGCACAATTAAATTACCGTTAGGCAAAGCCGTTGCCATGCCGATATTAAAATCTTTCTTCATTATAATTTTATCACCGTCAACAGAACTATTTATCATCGGGTAACGCTTCATCACACGAATCAAACAATCAACAAACATCGGCGTATAAGTAATCTTTGCATTATTCTGTTTTTCAAACAAAGCTTTATTTTTTTCACGCCATAAAACCATGTTGGTAACATCAGCTTCAGCAAAACTGGTAACATGCGCACTTGTTTGCTTGCTATTCATCATATGTTTTGCAATCAGCTTGCGCATTCTGTCCATCTCAACAACTTTAACGTTGTCACCATAATTGGTTTCCGGTTGTTCAGTTTCCTGTTTCGTGTTTTCGGTTTCTGGTTGTGATGGCTGATGTATTTCTTCCTTCTCTTTGCTGCTTAAAGTTTGTTCTTTATTATTATTTGTTGAGTGATGAGCTTCTTCTTTCTGGCCTCTGAATTCCGGCCTCTGACTTCCTAGCTTCCCAACTTCCTGGCCTTTGTTCGCAACATAACTTAGGATATCTTTTTTAGTAACGCGGCCTTCATTGCCTGTGCCTGTAATCTGTTCCAGTTCCATCATACCAATGCCTTCGCTGTTTGCAATATTTAGAACCAGCGGCGAATAAAAGCGATTTATCTTTCCATTTCCATTGCTACCATTTCCGTTGCCGTTACTCATTGGCGTATATGTTTTTGGAGCATACGGTACAGTTTCCTCTTCGTATTCTTCTTCAGATTTTACATCGGCAAGCGGTGCAAAAACAGGAGCATCATTTACAGGCGCATTCTGTTGTATATCGGTTTCAATTTTTGCAATCACGCTGCCAATTGGCACCACATCATTTTCCTTAAACAAAATTTCACTTAAAGTCCCGGCAGTTGTACTCGGGACTTCGCTATCCACTTTATCGGTCGCAATATCCAGTACCGTTTCATCCTGACGCACAGCATCACCCGGCTTCTTGTGCCATTTCAAAATCGTCGCTTCCATTATACTTTCGCCAAGTTTTGGCATTACCAAATCAACAAGTGCCATAGACTTTATTTTATTTTTTGGGCCGTCAGCTATGTAACATTATCAGCTTTAGTTCCGGCTATACGCTGCAAGTCCGCCACAAAGCTTTGCACAAACCTTCAGCGGGCTTTACGCTTCTATCCGGCAGCCACTCATCGTACGGATTTTTCAATTCAACAAAAATCAATTATCAAAATTATTCTACAATCGTTAAATACCAAAGGTAAATGAATAAGGCAATTGCTAATTATCATAAATGTGTATAACAGGTGAAGAGTATTTTTCGCCTGCCGTTTATAAATATCGGTTAAGTTTACGGCGATTAAATTGTTAATCAATGAAGCGCATGACATCTTATAAAAAACTAATCATTGTTTTATTTATTCAGCTATCATTAATTCAAATAATATGGTCGCAAACAATTATTCAGCGGGATGCAGAAATAAGCAACATGGTTAATGAAATCTCTATTGATTCACTGCGCTCATACGTTCACCAGTTAGTAAGTTTTAATACGCGAAATACATTAAGCAATCAAACCAGTAAAACAAAAGGTATTGGTGCAGCACGCAATTGGGTGTTGAGTAAATTTAAAGAAGATGGCGTGCAATCAAACGGAAGATTGAATACATATATTGACACTACAACTATCTCAGCAGATGGCAATCGCATAGACCGCAGCATTGTTTTAGGTAACGTTGTCGCTGTATTAAAAGGCAGCGATACATCTGATAAAAGGTTTTTTTTAATGAGTGCTCATCTTGATAGCCGCCGTTCTGATGTTATGGATTCAATTGGTTCTTCGCCGGGCGCAAACGATGATGCCAGCGGCATTGCAGCAATACTTGAAGCTATAAGAATTATGAGTAAACATAATTTTCCATCAACCATAATTTTTACTGCAGTAAGCGGTGAAGAGCAAGGTTTATTTGGCGCTGAGTTTATGGCTGACAAAGCTGCAAAAAATAAGTTAGATATAGAAGCAGTGTTGAACAATGATATAATCGGCAGCAATAACAGCAGTGGCACTGATATTATTAATAATAGCCAGCTAAGAGTTTTCAGCGAAGCAATATCTGTGCTTGATACAGGCAAAGCTTTGCAACGTATAAGAAGTCTTGGTTTAGAGAATGATGGTAAGTCAAGGCAGCTTGCACGTTATGTAAAAGAAATTGGTGAACGTTATATTGATAATTTAAAAATTATAATGGTTTACCGTACAGACAGGTTTTTACGTGGTGGTGACCACATACCTTATTTAATTAAAGGTTTTGCGGCAGTGCGCTTAACGGAGATGAATGAAAATTTTAATCACCAGCACCAAGATGTAAGAACATTGCATGATACAGCCTATGGCGACCTTGAAAAGTATATAGACTTTGATTATTTAAAGAAGAATGCAGGTGTAAATATTGCAACGCTTGCAAATCTTGCTAAAGCGCCATCAACACCACAAAATGTTTCTATCGATACAAAAGAGCTCACTAACTTTTCAAATATAAGCTGGCAAAAACCACAAACAGGAAATGTAAAAGGTTATTATGTTTTAATGCGTGAAACAACAAGTGCTATTTGGGAAAAGAAAATATTTACGGCAGATACTTCAATCAGTTTGCCTTATTCAAAAGATAATTATTTTTTTGGCGTACAATCAGTAAGTAATGATGGTAATGAAAGTTTGCCTGTTACACCTGTGCCAGCTCATTGAGTTTATATCATTCCTTATCAATCTTTAAAAAAATACTAGTTATCATTCCTTATAAAACTGCATAATAAGTATAAAGCATTTATGCCAGTTAACTCAATATTTCGTTTTCTGTCAAACCTGAAATTCATTTTTTTAGTTTCTGTTTTAATATGATTACCAACAGCTATCCAAACGGTGCCAACAGGCTTTTCTGCAGAGCCACCACCAGGTCCCATTATGCCTGAAACGGCAACTGCGTAATCTGCTTTCATAACATTTAAAATACCCGTTATCATTTGCTGAACTGTTTCTTCACTTACTGCACCTACAGCATTCAATGTTTCATTATTTACATGCAAAATATTTTCTTTAATACTGTTATCATAACTAACAACACTTCCTTTAAAATATTCAGAAGAACCTGCTACAGAAGTTATAAGATGAGCAATATAACCGCCGGTGCAGCTTTCAGCAGTAGTTACAGTTTTATGTTTATCTTTTAGCAACCTTCCAAGCAATATCTCAAATGTAATGTCTTCATCAATTGCCATCACATCTTCCACTTGCTGTTTAAGTATATTAAAATTCTCTTCAAGTAATTTTTCTATCTGTTGCTTTTCACCTTGTGCTGTTAACCGCAAACGCACCATGCCGTGGTTGGGTAAATAAGCAAGTTTTATTAATGATGGCAAATTCAGTTCGAAATTTTTTAACCGTTCAGCAAGAAATGATTCACCAATACCAACTGTCATTAAAGTTTTATAACCAATATATGGAAGTTCAAACTTTTCTTTAATCATCGGTAATACATGCCGCTGCATTATAAATTTCATCTCATTCGGAACGCCAGGCATACTTATAAAAATCCTCCCATTTTTTTCAAATAACATTCCCGGCGCGGTGCCCACATCATTTTTTAAAACAGTACAAACATCAGGCACTTCAGCCTGTTTGCGGTTAACTTCAAGCAAAGGCATTGGCCTTTTAAAAACATGTTCAAATAAATAAGTTACATGCGCCAGTGTTGCTTCATGCATAATTAATTTACCGCTAAAATATTCTGCAAGCAACGGCTTGGTGATATCATCTTTGGTTGGTCCGAGACCACCTGTTATTAAAATTATATCTGATACTGCAGCTTCATTATCTAACGCTTTCCATATCTCTTCACGAACATCGCCAACAGCAACTCGCCTCTTAACCCACACACCAATTTTATTAAGTTCCTGTGCTATGAAAGCGCTGTTTGTATCTATCACCTGTCCAATCAAAAGTTCATCACCAATTGTTATTATAGAAGCATTTATAGTTTGCATTATAAAAGATTATTTCTTTGTTGAATGAATAAAAAATTGTGGTGTTTTTTAATGATGCTTACTTGTTTGCCGGTGCAAATGTATAGTCAATCTGTGGCTGAAAAACTTAAAAAGGCAATGAACGATTTTTTACATGATGAACAGATGAAACATGCCATTGTAAGCATGTATGTAACAGATACAAATGGTAATAAAATTTTTGCTTTGAATGAACAATACGGTCTTGCACCGGCAAGCACACAAAAAATTTTAACATCCATTGCTGCGTTTTCTTTATTAGGAAATGATTTTACTTATAAAACAGAAATCGGTTATAATGGTTTAATAAATCACAACATTTTAAATGGCGATTTAATTATAAAAGGATATGGAGACCCAACATTTGGAAGCTGGCGCTATAATCAAACAAAACCAGATTCAGTTTTAAATTTTATAACCGCTGCAATTAAGAATGCAGGTATAAAAAAAATAATCGGCAATGTAATTTTAGATGATGCTGCTTTTAGTTATAATGCTTTGCCCGGCGGATACATTTGGGATGATATGGGTAATTATTACGGCAGCGGAAGCTGGGCAATTAACTGGCGCGAAAATCAATATGATTTGTTTTTGATGCCAGGCAAAAATATTGGTGATACATCAACATTAATTAAAACACAACCAACGCTTGCAATAGATGAATACGATAATTTTATAACCACTGCAGATGCAGGAACAGGTGACAACACTATCTTATATTCATCAATATATAACAGTACAATTTTTGCT
>CAHJWK010000057.1 GCA_903642275.1 Chitinophagaceae bacterium
CATAACCTTGCTGCATGCCAAGCAAAGCAGCGCCTACACCGCTTTCGCCTCCACCAAGTATTACAAGTTTGTATGACATTGTTTTTCTTATCTAATTTTCAACGTGATGATTGAAGCAACTACCAACAGTACCGTTGTTATCCAAAATCTTACTGCTATTTTATTTTCATGAAATCCTTTTTTTTGGTAATGATGATGCAGCGGGCTCATTAAAAAAACTCTTCTGCCTTCACCATATTTTTTCTTTGTGTATTTGAAATAACTTACCTGAATCATTACACTTAACAGCTCAATTAAAAACACACCGCAGAAAATCGGTATTAACAATTCTTTTCTAACGATAATAGCAAGTGATGCTATGATGCCGCCTAAAGCAAGGCTGCCGGTATCACCCATAAATACCTGGGCAGGATATGTATTGTACCAAAGAAAGCCAATGCATGCACCCACAAATGCGCCTACAAAAATTACCAGCTCACTTAAGTTTGGTATGTACATGATGTTGAGGTAATCTGCAAACACGTAGTTGCCGCTAACAAAAATGAAGATGCCCAAACCTGCACCAATGATGGCGCTTACACCGGCGGCAAGACCGTCTAAACCATCCGTTATGTTTGCGCCATTTGAAACAGCCGTGATGATAAATGTTACGATGAGTACGTAAACAATCCAGGTATATTTATCTGCATCAGGGCTTATCCAGCTTATAATTTTACTGTAATTAAGCTCATGATTTTTTACAAACGGAATTGAGGTTATAGGTGTTTTAACTTCTGCAAAGCGGCGTTCAACACCATTAATTTTTCTTGTAACAATATTAGAATCTCTTGCTACTCTTTCACCATGTTCTAATGTTGAACGTAAAGTTTGTCCACCAATAAGTTCACGTTCAACTACTACATTATTATTATTATACAAGGTTAAACCGATGATAATACCTAAACCAACCTGGCCAATAATTTTAATAATGCCGGATAAGCCATCACGGTCTTTTTTAGCATACGTGCCACCTGTAGCCAATACTTTTCTTCTTGCCTTTATCTTAAAATAATCATCCAGGAAACCAATAAGCCCAAGCCAAATCGTACACAATAACATCAATCGTATATAAGCTTTATTTAAGTCAGCAAATAATAATGTTGGAACGATGATAGCCAGCAGAATGATGATGCCACCCATTGTTGGTGTGCCTTTCTTTTGCTGCTCACCCTGCAAGCCAAGGTCACGAACGGTTTCACCAATTTGTTTTTTGCGCAACAGGTTTATTATTCTTCTTCCAAACACAGTTGCAATTATTAGCGAGAACAACACAGCCATTGCCGCCCTGAATGAATTGTATTCAAACAGCCGTGCACCGCTTACATCGTAGTGCTTGTTTAACCATATGAAGAAATAGTAAAGCACTAGCTTATTTATTCATTAATTCAAACATTTCTTTCAACACTTCTTTATCATCAAAATGCAATGATTCATTTTTAATAATTTGATATTTTTCATGTCCTTTCCCGGCAAGCAGAATAATGTCTTCGCGTTTTGCAAAGCTTACTGCTGTTTTTATTGCTTCCTTTCTATCTGCTATTAAAACTGATTTACGTTTACCGGCACTGCTCAACCCGGCTTCCATATCTTTTAAAATTTCATCAGGGTCTTCGCTGCGCGGATTATCACTGGTAAAGATGGTGCGGCTGCTAAACTCTGTTGCAATCTTTGCCATAACAGGCCGCTTTGTTTTATCACGTTCGCCACCGCAACCCACAACGGTTATCACCTGCTCATCACCTTTACGTAATTTTTTTATGGTTGATAAAACATTTTCCAAAGCATCAGGCGTATGCGCATAATCAACAATACCAATAATTTTTTCTTTACTAACTATATAATCAAACCTGCCTTCAGCACCGGTTAAGCTGCTTAATACGAGCAGTACTTTTTCGCTGTCTTCATTCAAACAAATTGCTGCGCCATACACTGCAAGAAGATTATATGCATTGAATTCTCCAATCAAACGGAAATGCACTTCTTTATCATTCACCTGCATTACTAAACCTGTAAGTGCGTTCTCTAAAATCTTTCCCTTAAAATCTGCAAGTGTTTTTAAACTGTAATAATATTTTTTTGCAGGAGAGTTCTGCAACATAACGGTGCCGCGCTTTTCATCAAGGTTAGATAAACCAAATGCATCGCTTGCAAGGTTATCAAAGAATGATTTTTTTACACGGATGTATTCATCAAATGTTTTATGATAATCAAGATGGTCATGCGTAATGTTACTAAAGATGCCACCGGTAAAATGCAATGCCGTTATTCTATGCTGATGAATTGCATGACTGCTGCATTCCATAAAAACATGCGTGCAACCTGCATCAGCCATTTGCCTTAATAAAGCATTCAAGCTTATTGCATCCGGTGTTGTGTGCGTTGATGGAATAATGTCGTTTGCAATCTGATTTTGCACGGTGCTTATCAAACCACATTTATAATTTAATCCAGTGAATAATTTAAACAATAATGTAGCGATGGTTGTTTTACCATTGGTTCCGGTAACACCAACGAGCTTTAATTTTTGTGAAGGTTCATCATAAAAATTATTTACGATATAAGCCGTTGCTTCATGCGTATTTTTAACCTGCACATAAGTAATATTATCTTTTAAAACTCCAGGCAAACCTTCACACACAATAATGGTTGCGCCTTTATCAATTGCAGGTTGAATAAAATTATGACCATCAGCTTTTTCACCTTTTACAGCAATAAACAAAGCATCTTTTTCAATCTTTCTTGAATCAATCACAATATTATTCACTTCAATATTTCTTTCGCCATGAATAGAAACAATGCGCACCTTGTATAATATGTCTTCAAGTTTTTTCACTAGTTCAATTCAATTTTTATTAATTGACCTTTTGCGATTGCCGAACCTGCGTTGATAGACTGATTCACCACTTTTCCAACGCCGTTTATCTTTACAACAAGCCCTGCATTTTCACAGATGTATAAAGCATCTTTCAACCCCAAACCACTTAATGCAGGCATTGTATTTTTGATTTCTGAAATGCTTGTTATCGTTGGCTGGTTTGATTGTTTTACCATTTTTGCCAACTGCGTTTTTGCAGAATCTTTATATGCAATATGTATTGTTGATAGAATTGACTTGATGTCGCTGTTAAAACCTGCATAGCTGTAAGCTGCGCTGTCATTGGTTTTCACACTTGCATACCTAACACTATCAGGTTGCGGAACATTTAGCGTAATAAGTCTTTCAGCAATTTCTTTAAACACAGGACCGGCAACGGAAGCACCGTAAAACACTGCCGCATGTGGTTTATTAACTATCACAACAACACAGGTGTATTGCGGATTATCAGCAGGAAAAAAACCTGCAAACGAAGATTGATATATTGCATCTCCATAACCATGACTACCGTTTGCAACCAGGGCTGTTCCTGTTTTTCCTGCAACAGGATAGGTGGTTCCTTTAAATAATTTGAAACCAGTTGCACCTGAATCTCTGCACACTCCAATCAAACATTGTTTAAGCTGCACTAATGTTTGGCTGTCACAAATTTTTTCTACAGTTGATGGCTGCTTTACTGAAATGACATTGCCATTCTGTTTTACTTCATCCAGCAAATATGGTTTCATCATTACACCATTATTTGCAACCGCATTATATAACATACATGTGTGCAACGGCGTAACCAAAACGTTGTAACCAAAAGCCATCCAGGGCAAAGTTGTTGCGCTCCAGTATTTGCTTCCGGGATGGTCAATGAACGGCGGTCGTTCACCATACAAATCAATGCCAGTTACTGAATCAAGATGCAAAGCCTTGAGATGATTTATAAACTGTAATGGATTTGCCGAATAACTTGAATATGTAAGCTTCGCCATACCAACATTGGAACTTAATTCAAACGCACGTTTTACAGGCACATTGGTTTGCCCATGTTTTTCCGAATCATAAACAGTACGGCCATTGATATGCCAAACACCACCTTCAAGATTTACGTTACTTGAAAGATTAAATTTTTTATCTTCTAAAATTGAAATGAGCGTTGCCAGTTTGAATGTTGAGCCAGGTTCAGTAGGCGTCATTGCATAATTGAAATCTTCCCAATAAGAACCATTTGATTGGCGACCTAAGTTTGCAATGGCTTTTATCTTTCCAGTCTTTACTTCCATCACAATTGCACAACCATGTTCAGCCTGGTTGCCAATCATCATCTTCATTAAAGCGTTCTCTGTTATCTCCTGTATGCGGCTGTCCAGTGTTGTGATTATATCCTTGCCATTCTTTGGTTCAATATCATAATCTTCATTTACCGGCACTGCAACACCACCGGATTCATATCGCACCAAACGCTTTCCTGTCGTGCCTTTCAGCAATGTATCATACGTTTGTTCGAGGCCAACTTTTTGTGCGTTCTGTCTTTCCAAACCAATCGTTCTGAATGCCAATAATTGATAAGGATTCAAACGGATATTTTGTACATCAGCAACAAAACCACTTTTATTTTTACCTAAACGAACAAGCGGAAATTGTTTTATCTGCTGGTATTCATCAAATGAAACTTTCTTTTTTAGAGCGAAATATCGGTTCTTACTTTTAAAACCTTTGTTTAAAATCAACCTGTATTGTTCAGCGCTTTTATCTTTAAATAATTCAGCAAGACATATACTTAATGAGTCAACATTGCTCTTAAAAAGCTTCCCTTTGTTTTCAATAAGACCATCCGCTTTAAAGTCAATGTATAAATCAAACTGAGGAATGCTCGTGCTAAGCATTTCGCCATCTTCACTGTAAATTGTACCACGCTCGGCATCCACTTCTTCAATCCGGGTGTGCATACTGTCGCTCATATTACGCCAGTATGCCCCCTGCGATTGTTGAATATAAAAAGCCTTTCCGATGATGAAAGTACATACCAGCGCCATTGCAATAAAGCATAAGTAAACGCGCCATAATATGTCTTTCTTAATTTCCATAAGGTTTAATAAGTGTACTCGTTGTGTATGTGGTTTTTCAATTTTTCAGTTATTAATAGTTGTTATATCAAGTTTAACCGGCGGCGTTGCTGCAGGCTTCAAACCCAATGCTGCTGCGGCTTGTACTACCTGCGATTCACGGCTGCGGTACATTTCAATGCTCTTTAAATTTTTATATTCATACTCCATTTCCTTCACCTGTTTTTGCGTGATGTTGATGTTGCGGATTGTATTATCAGCCCAATGCACATTGGCTATATAAATAACACCAAGCAAAGCCATGAACAACAGGAACCCGAAGTGATTAACTATCCATGAATAGTTGATAGTTGAATTGCTTGTTGTAGAAACAGTCTTTGCTTTTTTACTAAATAGCTTCATATATTTTTTAAGAATGGTCAGTCATTAAAAGTGTCTGAACTTATTGCTCCGTATTATTTATAGTTATCAATACAATTAAATTTTTTCTGCCACCCTCAGTTTTGCGCTCCGTGCTCTTTTGTTATTTTTTATTTCTTCTGCTGATGGCACAATTGGTTTCTTTGTTATCGTTTTAAAAATTGCTTCTTTCTTTTTTGTGCTGAAAGGATTGTCATCTTCATCATCATTTATATTTCTAAAATAATTTTTTACAATGCGGTCTTCGATAGAATGAAAAGTGATGATAGCAACTCTTGCAGCCGGTGATAATACTTCTGGCAATTGTTCAAGCAATTCTTTCAGCGCAATCATTTCATCATTCACTTCAATTCTTAATGCCTGGAAAACCTGCGCTAAATATTTATGCGGATTTCCTTTTACCACATCATACAACATGCTTTTAAATGCATCAATATCTTTAACTGCATTTGCATTACGCTGTTGAACAATATGCTTTGCCAGTGTTTTTGAGTTTGATATTTCCCCGTATTGCTCAAATAGTTTATGCAGTTGTGCCTCACTGTAATTAAGAATAATGTCTGATGCTTTTTTATCCGTTCGCTTATCCATGCGCATATCAAGCGGACCATTAAAGCGTGTAGAAAAACCACGCTGCGCTTCATCAAACTGAAAACTGCTTACACCCAAATCTGTAAGCAAGCCATCAACTTTTGCATGTTTATACAATTTTAAAAATCGCTGTACATGGCGAAAATTGTGCGGCACAAAAATCAGGCGTTTATCTGGCGGCACATTTTTTTGCGCATCAGCATCCTGGTCAAAAGCAATCAATCTTCCATCAGAATTTAATTTTTCAAGAATGCCTTTTGCATGTCCGCCGCCACCAAATGTGCAATCAACATACACACCATTTGGCCTGATGTTTAAAGCATGAATAACTTCTTTATACAAAACAGGAACGTGATAAGTTGATGCATCATCGTTCATGCCCGATATCAATTTATGTTACCCATTACTTCTGAAGCAAGGCTTGCAAAAGCATCATGAGAAATATCTTCAAAGAGCTTTTTATATTTAACTGAATCCCAAATTTTTATTTTATCAATGTCTGAAGCCAGCGTAATGTCTTTGCTTAAACCAGCATAATCTTTTAAAGATGGTGGCAATAAAATTCTACCCGCAGTATCTAAATCCACATAAGTTGCGCCGCCAATAAACTGTGTTCTGAATTGGCTTACCTTCGGATTAAAATCATTTAATTTCTTAATTTTTTCTTCAATGGCATCCCAGGTTTTCAATGGATATATCAGTAGATTATTTTCAAAGCCGCGGCTTATAACGATGGTGCTCGTTCCTTCAGGCATTTGTTTTTTTATTCCGCCCGGAAGTAGAAAGCGACCTTTCGCATCAATCGTAGCTTCATATTCTCCAAGAAAACCAGCCATTTATAAGATTTAAAAACGAATGTTATAAATAATGACACAAAATAACACTTTTTCCCACATTTAAATCAAATTGTGTAAAATCATATTTTTCAACAACTTATTTTAAGCTGAAAATCAATGTCAGCAAGCATTTCAAAGCAGTTAACATTTGAACAATCCTCATTTAGCTGCGAATAGCGTGGATAACCTGTGAATTGAACCAATGACTTCACCCAAAAATTTATTGATTAAAGAATTTAATTATGATTTGCCTGATGAAAAGATTGCGAAATATCCTTTAGAAAAAAGAGATGAAAGCAAGCTGATTGTTTATAAAAAAGGTACTGTACAAGAAGATAGATTTATAAATATTGATGCGCATTTACCGGAAGATGCTTTAATTATTTTTAATAATACAAAGGTTGTTGAAGCAAGATTGCTGTTTCAAAAAACAACAGGTACAACAATAGAAATTTTTTGTCTTGAACCTGCTGATGATTATGCAGACATTACCATAGCAATGCAGCAAACAAAAAAAGTTTTATGGAAATGTTTGGTTGGTAATGCGAAGAAATGGAAAGATAAAACGCTTGAAAAAAAAATCAGCGTATCAAACAAAGAAATTATTTTAAGCGCAAAAAAATTAAGCAGACATCAGGATGATTTTATTATAGAATTTTTTTGGAATGATGATGCGCTAAGCTTTGCAGAAGTCTTACATCTTGCCGGTGTTATTCCATTGCCGCCGTACTTACATCGTGAAGCAGAAGCGTCTGATGTAAAAAATTATCAAACCATTTATGCAAAACAAGATGGTTCTGTTGCAGCGCCAACTGCAGGCTTGCACTTTACAGATGCAGTATTTGAAAAATTATCAGCAAAGAATATTACCAAAGATTTTGTAACACTTCATGTTGGTGCAGGCACTTTTAAACCTGTAAAAACAGAAACGATTGAGCAACATGAAATGCATGCAGAATATTTTGAAGTAAATATTGAACTAATCGAAAACTTATTGAGGCACTTAGATAAAAATATTATTGCTGTTGGTACAACCACATTGCGAACATTGGAGAGTTTGTATTGGATGGGAGAAAAAATAATTAATAATGAAAAATTTAAAATTAAAAATGATTTGCTGATTGAAGATATTACTATTCATCAATGGGATGTTTATGAGATGAATGATGAAAATGTTTCTGCTTATGATGCATTAAATGCGTTGCTTAATTGGATGAAATTGAACAATCAAATAAAGCTTATCGCTAAAACGAAAATACTAATTGCGCCGCCTTACAAATTAAAAATTTCTAATGCATTAATTACAAATTTTCATCAACCTAAATCAACTTTGTTATTATTGGTTGCAGCAGTAATTGGTAGTGACTGGAAACGTGTTTATGATTATGCTTTGCAACATGATTTTCGTTTCTTAAGTTATGGTGATGCATGTTTGCTGATGCCTTAATTATTCTTTATTCTTTGTATTCATAATAATTGTTACTGGACCATCATTCAATAATTCAACTTTCATATCAGCACCAAAAATTCCTGTTTGTATTTTTTTATTAAAATCTTTTTCTAATTGTGCAATCATTTGTTCATATAAAGAAATGGCTATTTCAGGTTTACTTGCTTTTATATAAGATGGCCTGTTACCTTTTTTTGTTGATGCATGTAATGTAAACTGGCTTACTAAAAGAATATCACCATTAATATCTTTGATGCTGACGTTCATCACACCTTGTAAATCATTAAAAATTCGAAGGTTTATAATCTTGCTGCTTAACCATCGACTATCTTCTATTGTATCTGCATTTTCAATACCTAACAAAACCAATAATCCTTGTTTTATTTCACCAACAATCCTATCATCCACTTTTACAGATGCATGTTCAACTCTTTGTATAACAGCCCGCATGTAATTTTACATTTTAATAAAAATGAAGATAGATATTACAAAAGAAATTCAGTTTCAAACAGCACGCAGTGGTGGTAAAGGCGGACAAAATGTAAACAAGGTTGAAACAATGGTGGAGGGCAGATGGCTGGTTAATGAATCGCAATTAATCATTGAGCATCAGAAAAAAATTATTTATCAGCATCTTGCTAACCGCATTACCGCAGAAGGATTTTTATTGGTGAAGTCTCAAATGCATCGCACACAATCAGCTAATAAAGATGAAGTGATTGAAAAGATGAACCTGCTTGTCAGCAAAGCCTTGCTTCCAAAAAAAGCACGCATTGCTACAAAAATTCCAAAAGGCGTAAAAGAAAAAAGATTGAATCATAAAAAGCAAAACGCATCAATCAAAGAAAACAGAAAAAAATTAAGAGGAGAAGATTATTGATGAAGTCGTTAAACAATTAGTTAATAATCAATAAATACACAACCAATTTTCAATATACAATTAACAATATTCAATAAGCAACTAATTACCTTTGCAAAAATTTTTAGTTGAGCAGCATTAAGCAATTAGCAGGGCAAACTTTATGGTATGGTATCAGCAGTATTGCAGCGCGTTTTATAAATTATTTACTCACTCCTTATCTTACTTATTCAACACTTATAACCACGGCGAATTATGGACAGATGAGTACTGTTTATGCTGCCATTCCTTTGTTCAACGTAATTTTTACTTATGGAATGGAAACGACCTATTTCCGTTTTATGCGTAAAGATGTTGACCGTGAATCTGTAAATAATACCGCATCAATCAGCCTTTTAATAAGTTCAGTTGTATTAAGTATTTTATTATGGCTTAACCAGGCATGGCTTGCAAAAATTACTACGTTAAGCGAGCTTCCGTTACTCATTCAGCTAAGCATTATTATCATCGGGCTTGATGCATTAACCACCATACCTTTTGTACGTTTGCGATATGAAGGCAAACCAAGATTATTTGCTACTTTAAAAATTGTTGGCATACTCATTAACATTGCGTTTACGGTATTCTTTCTTAGCTATTGTCCGCATGCAATAAAAATAAATCCTTCAAGCTGGATAGCATATATATATAAGCCTGGCTTAAATCCTATCACGTATGTGTTGCTCGCAAATGTTTTTGCATCCTTCTGTACATTGTTGCTATTAAGTAAATGGGTAATGCCAAAAAAATGGAGCTTTAATATTGCTTTATGGATGACGATGATGGCTTACTCATTACCCATGCTGGTTGCAGGTTTGGGCGGTATGATTAATGAAACCTTTGACCGTTTGATGCTTGGGTGGTGGTTACCGGGCACACATGAATTTGCGGATGAACAACGTGGCATTTACAGTGCCTGTTATAAATTATCAATTTTAATTACATTGTTTATACAGGCGTTTCGTATGGGCGCGGAACCGTTCTTTTTTAAACAGGCAGAAGCAGAAAATCCGCAACGTGTTTATGCACGGGTAACAAAGTTTTTTGTCATCACAATTGCAATTATGTTTTTAGTAGTAACATTATTTCTGCCCATATGGAAACATTTTATTGACCCGAAATACTGGGAAGGCTTAAAGGTTGTGCCGATATTATTAGTGGCCAACATGAGCCTTGGGATATATTACAATTTAAGCATCTGGTATAAGGTTACAAACCGTACAATCGTTGGCGCATGGATAACTTTAATCGGGACATCCATTACATTCATCGTTAATTATTTTTTTATACCAAAGTACAGTTATGTGGCAAGTGCATGGGCAACATTTCTTTGTTATTTCAGCATGATGGTCATTAGTTTTTTATGGGGACAAAAAGAATACTATGTGCCTTATGCGTGGAAGAAATTATCAGCATATATAATTATTGTTTTACTGCTTTTTTACCTGCACCATTTTATAAGCAGCCTTCTTGCAAATACGTACCTGTCTTTTTTAGCAGCTGTTATTTTTATTTTAGCTTTTATTTTGTTTGTATTAAAGATTGAGAAAAAAGAATTTGTAAGGTTTCCATTCATCGGCGCAGCAATTAATAAATATTTTTAAGATTGATGAATATTAAATTACGCAGAGCAGTTAAAGAAGATTGTAAGCAATTATTAGATTTGATAATTGAACTTGCTGTTTATGAAAAAGCGCCGGATGAAGTTACCGTTACGTTAAAACATTTTGAAGAAAGCGGCTTTAACAAATACCCTGTTTGGTGGGGTTTTGTAGTAGAAGAAAATGATATAATAATTGGTTTTGTGTTATATTATATCCGTTATTCTACCTGGAAAGGGCAACGCATGTATCTTGAAGATTTTGTTGTTACGGAAAAAGCACGTGGCAAAGGTGTTGGTAAATTGTTGTTTGATAAACTGATTGAAGAAGCAAAAGAAAAAAAATACAATGGCATTGTTTGGCAGGTGTTAGATTGGAATGAACCTGCCATTAACTTTTATAAAAAATACGATGCAAAAATTGAGAACGAATGGCTCAACTGCAGCATTGAAATATAAGCGTGTGTCCTGCACCTTTAAGGTTTAAGGCACATAAATTAGATTAATATAAAAACTAAATCATAACATGGTAAAACAAACACTCTACGAAGCAACAAATGCAGCAGCTGCTATTATGAAAGAATATGCAAATAAAAATTTCACTATTTCAAACAAAGAAGGCATTAATAATCTTGTAACAGAAGTTGACCATAAATGTGAAGACGCTATCTTCTCCATCATTAAAAAAAACTTTCCTAATCATAATTTACTTAGCGAAGAATCCGGTGAATTTGCACACGACTCAAATCACAAATGGATAATTGATCCGCTTGATGGCACTGTAAATTATGCCAATCGCATTCCAATTTGTTGTGTAAGTATTGGTATTGAAGTAAACGGTGAAATATTAATGGGCGCTGTTTATAATCCTTTCATAAATGAATTTTATTTTGCCGAAAAAGATAGAGGGGCAACGCTTAATGATAAATCTATCAATGTAAGTTCTACAGATAATGTAAAGCATAGTTGTCTTGCTACAGGTTTTCCTTATACATATCTTGATGTAGAAAATGGACCTCTTGAAGTGTTCGGCAAGCTTATACGTAAAAGCATTCCCGTTCGAAGATTAGGCAGCGCAGCTATGGATTTATGCTGGGTAGCTGCCGGTCGTTTTGATGGTTTTTATGAACATAAACTTAACGCATGGGATAGTGCCGCCGGTTATTTAATTGTACAGGAAGCGGGTGGTAAAGTAACTGATATGAAAGGCAATTACTATAATCCGTATCAGCCCGGAATTATTGCAACAAACGGAATCATTCATCAACAGTTGTTAGATGTTATTTTAGGAGGAGATTTATAACTAAAAAAATGCCAGAAAGAACTGAAATATCAACACTCGGTGAATTTGGTTTGATTGATCATCTTACTAAAAATTTTGAGCTACATAATGCATCAACCATTGTGGGTGTTGGTGATGATGCAGCCGTTATTGATCACTTTGGCAAACAAACAGTAATAACTACAGACCTGTTATTGGAAGGTATTCATTTCGATTTGATGTATATGCCTTTGAAGCATCTTGGTTATAAAAGCGTAATTGTTAACCTAAGTGATGTATATGCAATGAATGCAACGCCAACGCAACTAACAGTAAGCATTGGTATCAGTAACCGTTTCAGTGTTGAGTCACTGAATGAATTTTATGAAGGAATTTATGCGGCTTGTGAAAAATATAATGTTGATCTTATTGGTGGTGATACCTCCTCTTCACAAAAAGGCTTTGTAATATCTGTTACAGCAATCGGTGAAGTTGCTGCAGATAAATTTGTAAAAAGAAGCACAGCAAACAAAGGTGATCTTATTTGTGTAAGTGGTGATTTAGGTGGTGCATTCTTAGGATTAACATTGCTTGAAAGAGAAAAGAATATTTATCTTGAAAACCCGAAAATACAACCTGATCTTGAAGGTGAAGATTTCATAGTTGGGAGGTTATTGAAACCTGAAGCAAGAAAAGACATCATTGAATTTTTTGATCAGCAAAAATTATTACCTACTGCAATGATGGATATCAGTGATGGCTTAAGCAGTGAAGTTCTGCATATCTGCAATCAAAGTAATGTTGGTTGTGTTCTGTATGAAAATAAAATTCCAATAGCAGAAGAAACGCGGAGTGCAGCATTTAAATTTAACCTTGATCCAACTGTTTGCGCATTAAACGGTGGTGAAGATTATGAACTGATCTTTACTGTTAAGCAGGAAGATTATGAAAAGATTATATCAAACGAAAAAATAAGTATTGTTGGATATATAAAAGATATAGAAGAAGGCAGGAAATTTATTTCAAAAGGCGGCAATAGCTTTGATATTACCGCGCAGGGATGGAATGCATTAAAATAACTTAGCCCATTATTTCTTCTCTTCAGCTTTAATCAACTTCTTTATTGTTACTATTTGCCCTAAATGATAATATGCATGTTCAATAATTCCCTGGAAATTTTTATAGTAAGATGATTTTCCTTCAGCATAGGTTTCTTCTAATTTTTCTTCAGGAAAATTTTTAATAGCATCAGCAAGTTGCATGAATGACTGATGCGTTTCATCTTTTAAACTATTCCAGTCATCTTCATTACTTAATTTTTTTACATCAAACCCATTTGAATCATGTATCGAAGGATTTTCACCTTTTATTCTTTGCATTATGATATGATTCCAATAATACAAATGATTAACTAAAGATACAATTGTATTAGGGGAAGCAATATTTTTTTGCTGTGCTTCATGCCAGTCAACATCTTTAAGTACGTCATCAACACTTACATCTGTCCAGTTATTACCTTCAAAACATGTGGTTATATTTTCTGCAATAGCTGATGTAATTTTCATAAATGCTTTCGTTTGTTATTTTTAATTATCTGTCATTTACTTACAAATGTTTTACAATTTAATTCACCATTATTCAACTGAATTAAAAACCTTTGCAACATGAAATATAAATTACTTGGTAAAAGCGGTTTAAAGGTTTCTGAATTGTGTTTGGGTACAATGGGCTTTGGAACCGAAGGCGGCTGGGGTGCGGATAAAGAAACCAGTTTCAGTATATTGAATAGCTTTGCTGACGCAGGTGGTAATTTTATTGACACTGCTAACATTTATAAACTTGGAACCAGTGAAAAAATAATCGGTGAATTTTTTACTGGTAATGACCGCGATTATTTTGTGCTTGCTACCAAGTATTCATTAATGAATAACAAGACAAATCCTAATGCAAGTGGTAATAACCGAAAGAACATGATGCGCAGCGTTGAAGAAAGCCTCAAACGTTTACAAACAGATTTTATTGATATTTTATACCTGCACATCTGGGATGATCTTACACCGGTTGATGAAGTGCTGAGAGGCATGGATGATCTTATTCAGCAGGGCAAAATTTTATATGCTGCTATAAGTGATACGCCTGCATGGGTTATTGCAAAAGGAAATACAATGGCAGAGCTGATGGGTTGGAACCAGTTTGTTGCCCTGCAGATTGAATATAGTTTATTGCAGCGTACACCAGAACGTGACCTGATACCGATGGCAAAACACTTTGGTATGACGGTAACTCCCTGGGCGCCGCTTGCCGGTGGTGCTTTAACCGGCAAATATTTGCGTGGTGAAAAAGGAAGAATAAAAGAAGATAGCAATCGTCTAAATGAAAACAGTCAACTTATAACAAAAGAAGTGATTGCCATTGCAAAAAAATTAGGCGCAGAACCATCGCAGGTTGCTTTAAAATGGACGATGCAACAGCCGCTTTCTGTAATACCAATTGTTGGTGCAACCAAACAGGAACAGCTTATGGAAAATTTAAAAGTTATTGATCTGGAAATACCTGCAGAAGATATGAAGCACCTTGATGAAGTAAGCGCCGTTGACCTTGGTTTTCCCGGAAAGTTTTTTAAAGAAGAAGCCGTAAAAACAAATGCTTACGGTGGCTTTTATGATAAAGTTGAAAAAAGAAATAAAGCTTAAACCTCATAAATAATAAATGTTATTGATGATGCTGCCCTGTTTGCATAAATACATGTTGGCAGTATACATCGTTTATCACTTTTATTGTTGGTGCAATTATTCCTTTTCAGGCAATAGTAAATGCAAGATTAGGCAGGCAGATCAGTGGTGCTTTAATGGGTTTATTGATGAGTTTCTTTACCGGTTTTATTTTTCTGCTTATCCTTAACTTAATTATAAATACCAATGCATTTACCTTGAATAAATTTTATGCTGCAGGTCCGTGGTATGTTTGGATGGGTGGTTTGATAGGTGTTGTTTTCGTAGGTTATATTACATAGATAAATCAACAGCAAGGCTTGCATTAGTTATAAGCGGCCAGGTTTTAATTTCTTTATTGATTGATAATTTTGGTTTGTTTGGTTCAGCCATAAGAACAATAACTTTGGAAAAAATAGTTGGTGCATCATTAATTGTTGCCTGCATTATTCTCATTAAAAAATATCATGACTAATCCAAATTTAAATACAGATAAATCTGATCTATCTGTTGCTGAAAAGGAATTCGAAAATAATATTCGTCCCAAACATATTATTGAATTTGCAGGCCAACAGCAACTGATTGATAACCTCATTATTTTTATAAAAGCAGCAAAGCTGCGTAGTGAAGCGCTTGATCATATTTTGTTTCATGGCCCTCCTGGTTTAGGTAAAACAACTTTGTCAAGAATTGTGGCAAATGAGTTAGGCGTTAATATAAAAGAAACCAGCGGGCCTGTTATAGAAAAGCCTGGCGACCTTGCCGGCTTGCTTACCAATCTTGAAGTTAATGATGTTTTGTTTATTGATGAAATACATCGCTTAAGTACAGTTGTAGAAGAATATTTATATGCGGCAATGGAAGATTTTAAGATTGACATTATGATTGATACTGGCCCTAATGCACGCAGCATACAAATCAATCTAAATTCTTTTACATTAATTGGTGCCACAACAAGAAGTGGTTTATTAACGGCGCCACTGCTTTCAAGGTTTGGTATTAAGTCAAGGCTTGAATACTATCATGCAGAAATATTGAAGCAAATTATTCAGCGCAGCGCATCAATATTAAATACAAATATTGCAGATGATGCTGCTAAAGAAATTGCAGGCAGAAGCCGTGGCACACCAAGAATTGCAAATAGTTTATTGCGGCGTGTTAGAGATTTTGCACAGGTGCTGAATGATGGCACAATAGATTTAGGTATAACGCAACATGCGCTTAAAGCATTGAATGTTGATGAATATGGATTAGATGAAATGGATAACCGCATTTTATTAACCATCATAGAAAAATTTAAAGGCGGACCGGTTGGTATAACAACTATTGCTACAGCCGTTGGTGAAGAAGCAGGTACAATTGAAGAAGTTTATGAACCATTTTTAATACAGGAAGGTTTTCTTCAACGCACTTCACGTGGAAGAGAAGTTACGCATAAAGCATACAATCATCTTGGGAAAAAACCAGGCAATGTTAATATTTCAGGAAGTTTGTTTAGCGAATAGCTTATCCACATTATTAAAACAAAAAAACCGTTCAAAATGAACGGCTTTTCGTTTTGTATAGAGTGTAAATTAAAATAACGTAAATTCTACTCTTCTGTTTTTTGCTCTGCCAGCAGCTGTTTTGTTAGAAGCAATCGGGTCTGCTTTACCAAAACCATCAGCCTGAATTTTTGAAGCATCAGCACCTTTTGAAACAAGATAATCTTTAACTGCATTAGCTCTGTCTTTTGATAACTGTAAGTTCTTTTCAACTGATCCAACAGCATCAGTATAACCTGCTAATTTCAAACTAAAGCCTTTTGTCTGTAACAAGTCTGCAACTTTATCAAGACTTGCATCTGATGAAGCACGTATAGTTGCTTTACCAAAATCAAATTGCAAATCTTTAATAGCCTGTGCTACAACACGCTTATCTTCCTGGCTAATAATATATGTTTTATTAACAACAGGTGCTGGCGGTGGTGCCATTTTTGGCAAAGGGCACCCTGAACCATCAACTTTATCTGAATCAGAAGTATTAGGACATTTATCAAAATAATCTGAAACACCATCTTTATCTGAATCCATTTTCAACCTGCTCAACTGACCATTCAAAGAATCAATTGTATTTGCATTTTGTTGTTCACTTGCAGCAATTGATGCACGCAATTGATTATTTCTATCCATTAAATCCTGCTTTAAATCTGCTACAGGATTATTAGCAATTAACTGTGGATGTTTCTTACTTCCAAAAGCAACTTCTATACCCGCAAATGCATAAGTGAATTTATCTTTATGATAACCATTTTCATAACCATCAAGGTTATCAGCATCAAGAAAATTCATCTTCATTCCCAAGTCAATATTAATTGCCTGTGATGCAACAAACTTTAAACCTGCCCCAACAGGAACAAAAAATTCATGAATGTCTTTATTGCCCGGTTTGTAATCAATTGAAGTATTGTTATAAGTAATAAGTGTTGGCTTATAACCTGCCAAACCACCGCCAACAGATACATAAGGTATAATTGGATTTTTATAACCTAACCAATTAATATTACCAATTGTAGCAACTGCACTTAAACTTGCCGTCCAGTTTAAATCAGTTTTAAATGATTTATACGGGTTAGAGGTAGCATCTCCATTTCCCAGTTTATCACTGTTATCACCTTTTATATCACCTCTAAAAAAATCAGCCTGCAATGCAATCAGATGCGTTAACTGATCTTTAATGTAACCACCATATCCAATATCGTATTTCGGATGTGTGAAATTGGTACTTCCACCGATTGGAACAGATGGTTTAAGCACACCTGCATTAAAGCCAATAGAGAATGTACTGAAACTTTTTGAAGGTTTCATCATACCCATACTGCCTGTTGAATCCTGCGCCATCAAAGAAAAAGATGACATGGTAAGGCATAGGATTGAAAATACTTTAAATAACTGTTTTTGCATTTTTTGTTTTTTTGTTTGAATTTTTGCAAAGGAAATGCCATTTTCATATATATGTGCCAATAGTGTTGAGCGGGGATATAGAAATAACTTTTTGTGTTTTTCAATTCTTGCTGTTACAGTTAACCAACTATATTATTTTCTATTCAGTAATTTGCTGCATGCTTACAAAGCTTGTTATACAGAACTACGCAATAATAGATTTAATTGAAATAAATTTTTCTAAGCACTTTAACATTATAACAGGTGAAACAGGTGCAGGCAAAAGCATTCTTGTTGGCGCTTTAAGCTTGATTTTAGGTGAACGTGCAGATTCTTCATCATTATTAAACAAACAAAAGAAATGTTTTGTTGAAGGCGCATTTAATATTGAAGGAAGAAAAAATGTTATAATTTTTTTAAATGATAATGAGTTTGTTGTTGATGATGAGTTAGTGTTGAGAAGAGAGATTGCAGCCAACGGAAAGTCACGCGGATTTATAAATGATACACCAGCAAATCTTTCACAGCTTAAACAACTTGCATCAATGCTGGTTGATTTGCATCAGCAATTTGATACACTTGAATTAGGTGATGCAGATTTTCAGCGTGAAGTATCGGATGCATTGGCAGGGAATGAAAAATTGTTATCACAATATGTGTTGTTATATAATGACTGGAAGCAAACGCAACAACAGTTAGAACAACTAACATCCCAAAAAAATACTTTTCAAAAAGAGCTTGACTATAATCAATTTTTATTTGATGAATTGAATGAAGCTGGTTTTAAAAATAATGAGCTTGAAGATTTGGACAATGAGCTGCAAACGTTAAGCAATGCAGAAGAAATCAAAACTGCGCTAACATCTGCTGTGTATGATTTAAAAGAAAGTGATAAACCAATTGTTCAATCATTAAAACAATTAATAAATAAGCTGAACGCATTTGCATCATTCAATAACAATCTGAATGAATTGATAACACGTTTGCAAAGCACGCAAATTGAGTTAGCAGATATAAGTAATGAACTTGAAAGTTTGAATGATGACGTTAACTATGATGAAAAGCGCATCAATTATATTAATGAGCGAATCGCAACAGGTTATCGTTTGCAGAAAAAACATAGCGTGCAATCAACAAATGAATTACTTGTTATACAAGGTGAATTGGAACAAAAATTAAATGCTGTTTTAAATATTGATGAAGCCATTACATCAAATCAAAATAAATTAACACAGCAACAGCAGCAGCTTGAAACAATGGCTGCAGATTTATCTGCAAAGCGAAAAAAAATTACACCATTATTTGAACAAAATGTGAATATATTATTAGCGCAGGTTGGAATGCCGAATGCAAAAATTAAAGTTGCCATTAACGATGCACTTGCATTCAATCAACATGGAAAAAATACAATTGCATTTTTGTTTGATGCAAATAAAAGCAACCGCTTCGAACCTTTATATAAAGTTGCCAGCGGTGGTGAGTTAAGCCGTTTGATGCTTTGTATAAAATCACTTGTTGCTGAAAAAATAAATCTTCCAACATTAATCTTTGATGAAATTGATACAGGCATTTCAGGTGAAGCTGCAAGGCAGGTTGGTGTAATTTTAAAACAACTTGCTAAACAGCGCCAGGTTATATCTATCACGCATCAGCCGCAGATTGCCGGCAAAGCAGATGCACATTTTTATGTGTACAAGCAAATAAAAAATGATGCGGTGCAAACCAACATCCGCTTATTAAATAAAGATGAGCGCATACAAGCCATTGCACAAATGCTTGCAGGTGAAAAGCCAACAGCAGCCGCTATTGAAAATGCAAGAGAGATGATTGGCAATTAATTTTCTTTCAAACATCTGCGAATAACTTTTGTTAAGTAAATGCTTTTATCTTTCACACTTAATATAATGCTATGCCTGCTTTTGAAGTTGTTGGTGGAAAAAAATTGAAAGGAGAAATAACGCCGCAGGGCGCAAAGAACGAGGCACTGCAAATTATCTCTGCTGTGTTGCTTACTTCAGAAGTGGTAACCATAAAAAATATTCCCGACATTATTGATGTAAACCTGTTAATCGAATTGCTTGAGTTGCTCAACGTGAAGGTTAACCGTGTATCAAGAAATGAATGTATCTTCCAGGCAGATGATGTGAACGTTGATTACCTCGCTTCAGACGATTTCAGGCAAAAAAGCAGCCGTATGCGTGGCGCTGTAATGCTTGCCGGACCTATGTTAGCGCGTTTTAAGAAAGCATATATTCCAAAGCCCGGCGGAGATAAAATTGGTCGCCGCCGTTTAGATACACACATCATCGGCTTTGAAAAATTAGGCGCCGGTTTTGTGCATGATGAAAAGCTTGACATCTTTCTTTTAAAAACAACCGGTCTTAAAGGCACGTTCATGTTGTTGAACGAACCTTCTGTTACAGGCACTGCAAACATTTTAATGGCGGCTGTTATGGCAAAAGGCACCACTACAATTTATAATGCTGCCTGCGAGCCATACCTGCAGCAGCTTTGCCGTATGTTGAACCGCATGGGTGCACGTATCAAAGGTGTGGGCAGTAATTTATTAATGATTGAAGGTGTGGATGTGTTGCATGGCACCGAACATACGATGTTGCCCGACATGATTGAAGTAGGCAGTTTTATCGGCCTTGCTGCAATGACGCAAAGTGAGATTATAATAAAAAATGCAGGCATAAAACATCTTGGTATAATACCCGATACTTTCAGGCAGCTTGGTATCAGGCTGGAAATTAATAACGATGATATTCATATTCCATCTCAACGGTTATATACCATTCAACACTATCTTGATGGCAGCACGCTAACAGTCTCAGACCATCCGTGGCCAGGTTTTACGCCGGATTTATTAAGCATTATTTTGGTAACCGCTATACATGCAAAAGGCAGCCTGCTTGTTCATCAAAAGATGTTTGAAAGCCGCTTATTTTTTGTTGATAAATTAATTGATATGGGTGCACAAATAATTTTATGCGATCCGCATCGTGTAGTGGTTGTTGGTCTTGAGCGCAAACAAAAATTGCATGGTATCGTGATGGACAGTCCTGATATACGGGCCGGCGTATCATTATTATTTACAGCTTTAAGTGCAGAAGGTAAAAGTGTAATCCGTAATATCGAACAGATACATCGCGGTTATCAAAATATAGAACAACGCTTGCAGGCTTTGGGCTCCTCTATCAAAACAATAAACTAATTTGATTAGCTTAATTCAATAATATCAACTAAGCTTAACACACTTCTTCTTGCCACGCCGCCACATTTCCGTACCTTTGCACGCTTAAATCAAAATTTAAAAGTCGAATCTTAAATCCTTTCCATTTTTTGACTTTTTAATTTTTAGTTATTTATTATGAGCATAAGAAATATAGCAATTATCGCCCATGTTGACCATGGCAAAACTACTCTTGTTGATAAAATTTTACACGCCACAAAAGTGTTTCGTGATAACCAGGAAACCGGCGAACTGATAATGGACAGCAACGACCTTGAACGGGAACGTGGTATTACCATATTCTCAAAAAATGCAGCTGTTGTTTACAAAGATGTTAAGATAAACGTTATTGATACACCTGGTCACTCTGACTTTGGTGGCGAAGTAGAACGTGTATTAAAAATGGCAGATGGCGTTTTGCTTTTGGTTGATGCATTTGAAGGCCCGATGCCGCAAACACGTTTTGTATTGCAAAAGGCATTAGCACTTGGCCTGCATCCAATCGTTGTTATAAATAAAGTTGATAAACCTAACTGCCGCCCTGATGAAGTGCACGATGCAGTGTTTGAATTATTTTTTAATCTTGATGCAACAGAAGAACAGCTTGACTTTCCAACATTTTATGGCAGCGGTAAACATGGCTGGTTCAATGATTCGTTAACGCCTTCAGAAGATATTACGCCGTTGCTTGATGGCATTATCAAATACGTTCCTGAACCTAAAATCAGTGAAGGCACGTTGCAGATGCAGATCACTTCCCTGGATTATTCTTCTTTTTTGGGAAGAATTGCGATTGGTAATGTTGGCCGCGGAACCATAAGAGAAAATATGCCGGTTGCTTTATTGCAGGCTGACGGATCAAACAAAAAACTAAGGGTAAAAGAATTATACGTTTTTGAAGGTATGGGCAAAAAGCGTGTAACTGAAGTTGGTGCCGGTGATCTTTGCGCCATTGTTGGTTTGGAAGGTTTTAATATTGGTGACACAATCGCTGATCCTGAAAATCCTGAAGCATTGCCGGTTATTAGTGTTGATGAACCTACCATGAGCATGTTGTTCAGCATTAATAATTCTCCTTTTTTTGGTAAGGATGGCAAGTTTGTAACCTCACGTCATTTGCGTGACCGTTTAATGAAGGAAACAGAAAAAAATCTTGCATTAAGAGTAGAAGATACTGATAGCGCAGATAGTTTTCTTGTGTTCGGTCGTGGCATTCTTCATCTGGGTATTTTAGTTGAAACAATGCGCCGCGAAGGATATGAACTTACAGTTGGACAGCCGCAGGTTTTAGTAAAATATGTTGATGGCAAAAAGAATGAACCTTACGAAGTATTAGTGGTAGATGTGCCTGCAGAATTCAGCGGAAAAGTAATTGATCTGGTTACGCAGCGCAAAGGTGAAATGCATGTAATGGAAACAAAAGGTGAAATGCAGCATCTTGAATTTGACATTCCTTCAAGAGGCTTGATTGGCCTGCGTTCTAACATGCTTACCAATACGGCTGGTGAAGCTGTAATGGCGCATCGTTTTAATGAATATAAACCATGGAAGGGAAATATCCCGGGAAGAAATAACGGCGTGCTGCTTTCAAAAAATCAGGAACGTACTACCGGCTATTCTATTGATAAATTACAGGATCGCGGAACCTTTTTTGTTGATCCAGGTGAAGAAGTTTATGCAGGACAGATAATTGCCGAGCACATTAAACCAGGCGATTTAATTGTAAATGCGACTGAACCAAAGAAATTAACCAATCACCGTGCAAGCGGCAGCGATGATGCTTCGCGCATTGCGCCAAAAACTTTGATGACTTTGGAAGAATGTATGGAATATATACAGTTTGATGAATGCATTGAAGTAACGCCAAAAGTTGTGCGTATGCGTAAGGTAACTCTGGATGATGATGAAAGAAAGCGCCAGCAAAAGCGCATGCAAACGCAGGAAGCGTAATCAATAATTTTTATTTCAACCTGCCGGGATTTAAAACCTTGGCAGGTTTTTTTATTTATTTGATAATAAGTCTGATGACTTGGCAATGAAGTGCAACGACTTGGCAATGAAGCGGAACAACTTGGCAATGAAGTGCGGGAATATTACAATAAAGTCGGCTGACATTGCAATAAAGTCTGTTTATCTTGTATTATGAAGTCACTTTTCAACTATATCGCCCAGCAACTTTCAAAACATTTTAATCAATCAGTGGAAATTAAAAGCGAAAAACAGGTTTTTGGCGGCGATATTAATCAAACTTATCACCTTCAAACAAACCTTGGCTCCTTCTTTTTAAAATTGAATAATGGCAGTTTGAAAGATATGTTTGAAAAAGAGTTTTCTGGGTTGCAACTGCTGTATCAAACCAAAACAATTAAAATTCCTGAACCGGTTTTATACAGAAATTCCGATGACAAAATTTTCCTGGTAACTGAATTTATTGAGAAAGGCAATCCACCCAAAAACTTCTGGCAAACATTTGCATACCAGCTTGCTGCGTTGCATAAAACATCTAATCCGCAATTTGGATTATCAACAAATAATTATATCGGCTCGCTTTATCAACAAAATAATTTCTGTAATACATGGGATGAGTTTTATGCAACGCAACGTATCATGCCACTAGTGCAGCTTGCCTTTAACCAAAATAAATTAAACAAAGAAGAAGTTGCGCTTGCAGAAAAATTATATAGCCGCTTTAATAATTTATTCCCTGAAGAAAAGCCTTCGCTTGTTCATGGCGATTTATGGAGCGGCAATTTTATGGCTGATGAAAATGGTGCACCGGTTATTTATGACCCCGCTGTTTATTATGGCAATCGGGAAATGGATATTGCAATGAGCTTATTGTTTGGTGGGTTTGATAAAACTTTTTACAGCTTTTATAATGAAGCATTTCCACTTCAGCAAGACTGGAAAGAGCGTGTAGAGCTTTGCCAGTTATACCCTTTGCTTGTACATCTTATTTTGTTTGGCGGCCATTATCATAACAGTGTTATCAACATTATAAAAGCATATGCTTAGCTTGAATTTTGCAATTCAACTAATTTTATTTTTCTTCACCAAAACGAATCCTGCTCTATGATTAGCCCACCTGAAACTCTGTGCATTAAATAGTATAAATCAAAAACTTAACTGATGAAAAATCAAACAATCGTTTTTGCAGTGGTTTGCACAATCTGCTTTTTATTTTACCGCTGCAACGCCACTTCAGGTACGTCTGCAAACAGTGATTCTGCTTCAACAACTAAAGAAATGTATGCAGGTTACTCCAGTCAAACAGAATGGGGCCATCATTTGGTTGCTGTGGGTGGTTGTAGCGATTGCCACACACCCAAAAAAATGACAGCGCAAGGACCAGTTGCTGATTCAAATTTGTTCTTGTCTGGCCATTCATCGCAAATGCCTGCACCTGCTCTTCCGCCGGCCCAGCTTGCACAACACCTGGCTGCCACCAACGACGAAACCGCATGGATTGGCCCATGGGGAAATTCTTATTCTGCTAATCTTACACCTGATTCAACAGGAATTCTTGCCTGGAACGAACAGCAGTTTATTACCTGTATTAAAAAAGGATTACTTAAAGGAATTGAAGGTTCAAGACCGCTGATGCCACCAATGCCGGTTGATAGTTACCGTAATTTTACTAATGACGAGGTGAAAGCCATGTTCGCGTATCTGAAAACAATAAAACCTGTTCATAATGTGGTGCCTGCTTATCAGCCACCGACAGGTGATTCACATTAAAATTCAGTCTTAAAACGTTTAAACGAACATGTAATTTAGTTGCATACCATTACCTTTGCAGCCTTTTATAAAGTAAAGGCAGGCATTTTGGCTAATATCAACGCTAAATACAAAGAATTTTCAGGCTTAAACCTTCCCAAAATTGAGGAAGAAATTTTGAATGACTGGAACCGGGAACAGGCTTTTGAAAAAAGTATTTCTTTAAGGGAGGGTAAACAGCCATTTGTATTTTATGAAGGTCCGCCAAGCGCTAATGGTATGCCGGGCATTCATCACGTTATTTCCCGCACTTTAAAAGATTTGGTTTGCCGGTACAAAACCATGAAAGGTTTCCAGGTAAAACGCAAAGGTGGCTGGGATACACATGGTTTACCGGTTGAATTGGGTGTTGAAAAAGAATTAGGTATAACAAAAGAAGATATCGGCAAAAAAATTTCCGTTGAAGATTATAATACAAAGTGCCGTGAAGCAGTATTGCGTTATAAAGATAAATGGGATGAATTAACCAAACGTATTGGTTATTGGGTTGACCTGGATCATCCATACATAACATTTACCAATGAATATATTGAAACACTTTGGTGGCTGCTGAAGCAATTATATAACAAAGGTTTATTGTATGAAGATGTAAGCATTCAACCTTACTCGCCCGCCGCGGGAACCGGCTTAAGTTCGCATGAGCTTAACCAGCCGGGCACTTATAAAGATGTGAAAGATACCAGTGTTGTGGCGATGTTTAAGGCAGTTGAAAAT
>CAHJWK010000058.1 GCA_903642275.1 Chitinophagaceae bacterium
TTATAAATAGTAATTATTTATTTAACCTATTAAATTCATTACTACATCATTTACTAAATAAATTTTAATAATATTTGAGTAACTGCTTACGAGTTTACCCCGCCTATTTCTTGGGTTTTTAGTATTTTGATAAATTATGCTGGAAATGTAAATAGAGTTGAATTGTGAAGAAATAGCGGTTGAGGGTAAATTGCTAAATTGATTAGAAGTTATGTTTGATGAAAGAAATTATAGAAATAGAGGATTGATAGCTGCGGTTATTGTTGGTTGTGTCTCTACTACTCTATCTACTGAATTGAGATGTCACTTTAAATATTTTTTTGTATGGTTTTATTGACTATTTGTGAAAATAAATTTTATGAATTTGCAACACTTTTGACTTAAATCAACCTGCACAAGCAATTCAGTATCCTATGAATCCATCCGTAGTTATTACCTATTATGAAAACACTATTTCCGAAGCTGAAAAGAAATTATCTGATTTAAAATCGCTTTTAAAGCATTTGAAAAAGGAATTATTAAATCAACCAGGGTTAGCCATCTCTGAAGCAGATGTAGAAAATCTTAACATCAAATGGAGAAAAGAGATTAGGGATTGTATTGATGAAAAATCAGAATTTTTTATTGCTACTTCTACTCAAATTTCAGCAGAAATAGCTTTTAAACATAACTATAAAAAATTGTATAGGGATTTTAAAAACAAGGTAGCCACTACTCTTTCCTTAATGCATAAAGAAAAGAAGTTGGCAGGTATCAAAAAAATAATACCGTGAGTATTATTATGGGTCAGCAAAGTTCTTTGAATCTGACTTAAAGACTTTAAAAAAGAGTTTTTGAAGCAGGTAGAAATAAATAAAGAAGCCTAACCACAAAAGTTTTAGACGGAAATGTGATTAAGCTTGTTAAATTATTTTACAAGAATACAATCCTTTGATTCCGCCACCATCAATGGCTAAAATTTTTAAATATTTTGTATTCCTGCACTACAGTTGATCCTTCAAAAGTGTTTGCAAGTAAGTTAAGTAGTTTAACAAACTTCAAAACGGTTTATAAGGTTTCCAATACAGTTAATATATTAAAAAAGGATCTTGATTGTATTGTTTACAGCGATGTAATAACGAATTATGTACTTTAGGATAATGCACCTGCTTTGCATTGCGCAACCTGTTACATAAAATGTGTAGGGTTATTCAATTGGCAGAACAGCGTATTTGTGTAATAGCTTATTGCATTATGACGCAAATCTCATGCTGCGCACAATAGCTATGCAATGAAGGCCCTGCTCCGACAAAAGAAATGTCTTACACCTTCAACACATTCAAATAGCCGCATTATTGATTAGCTGCCTTCTCAGGCTTTTTAAAATATTGTACCGGGGTTTGTTGCCTCTTAATAAGAAAGAGAACAACAATACTTAAAGCAGCAGAAAAATAACACCATACTGAAACAACAGCATCTTCAAAAAATATTTTGGAAATCGCGTAGGAGGCAGTAAGCAAAATGCCAAACACCCATATTCTTTTGCGGGTTGATATAAAAGCAGCAGGCAGCGTTGCAATAAAATAAAAACCATCATGCAGTGTGGCTAAGCTGCTGGTTACACGCGAATAATCGAATGTATAAACAATATGATGGTTGTAAATAATGGCATGAACAGAATATAACAGCAGGCAGCAGGTTGTATAAGCCGCTGTAGCAGCACCGGTGATTAGCAATACCCGCAATATCTTTTTTCTTTTTTCTAAAGGTTCTAAAAGCAGGATGGAAAGCGGCACCCACACGGGCCATACCGCATAAGCAAAAAACAAATAACAATAAACAGATAGCAGTTGCCATGCTGAATAGCTGCTATGCATAAAGGATAACCACACAAATCCTTCTTCCAGTTGCTGCACAGCAAATATTAAAGGAATAACGGCAAATAAACGTTGCGGCTCGCTACCTGCTTTCCTGATAGCAGCAATACCAATACCTGCTAAACCCACACTGGTTCCAAAACTCGCACCCGCAGAAAAACACATAGTTGCTCACTCCTTTTTCTAAGTTCTTTAAAACATTCAAAGAACATTATACTCCACTTAGGACACAACAAATACAAGGTAGTCTTTTATTAAAGAGACTGTGCTGAAAAGAAATTCCTTGTAACACTTAACGGCAACCATGCCTGTAACATGATATGAACAATAGTAAGAGATGCCGGTCATTAATGCTGACAAGTTGTACAAAAAAAGGGCTTATTTTAGTTTATTGTAAACCGCGCCAAGAACTGAAACAGGATATACATGGTATATAGTTGGTATATACAAATACATATTTTTGGTTTGATTTTACGGTTAAGAAGTACTAACAAATTGTACTTGCCTGGTTCTGAATCTTTGTTCGTTAACTGAAGGAGAAATTCTGTGGCATTGCATTGGTTATCTCATCAACAAATGCTAACCAAAATAAAGTTTTACCAGTAAGACAAAAATAGACACCCGCTCTTAAATTAACGTTTTCCAAACACGCATGCATTGAATTAAAGATTGATCAGCATTATACTTCTATTATCAATGCAAGTGCTGCGCTTATAACTTTTAAAATGCAGGAAAGAAAAGAAGCTATAAAGTAAGAATGTATTACACATCTTCCCTTCGCATGAGACAATGCCGGGCATAAAACCTGGTTACGGACTAATCTGCCCTCAAATCAAAACTATACTGATATGATAAGTAGCGTTTATGTATTTATTTCTGAAAGATGGCACATTGAATGGAGCGTTATTCATGATACTTTATACATTTATACCAATTGTTATAAAACACAGCTTCCTATTTTTTATTTATGGCTGACTTTAAATTAAAAAAGCTTAGCCACCGGTGTCTTCTTTTCGGTTCTTTAAACTTTTTATTCATATTGTCCGGCGGCAGAGCATTGAATTCTTCAACTGAAGCAGCAAGGTCTTGTTTTAATAATATAAGTGTTTCTTTACTTAATTTTATATCAAGCTGATCATTTGTTTTAACCGCGTTACCGTATTCAACTTGTTTCCTGCGAATACTATACTGCAAATTTGAAATTCTGTAGAGTAGCTGACTACTATTCATATTGATTTTATGTTAATTTACGTGCACACCTGTAGCAGGAATGCTATAAATACTTGGTGTAAAGCAGATCAAGCTAAGCTAATTACGACGGTTAATTGTTAATGGTTTTCTTGTGTTTATTTTATAAACGATACTTTCCGGTTAGCATTGATTCATTGTAA
Organism: Chitinophagaceae bacterium; assembly: GCA_903642275.1. Lineage (GTDB taxonomy): Bacteria > Bacteroidota > Bacteroidia > Chitinophagales > Chitinophagaceae > Parafilimonas. The sequence continues at coordinate 3,248 of CAHJWK010000058.1, forward strand.
TCCTGTTTTATCGAAAACTCCTATTTTAAAAAGGGTTAAGGGGTTTTTCAACTTCATTAAACGCTTCTTCTTTAAGAGCCATGTAGGTATAAAATAATGAAAGATAATCAATTGTTTTACTTTTTTGCATAGTCCTCTGCCAACTTACAAAAGCTATGGAAAGGCTGTGCAGAAAAGAAATATAAAATTCCTTATCTTAGTAGTCTCATTATTCTGAAAAACCAAAACTAATGATGCTTATCAAACCTGCTGCATTTTTAATTGCAGATTACATAACAAAACCTGTGTTACGAATTATACAAACTGCTCCTTTGCAATTTCCGTAGTGTATCATTAAACAGGTTCCTGATACAGAAAATTATTACAGGCTGCTGCAGCCGGTTATTATGACATTATATTTATTGATTTTTGCCTGCCGCCGCTGAATGGGTTTAAAGCCCTTGCACAGCTTGCAGAGCATCGCCCCAGCCGGCAATATGGTTATAATTTTTGGTGCCGACTGACATAAACAGCAAGTTACCGAAGCTTTAACGGGTGATGCTGCCGCATTCTTTAGCTGGCATGATGATCCTGCGCTCATTGTGCATATTGTGCGGGCAGTGTTTTTGCGTGGCAGTTATATAACACATGAACAGATGCAGATCATACGCAGCCATGCTGCAGCAGCGCAAACAGGAGGCAAAGCTGCTGCACTTAACTAAAAGAGAAAAGCAGGAACTTGCCTTTGCAAAAGGATACAGTACAAAAGAAATAGCCGCTACGTAATGGATTGGTAAAAGAACGGCAGAAAACTACCGCTACAACCTGTTGCATAAAACAGGACTACCAATACTATACGTTATTAAACTTTGCCAAACAAGCCGGCTGGCTTAATGATGAGGATTATGTTGAAAATAAATAACAGCACATTCAACGTATCGTCCCTTAGCAGAAGACGATGCCGGACACAAGTTGTGCTTGTTTAGAGAGAAGGGTATACCCTATTTTCCCATTCAGTAGTTGCTGCCACATGATTAAACCGCATTTGTGCGCTGATTGCTATAATGTTTTTACATGCGGATGAATAACGCTAAGATGCATAATCTCAAGTAACACAATAAGTGATAAAAGCAGCCAGATTATAAAGAATACCAGCACGCTGAGCAGGGCTCTGAAAAAGATAGCCGGTTTCTTCCGGTTATTGAAAAACTGCATAAGTGTCCATATCATCAGGGCATAGCCAACAGCATTGGTAAAGCCGTCAATTCTTCTTAGTACAATTGTTTCGTTATAAAAATAATATAACGGGAAAACAATAATACGCAATACAAGTCTTTGCGCTGTTAAAAAAGCATTTAACACAAGATGCTCTGAAAAATTATAGCCGCTTTTTTTAAACGCCAGGTATGTTCCAAGCGAATAGATTGGCAATTGGATAAGCGCAATAATTTCATAATGTTCAATTACCCAATCGTTTAATTCTCTGAGTTTGTTTTGTGCTGCTATAAAATCTTTACCTGAACCCGAAAGCGTAATGGTGTTAACAATCATATTTATGTGGAAGTAATGAAATAAAATGCATACACTGCAGCTAAAATCAACACAAGCGAAACAGGCTTAAAATACTGCACACGTTTACCCCGGATATATTCCCTGATTGAATGCCCCGGCCTTGTAAACAGTTCTTTTACAGTAAACAAAATACCTTTATCAAAATGAAAAAGTCCGTGCTGAACATCATGCCACAGAAAATGAAAATTAATGGTATGCTCTTCAGTACTTTGTCCACAGTTGCTGCAATACTTTCCTTCAACGGGCATTCCACAATTAAGACAGGTATCTGACATTACGATATTCTATGTTTTACTGTATTTATATTTACACATTATAATTTCAATCAAATAAACTCTTACCTTCATTACGTTGAGCTTTTTTAAACGTTGTATTATTTGAACTAAAAGGAAGTTGCGGTTGTTTGCCATTAAACAAATTTTCTACCTTTAATATCTGTATTCTATCCTGCCTGAATTCAACGTTATCAATTTTATATGTCCTGCATTATTTGCTTCAGTAAACAGCTGCGGCTTTTCATCTTTCAGTTGTTTCAGTACATCTAAGCAATCGCCAAAGTAGAGATGGTTCATACAGTAAAGTTATGTTGAGATGTCATTTAATGCAAGGTGAAGCAATTTATAAATTTGTATAGCACCCGTGCCAGTACTGTAATTAAAAATTAACCAGCGGCACTCAGTATGCGTTTTGCGTGGCAGGCATTGGTGCAAACCCTACCATTATTTATAGTGATATAATAAATTTCATCTGATAAGCTAAACGTAGCTAATTATATCTATACCTGTTACGATACATCTTTTACAAAACTGATAGGGCTTAATAATCGTTCGGTTAATCCTGCAATCGCCATTCATTCTGCTGATGACGGTGTGCTGACGGGTGGTAATATGTACGATACCACGTTAGCAAAATTATTTCAGCTGGCTGATGGGTTTATTGTAAAAACAGATCATGATGGCACAGTACAATGGATAAGACAGTTTAAAGATGCTGAACCGCATAGATTTTACCGTATAACTGTATTTAATCTTTTCCAGCTACCTGATAAGGATATTATTGCAATTGCTGATGTAGATACAACTTTCAGCGACTACAGAGATGCAACGGTAATTTTTCGGCTTGATGAAAACGGCAATTTAAAATCGACAACACAATTAACCACATCGCTGGCACCTTATGTGCAGGGCGTGCCTATAACCATAAAAACAGTTGCAGACGGCTTAAATGGTGATCTTATTTTTTGCGGTACCACGCAAAATAATACCGGTGATGGCCTATATGAAACAGTGATTCGTATTGATGCAGCAGGTAAAGTAATCTGGGACGCTAATTATGGCAATGCAGGCGACTATCATGGTGGCGCCGATGCCTTTGGTGCTTTTGTTACTAATAATAATATAATAGTATGCGGACAATCTTTTGGCGATGGTGATAATAAATACCTTGTTGCCCTGAATTTTCTTCAGTTTGATTATGCTACAGGTAATCTTACTAAGAAAGTATTTATAGTGCCTCCAGCAGGTAAGAAAGATGGTTTAAAATCCATAGCATCTCAAAGAGGGTATTGTTTAAGACTGAACAATGGCAATTATGTACTTTATGGCGCTACAATTGATTCCTATACAATTTCTACAGATACAGTTCATGAATTTGCGGTAGCGGAATTTGACACAAACTTTAATCTGGTTAGTGCTTATACCATAGCTGTACCGCCGGGTGTAAATGTTGTAAACACTTTAATAAATATATATCCTGATGGCAAAGCATTATATGTGTTGAGCAGGTATTTTACTGATAATTTTTTTACTGAATTTCTTATTCAGGAAAACGATAACCAGGTTTTAAAAAGCAGGAAACTCAGATATACCAATTCAAATGTTTCTGTTACTGCAGGCGTAGTGCCTTTGGCTGATAATGGTTATGTTTATATGCAATCACATGCATATAAACATAATGGCATTAATAACTATGTTGAATTTAAAAAACTGCATAATACCGATACGGCATCCAATTGTTTAGGTACTGATTCTTTGTTTACAAGCCATGTTCCTTACAACCTGGTTCAATCTCCTGGTTACAAAGATTTAGATGATAACCTGCCTGATAAAACATCACCGGCATACTTTAAAATTACCGTTTCAGATACGCTTACATACAACACTCAAAATGGTTGTGTGCAAAAGAATTACTGCGACACGGTAAGCATTCATGGCAAAACAAGTTTTTGTGGTGCTGATAACACTGTATTATTCACTTCTTACAAAAACCAAAATTGCGGTGCGTTTACGCAATGGAGTATTGATACATCAGTAATAACATCTTTACAACAATTGAATAATACAACGGTTGCCATTAAGTTTAAAAATGTAAACTGGAACGGTAATTTATATGCCATGCTGCCTGCTGCAAAATGTTTTATGGACACACCAACAGATTTTTTGCAGTTACATATAGTACAGGTAAACAGGACGCTTAACCTTGGTAATGATACTATGCTTTGCGGAACAGATATATCGTTAACCATACATGCAGGTGCAGGATTTAAGACCTATCAATGGCAGGATGGTTCAGCAGACTCCACCTTTACTGTAACGAAAGCAGGCAAATACTTTGTAATAGTTACTGATTACTGTGATAATGTAATGCACGATACAATCAACATTAAACAGGCGAATGATGTATTTAGTATTGGTAATGATACATCCAAATGTAATGGTGATACAATTGTTTTACAAGCGACAGGCGGCTTTACCAACTACAACTGGCAACCTCAATACAACTTAATTAAGGTTGATAATAATGCAGTGAAGGTTTATCCTGGTATTAATACTTCCTATTATGCAAGTGCACAAACATCAGGTTGCACTTTTTATGATACGGTGCATGTAAACGTTTTGCATCCACCCGCTATTGATTTTGGTAATGACACCAGTATTTGTTCAGGCACTTCCATACAATTAAATGCAGGCAGCGGCTTTACCGGTAATTACTGGAATACCGGTGCTGCAACGCAAACAATATATGCGGGTAACGCAGGCAATTACAATGTAACCGCTTCTGCTAATAATGGATGCTCTTCATCAGACACTTTAATTATAATAGCTGTAAAACCGTTGCCTGTTTTTTCTTTAGAAGCTGATACCGGCATTTGCAAAAATGAAAGTGTTAATTATAAACTCAATCTCAGTAATGCACTTTATTACTGGAGCACAGGCAATCAAACAAATACTCAAACTATTACAATGCCAGGTACATACTGGTTAAGGGTTACACAAAGTTTATGCAGTGCATCAGATACAGTAATAATATATCAAAAGCTATCACCACAGGTTTATTTAGGTTGTGATACTGTATTATGTGAAGGCGATACAAAACTGCTGAATGCTGATTATACCAATGCTGATTATATGTGGCAGGACGGAAGTACAGTTTCACAATATATAGTTACACGGGCAGGGCTGTATTATGTTAAGCTTAATCTTAATGACTGCACAGCAAGTGATAGCATAAACATTAATTATAATGCTAAACCGTTCTTTAATTTAGGTAATGATACCATGATTTGCAATGGTACGCAGATATTACTGCAGCCTTTAGTAAATGTACCCGTTATTTATTTTTGGCAGGATGGCAGCACATTACCTTACTACAACATTACACAACCAGGTATTTTTCATCTTAGTGCAGGCAATAACTGCGGCTTATACACTGATTCATTGGTTATTTATAATCGCTGGGGGCAGCAGGTATTTGTTTCACAGGATATTAATAAAGGCTGGGATGGCACTTATAAAGGTTTTATAGTAAGCCACGAGACGTTTGTATGGGTACTTTCAGTAACTGATATTAATAACAAAACAACCAACCAGAAAGGTACTGTAATGGTAATACAATAGGTAATAAACAGTTAACATCTTATTAAAATCAACCTTGTTTTCAGTTTGTTAGATGTGCCTGATAGTTTGCAACACTTTGCCTGTAACATTACTTTGCAGTTACCAATAACGTGAGTTAAAAAAGTAAAATTGTTTCCGGTGTTTTTAAAACTCATTTTTACAGGCAATAAAAAAGGCACTAATTAAAGTGCCTTTTAAAATAAATGATTTTTAATTTATTTTTATAGCAGCATCTGTTTAGTATCTACCATTCTGCCATCAACAATTAAAGAGTATTGATAAGCGCCGGCTGAAAGAGAAGATGTCTCAACCTTTACATTACCGGAATAACTCTCGTTTAATGCAACTGTTTTTAAAATTTTGCCGTTATTCTCAGTTATAATAATTGATGCATTCGTATAACCTGAAGGCAACTGTAATTTTATAGTGCTTGCGTTGGAGAATGGGTTTGGTACATTTTGATATATGGTTGCTGATGATAAGCTTATTGTTTTACTTGCACTGTTATCAGTTGATGATATGTTTGAGCCACCTTTTAATACAACTGATTTTAACTGCGCAATATCATTATGCATGCTTTCCAACTCATTTTTTAATGAATCATTTTGTTTTGATAATTGTTGCACAGCTTTAACCAGTGGTACCACAAAATTACTATAACTTGAAGCATAAAGGTCTTTATCATTCTGTGGTGTATGTATTCCACTGAAATTATAATTCAATTTTTTGCGGTGGCTTCTACTTCCTGTGCTACAAAACCGGTATATATTTTTTTTCTTTTGTAGTGATGGCATTTTCATTTGCTTTACCCGATGCTGAAGCTTTATTAGATGTTGAAGCTTTGGCAGTTGAAGGCCCGTCATCAGCCTTTGTATTTTTATTCTGCATGGCAGTTAAGCCGGTTTTATCATTTATTCCACGCACATCATAATTATAAGTAACAGGCCTTAATGCATTAATAAATGCAAGGCCGGCACATTTTCTTTAATGTTCTTTTTTACACGGCCATCAGAAACATTAAAATATGGCGCATAAGCTTCAACGGCAGTTATAGAACTATTGCCTAAAAAAAACTCATTGCTGGACATGGCAATTGCTGCATACCCAACGGCAGTTGCGTTTGTAAAAGTACCGTCAGATACATCAGCTTCCTGACCTATAGCAGTATTAAGAGTTCCGGTAGTTACATTACTAATGCTTAAGTACCAACACCGATATTGTAACTTCCTGATACATTAAATTGTAAAGAATTATACCCTACTGCTACATTAGAAAAATCACTATTCTTATTTGAGTAAAGCGCCCTAACGCCTACTGCAGTTTGATAAGAGCCGCTGGTATTGGAAAACAAAGCTTTGCTGCCTACTGCTGTTACAGCAGTCGCGGCATCTGTATTAAATAAAGCAGAGTCTCCCACAGCAACCAGATTACTGCTGGTAGAATTTAAATATAAAGCAGTACCTATTGCTACATTACTAAAGCCGGTTTGGTTGTCAGCGGCTGCAAAAAATCCAATGGCTGTATTATCATTGCCTGTTGAATTATTTTCCAATACATAAGTTCCTTATGCTGTATTTGCTATTGCCTGGGTATTTCCTTCCAGCGTAAATGTTCCGCTACTTGTATTGTTACTTCCTGTAGTATTATTAATTAAAGCATATAGACCTGTAGCGGTGTATAACCTCCTGTGGTGTTATAATAAAGTGCTTCATACCTATACCTGTGTTATAAAAGCCGGTAGTATTTTTGTGCAATACAGAATAACCAATGCCGATACCATAACTATTAATAGTGCTGTATAATGTTTGATAACCTATTGCAGTATTATAATTGCCGGTTACATTTTGTATAAAGCCTTACTGGCAATAGCAAGGTTGTTACCCGTTGTACTAAAGTACAAAGCAGAATCACCAATGCTCACTGATTGATTTCCGGTAGTATTGGTATACAATGCTTTTATACCAAAGGCTATGTTTGAATAACCAGTGGTATTAGCAAAAAGCGCTTTTGATCATTGGCTACATTGTTATTGCCTGTTGTGTTGGTATAACGCCTGGAAACCTGCTGCAATATTGGTTGCACCTATAGTATTGTTATATAATGTTTGATAACCTTCACCAGTGTTGTTATCGCCGGTAGTATTTTTATATAATGATAAAGAACCAACAGCCGTGTTTCTTAAACCTGAACTGTTGTTAAGCAGTGCTGAATCACCTATAGCAACAAGATGATCGCCGCCTACATTCTTGTACAAAGTATATGCGCCAAAAGCAATGTTTGCGTAACCATTTTTGCATTACATAAGGCATTATATCCAGAAGCTGAATTTGAACTACCTGTGGTTATACTTCTTAATGCCTGGCAACCAAAGGCTGAATTTTGAGTACCTGTAACACCGGAGCTGCCCCCATTATAATGAATTCAGAGGAGTAGAAAAAGCCGGGGCTCCGTTAAGATAAACACCGTTTGTCAGGTAAAGATATTTCCAGCCAATTGACGAAGACCGAGATTGATACTACCTGTGCTGCCTGCAACAAGGCTATGATTTACAGCTGTTGATGAAGCAAGGTTAGAAAGGCTGGTATTAGCCTGGCTGAAGCTTTTAAAGTTTGCGCATAAAATAAGTGCGGCGCAAAGCACCATGTAAATTTTTGATTTCATACAAAATGTTTTAAAATGAATAAATAGTTTTGTTTTCAGTGAGAGCAAAAATTGTAAAGAGGGGTGCGGATATAAAACCTTTTTTACCCATCAAAAAAAGTAACATAATAAAGTGGTTTTTAAATTATATGATACAATGCTGATTATGGCAGACTTTTTTTAAAAATTATTTGGATACGTTTCATTGCTTGTAATTATATTATCAATTAGCCGGCAAACTTTATATGTGAATTAAATTTTCTTATATTGAATTAATGATGATGAATTTGCAGATTACTTTTTTATGATGGAGCTCTGTTTTTATGTGACATTTTAATATTATTTTTAAAATCAATAAATGTTTGATCAACTTAGAAAGAAATTTCCGCTTAATGATGATAAGTGGATTGATTATGTAAGCTGTTTCAAAAGCATTAAAGTTCCCACTAAAACTATTCTTTTAAAAGAAGGAGACATTTCAAAAAAAATATTTCTTATCGGAAAAGGATGTATCCGTGTTTGGTTTAATAACGATGGGAAAGATGTTACTTTTCAGTTCTTCTTTGAAAACAATACCGTTGCTTCTATTGAGAGTTTCAAAAAAAATCACCCAAGCCCGGTTACTATTGAAACCATTGAGCCATGCATGTTGTGGTATATTTATAAGAAAGATGCAGAAAAAAATTATAGCTGAAATAAGCGAAATGCCTGCAATAAGAGAAAAATTTATTGATGCCATTTTTGAACGAACCTTTGACTATATGAAGCATTTTTTTTCTTTCATAAAAGATACACCCCGGCAACGTTATCTGAATCTTATTATGGATAAGCCGCAGGTTGTTCAACGCGTTCCGCAGCATTATATCGCTTCTTATTTAGGAGTAAGCACTGTTCATTTAAGCCGTATAAAAAGTAAGCTGGCAAAACAAAAACAACCTTAGTTTGATAACAAATGTTATCGTCTGCCTTAATACTGCAAGGTAGCTTTGCCGTTAAATTATAAATCATGAAAGCAGCAGTAATGTATCAAAAAAATGGCATGCCGCAGTACACAGATTTTCCTGAACCAACTGTTCAGCATGAAGATGAACTATTGATTTTTATGAAAGCAGCAGCTTTAAAACATGTTGATAAATCAAGAGCAACAGGCAAACATTATTCAACCCAAAACGATATAAATCATGCAGAAGTAATTGGCGGGGATGGTGTAGGTGTTCTGGAAAATGATAAACGCGTGTATGCCATAGGTGTAAGTGGTATGATAGCTGAAAAAGCACTGATTGAAAAAGTGCGTATGGTTCCGTTACCGGATGATATTGACGACGTAACGGCGGCAGCATTGCCGAATGCAGTAATTGGTTCTGCTATAGGCCTGCGCTATAAAGCAAATATAAAAAGAGGTGAAACTGTGTTGATAAATGGCGCAACAGGATTTACAGGTAAAATGGCTGTTCAGGTAGCAAAATATTATGGTGCAAAAAAAATAATTGTAACAGGCAGAAACAAAGAATCACTGCAATCATTACTCGCATTAGGTGCAGATGAAATTGTTTCGGTTAACCAGAATGATGAAGCATTTGTTGCCCAAATAAAAAAGGTAAATCATATAACACCAATTGATATAATTATAGATTATTTGTGGGGACACACGGCAGAACTGATTCTAAGCTGTTTAAAAGGCAATGGCATGTTTACGCATAAAACAAGATTTGTTTTTATTGGTTCTGTTACAGGCGATACCATTCAGTTATCAGCAGCAAATTTACGCAGTGTTAATCTTCAATTATCTGGTTCCGGTTTGGGCAGTTGGGCAAAAGATGAAGTGCAGGCATTGCTTACAGAAATTCTTCCTGAAATGTTTAAGCTGGCAGCAGAACATAAATTGATAGTTGATACAATCAGCATTCCTTTAAAGGATATTGAAAGATTATGGAATATGAATGTACCTCCTGGTAAAAGATTAGTGATAACAATCTGACAAACAGCTTCAACAAAAAAGCCACCCAAACGTTGCAAAGAGTTATAAAAACGGAAAAAATCTCATTTCTTTATAACAATTTTCCCGATAAATAATGTGATTAGTTATGTTGATTTATGCAACTGTTTTGTTGAACATACATGACTAAAATAGAAAAGCAGGATATTTATTATACAGTAAATAAGCCAAATAAATACCCTGCTAAAATTTAAATTTTATTTTGATATATAACCGAATAAACCATCTGCTTCATCATCAGGCCCGGCTGCAAAATATAACCAGTTTGGGTTTACAGAAGTTGCAGTTGCAGGTGCAAATGAAATGCCCCATAGCCCGTCAATTTCCAAAGTTCTTCCCCGAGAGCGAAGCGGACCGATAAGATTACCGCTTCTGTCATATACATTAATATGGCCATCTCCAAAATTGCCAATTAATAAAGCATTATGTATTGTGCCCATATTCATTCCATCAAAGAAACTATCGGGTGCTTTTGCAATTCCCCATGGTGCATTCAATACCCCCTGCGCAGCAAAACGTTTGAGCAATGATCCGTCAGCTTTGTATATATCTACAAAGCCTTCGCCTGGCGCTTTTACTTCACGGCCATCGCTGCCAACTTTCGCATAAGTTACATATAATGTATCACCAATTGCCTGTATGTTGAACGGGGAATAACCATGCGGTATGTATGGATCACTAAAAGATTTTTCTACTTCATTCCAGTTATTATCATAGATATCAACTTTACCGGCACTAAAATTAGCTACATATAAAAAGTTAGCGCCGTTGTCAGCTGCCAGTGCAATGCCTGTATAAACCGCATGGCTTTTAGAATCATCGATTGCGCTTAGTGCACCCGGGCCGCCATTCCATCCGGAGATAACACCATCAAGTCCGGCAAAGATGAACCTGGCGGGATTGCCATTAGAAAGTTTAAAATCATTTGTAGGATTAAAAAGTTGACCTGAAGGATGGCCACCTGTGCCTGCATCACCAGGTGCAGGTATTGTAACTGCTGGCAGAAGGATATTACCAGATTTATCCCATACTTCGCTAAGACCAGTGTTTGCAGCAGAAACCCATGCAGCACCGGTAGGACCAAAAGCAAGCCCCCATCCATTTAGAAAAGCCGAATCAATGCGGGCTGCATCGTATTCATCATTATTTGCTACAAGGTTTACCTGTTTAAAATCTTTCAATGCATTAACAGGATTTTTTGAACATCCTGGCGCTATTGCCAATAAAAATATTAAGCATATAAAGCCAGTAAAAGCATACGTGTTTAAATTATTTTTTTTCATAAAAAGATGATTAATGTTTAAAAAATTATAATGCCTATATATAATACAGGCTTTAAAAAAGGTAGTAAAATTTTACAATTAAAGGCTGGCCTGTGCATACTAACAGGAAGTTACTAATGTTGGTTGCCTGTTGTATAATAATTTTTAATGCAGGATAAACAATATTATTAGCGGCTGAATTATTGTTTAACTATATAATTTCGTTACCAATTCATAGGTTAGATTTGTGCAGTCCTGACTGCAATTATTAATTACAATTGCAAAATTAAATGACGATGCTAAAAATATTTGTTATAGATGATGAAGCAGATGTGCTTGTTTCTATAAAAGCCTGGGGTGAAAAGAAAGGCTATAAAGTAATGACGTTTGAAAATTCCGATGGCTTTTTAGATAGTCTTTTAGAAAACAAACCCAATATTATTTTTATTGATATTAATTTAAAAGGTGATGATGGCAGGCATATCTCGCAGGACTTAAAAAACATACTGCCTTTTTCAGTAAAAATAATTTTGATTTCAGCTGACCCGCTTGCGCTTTTAGATTATCACAATCATTATGCAGATGGTATTTTAAATAAGCCTTTTACGTTTGAAGATTTAGAAAGAAAGCTTAAACAACACTTAGAAAAATAATACTAACGTTCATACTTTCAACTTACTATTTTATAAGTCCTGAATCATATTATAAGTGGTTCGTTATTACGTTAAGCATTTTCATTGTGTGTTAATTGTAACACATAAAAAAAGCGTTTCAAATTTGAAACGCTTTTCGTCTTAATAAAAAATATTTACTGAACTATAACTCTGAAAGTTTGTGTACTACTTCCTGAAGAAACTTTAAGCAGGCATAGACCTTTTGCAGAAGAAGGTATATTCATTGTTGCTTTATCTGTTCCACCAGAATGATTGAAAAGCTGTGATGCTAAAACTTTGCCGTCAGGCGAATATAGAGTCAAATGATAAGCTGCCGCATTATCGTCGCTAATGTTTAATTTAACAGCATCTCTTACAGGATTACCAAGAAGTGAAATATTTTTTCCGCCATCTTTATTAATTATTAAAACGCCTGAGTAATTAATTTTCCCGTCTTTATCCAAAATTTTTAAACGGTAGTAATTTTTTGCAATTGGATTATTATCTGTAAAGCTATATTGTGTACCTGTTGCAATATTTTTTGGTGTAACACTTCCAATTGTTTTCCAACTTGTGCCATCAGAACTTTTAAGCACCTTGAATTGAGAAAGGTTTGATTCTGTTTTTGTACTCCATGTTAAGTTAACTGCATTGTTTTTAACCACACCATTAAAACTGCCGAAATTAACAGCAAGGCTGCCTGCGGTGAAAATTAATGGAGTGGTAGTATCGGCGTAAGAAGTGTTGCCAATATTAGCGCCGCCTCCTAAAGTGCCGCCTATATTTATACCAATTGCTTCATTTGAGCGATAAGCAGTATTACTAATCAAACTACCAAAAAAGCGAAAAGTAAAATTTGAGCCGCTCAAACCTATCTGTGCAGGGGTTATTGAAAATTTGAAAGTTGTACTGTCATGATCTGTAGTAAGAGCAGGTGTAACCTCATCTGTAAATGCTGCGGCGGTAGCTAATTTTGCTACCAGAACTGAAGGTGTATTAGATTCAGAACTTATTCCTATACCGTACTGAGCATTAAAACCAGACGGAAAAGTAAGAGGAGCCGCATTGCCACTTTGTACACCGGCAATAGCGTCTGCAACTGATGGAGTACCTGAAGTTTGATCTATAAAACCGGCGGTGCTGTTAAAACCGTCTCCCGATCCATTATCAATATAAATTGCAAGTACATTACTTGAAATGTTCACATTGCTATTATTAGTTGAAAATGGTGTAACAAGTGTGAAGTTGAGATTAGTCCCATCATAGTTAATGGTTAAAACACTACTACCAATTGGGCCACTGCCGGCAGTTCCGTTAAATCCATAATTACCGTTACCGGTATAGCTTACTGTTTGCGAAAAAGAAGCGAAAGAAAGCAGCAGCAGAGTAACTGAAAAGTAAATTTTTTTCATGGCAAAATTTTTTGTTTTTAAAATGTGTATTTAAGACACAAGGTATAAGTTTTATTTATTCATGCAAGTAATAAAATCATATTTTTTTAAAAGCAAGTGTTGATTAAAATATACTTTTTATAGATTTCCAGCAACCATTTAAACCTGTCAAAAAATCTATTTTAATCTTTCAACGAATCAGATTTTTGTTTGATGGAATTATACAGCAGCAATGTCCAAAGCTTTTATCTGTGCTTTGTATGTGGCAGGCAAAATAATATTCTTTAAAAACCAGTGCAGCTTAATCAGGCGAAAAAATTTATATATAAAAATTACCGGCTTAAGCAATTTCATGCTTCCTAACCGTAATAATCTGTTCACCTGTTTTGGCACAACCAATACCTGCGATTGTTTTAGTAAAAAATATCTTAAGAAGCCCAGGTGTTTTTTATATTGTTTGTATAAATCTGCGGTGTGTTTACTGTACATCATATCTGTCTTCAGATGTTGTTCACGTACAGGTAACCATTTAATATATGTTAGTGGCAAATCTTTTAACTGCATTCTTTCACCCATGCGTTTAAACACTATATATACTTCTTCTTTCTCAGGCGCGGTTAATTTTCTTTCTAATATTTCATACGAACGGATAGAGTAATCAATCAGCATAAATAATACATCCCTGTAAGCCCAGTCAGGTATTTTCATAGCACGTTTTTCTTCAACAGCAGAATGTATGTAATACATCTTGTCAATAACCTGGTGCGCCTTATTCAATTCAGAAAAAACAATCAGTCTTGCATAAGCAACGGTTGAAAATAGCCTTCCTAACGGGTCTGCAGGTAAGCGGCCTGTAAAGTATAACCAGTCAACCGCTTTGTTCAAAGCAAATTCAGCAGAAGCACCGGCAAAGATGAAAAGTATGGTATCGCTGTTGCACCAGATTTTTCTTACTACAGATTGCTCATCAACAAAGTATTCCATCTTCAAATTAACACAAAAGAATAGGTTGACAACTATTAATATTTATATAAAATAATGAAGGGTATAAAATTTTATTGCACTTATCCTTTTTATTAAACAATGATTGCTCAATTATGAATCGGGCTTTGAAAAACTTTGTGTTTGGATATATTTATTTACACTACATTTCTATCATTGATTAAAACTGATAAAAATGTATAAGAAATTATTGTTTAGCTGCATCGTTTTATTAATTGCATGCAACACTTCAAAGTATAAAAATCCTCATATAGAAATTGAAACAAGCTTTGGTGATATAGAAGTTGAGCTTTATCCTGAACAAGCACCAGGAACGGTTGCCGCATTTCTATCTTATATTGATTCAGGCTACTTTAAAAAGGCAACATTTTACCGTGTGTTAAGGGATGATGAGCAACCATCAAATGCACCTAAAGCTGAATTAATACAAGGCGGAATATGGCAGACAAATTATAAACTTGCTGCAACAATACCCGGCATCGTGCACGAGACAACGCAGCAAACAAAAATTTTGCATAAAGATGGGACTATATCATTGGCAAGGTCAGCGCCGGGCACTGCCAATACAGAGTTTTTTATTTGTGTCGGAGATCAGCCGGGTTTTGATTATGGCGGCGCTAATAATCCGGATGGGCAAGGTTATGCAGCTTTCGGCAAGGTTGTAAAAGGCATGGCTGTTGTAAGAAGTATTTATGATGCGCCTGAAACAAATGGCACGTTTGATCCATTAATATATATTCATAAAATAAAAAGACTGTAAGTATAAATGAAAATAGTGATTAAAAGCTAAGTACAGTTATCGTAGAACCAATGTAACTTGTAGTACAGTTGGCGTTGAACCAAAACCTGGCCCTCCCCAATCTGTTTCATCACCATTTAATATGCGGAGTGATTTAAAAGCCTCGCTTTCAAAATAGCCTTCTTCCACTTTTAAATATTGCCAGGGCATACCTGTATTGTTACCAGACGGATTAAAAGTTATATGGCAACGTGTGCCGATAATTATAAATTTATTTTCTTCCAATTGTATAAACATTGCTTTACCGGTTGGTTCTTCATACACCGGCGCAGCATTAGCTCTTCCGTCACCTCCAAAATATACAACAGCCTGCCATGCACCAAGATTAATTGTTTGTGTTGCATGATTTTCTCTCTCAATAACCGCTTTTATTTTTCCTTCAAAACCCCACTGTGCAAGTTCACGCATCATAGGTGCAGCCATGATGTATTCCTGCGCAAAAGGTGCAAGTCTTTCGTCCATTTTTACTTTTGTTTCTGCACCACCTTTATTATCAATTCCAAAAGGTGAAAAACCTATACCGTCTCTTGCAATTACTTCATACAAATATTTGGCATTCAAAGAATTTAAGCCTGCTTCAGGTATAAAAAGTGTATTATCTGTGCGGTTATATAAATCTAAAACCTTTAATATTTTTTCACTGCCTGAAAGATAGATATCAGGAGCAACAAGATCAATAGCAGGCGCAGCAGCTTTCCATATTGGTATTACGTTATCAGTAGGGCCGCCGCTTTCATACTGCGTTGCAGGAGGATTGGAAAGCGGGTCACGAAGCGCCGCATTTACATACATAGGCAAAGCATATTCTGCTTTACCAGCAGCTGCTACTCGTCCAATAAATCTTGCAACACACCATGCATGAAAATATTCATCAGCTCTGTCTGCAAACACTTGTTTCCATGTGCCTGAAGTTGCAGATGCGTTTAGTGCTTTCAGTGTTTCAGGCTTTAATAATGCAGCGGGGACATTGCTTTCAAATAACTGCTGAGCCTGCGGAGAATAATCACGCACACTTCCCCAGGCACCTGATTCATTTTCTACCTGAACCATAATTACAGTGTGTTGCTTATCTGCCTGTTTCAAATACCGCATCATCATGGCAAACGCTTTGCTATCTTCCTGTAATGTAGCTTCGGCATGTGGTGAAGGTGAATCAACCGGCTTACCATCTTTGCCTGTTATGTTTGGATATTTTAAAACATCTTTTTTCATCCATTCAGGCATATAATGATTGCTGCCGTTTTTCCAGGTAGCGAACCATAATAAAACAATATGTATTTCATGTACTCTTGCCTGTGTAAGCAATGTGTCAATAATAGAAAAATCAAACTTATCTTTTACTGCTTCAACCTGTTCCCAGTAAACAGGTGTTTCAAGTGTATTAAGATGCATATTTTGTGCAGCAAGCCAAACATCTGGCAGCAATGCAGGCCATGCACTGGAATTATGTACCTGGCCGCCTAATATGAAAAATGGTTTTCCATCAACAACCAAAGCGTGCCTGCCATTCTTTTCTATAATCAACGGTGTTTGCCCAATGGTTCTTACAATCGTTAATAAAATAAATGCAAATACTAAACCTGATACTTTAGTCATATCGTTTATTAAATTAGTAAAAAAAAAGAATTGCAGCATGATAATATAAATAAGACAATAACTTATAAAAGACAGATAAAAAAGTATATACAATTACATACCAAGTTTAAAAAGTACTCCCAGGCCTACTAATGATCTTAATTGCAAATGTGGTGAATCATGATTTGGTCCGAATATGCGTACATCATCATCATAAATCATATCAACGCTCCAGGTTGCTGTAATAACTTTTCCTAATCTGGCTGCAAAAAGATTGGTCATATATACATCAACATCCTGTGCGTTGTGTTCATAATTTGAAAACAGATCTAACCTGGTGTTGTAAGTAACCAGTTTGCCTAAGTTAGTGTGATAAGAAATAGTTCCGAATGCACCAATTTCATCTGAGGCATATTTGCCTGAATCAACGCCGTAAGCACCTTCTTTAGATAAGGTTGGACTGCCTACTATTATCCATCTCGATGTGAAAGGCGAGATAAAAATGGATAGATTTTTTACAGGATGAAAATCAAAACCAGGGCTTAATAAAATATACGCCGGTGATAAACCTGATGATGTTAAAACTCGAGTACTATCATTAGGATATGAAAATCCATTAAAAAATTGTGTACGAAAATTGAACAATGCGGACAATGAAACATTTTTATTTAATGCATAACCATACTTGGAAAGCATATCAAAACGATCATCATTTTTACGTGTGCCTAAAGTGGTAGTATTAAGATAGCCCAGGTTTATATCAATATTATTATCCCAGCTTATTTTTCCCTTTTTATAAAAGGCATGACCGTTCACATATAAGTTAAGTGTCACAGTAAAATTATCACCGCCGGCAGCCCAGTCTTTCAAAGAACCTTGTGCAATATTCAAATTAAACAATCCGCCTTTAATCCAGTTTCTATGAATAGTATCGGGTGCACTTCTTGGAATAGGCCGTACAGCTTCACTCTTTAAAATCTGCATAGTAGAATCCTGTGCCGCTGCATAAACTGTAATTAGCAGGCAAACATTTATAAACAATACTTTCATAAGCGTTTTAAAAGCAGCAAAGTTGTAAAAATCATATAAAACAGTTCGCAAAAAAAAATCCACATAAAGGGATTGTTAAGTAACATTTTTGTGCAAAAGTTAAACAGGTGTAACAGAGTGAAGCAATAGTTAGTTTTATTATAGAAATAAAGTGAATGAATTCAAAATCAAACAGGATAATTTTTATGCCCTACATTTTTACATAACAATCGCATTGGCTTTATTCCATTCTTCAACAGTAATTACATCAGCCTGGCGTGGAAAAATTTTAGTAGTCAGCACACGATGTACTTCGTCATCAGCATCAGCACAACAATCTGATAATACAGTAATGCGATAATCTTTATCTGCAGCTTCACGTAAAGTTGATAAAACAACGCCG
Source organism: Chitinophagaceae bacterium (assembly GCA_903642275.1). Taxonomy (GTDB): domain Bacteria; phylum Bacteroidota; class Bacteroidia; order Chitinophagales; family Chitinophagaceae; genus Parafilimonas. Next base: position 21,445 of record CAHJWK010000058.1, read on the forward strand.
CTTGTAGAAATACCCATTAATATAATATGCTCGATGCGTTTTGCTCTTAGAACTACTTCAAGGTCGCTGCCTGTAAAAGCACTGATTCTTCGTTTAACCACATGTATGTCATCTTTCAGTGGCGCTATATCAGCATGTATTTTTATAAAACCATCCATACTCATTTTATTAAATCTTTGTTTGCTTGCAGTGAAGCTTTTATTATTAGTGCTTATCTCCGGCATGCCTGCTCTGAAACCTACGGTTACGTAAATAACGGGTAGCTGTTTATTACGGGCGCTATTTATTCCTTTAGCCACATTGCTGATTAATGCTTTGGTGTCAGAAAGATTAGCAAGTGTTCCAGCCTGCATATCCATTACCAAAAGCGCCGTGTTTTGTTTATTAGTTTCCATAATATTGATTTGAAAAGTAATTTTAAAATTGAAATCAATTATACTGTTTGATATTTATATTAATCAAGATGCCGCGGCTTCAAAAGGTTTTGTTGTGTCAAGTAAGTTTTTTTGAATGGCTTTTAATTTATTTCGTTTTAAGAAGCGCAAATGCAATCCGCCAATCAACAAAGCAATGCAACCTTGTATTAAAACAGTATTTGGTACACCGATTAATTGTGATACTGAACCAACAAGTAAACCACCTAAAGGTTGCATTCCAAAAAAAGCCATCGCATAAAAACTAATCATTCTGCCCCGCATATTTGGGTCTGCAGTTGTTTGAACTAATGTGTTTGTGATAGTGATTTGAGACATCATTCCAAAGCCTGCAAGCGTAGCAAAAACTAGTGCAAGTGAATAAACGTGCATATGTGAGAACAGTATTAAGCCAGTGCCGAAAATCAACGTATTTATTGCCAGTATCTTTCTCAAATTACTACCCGGTTTTAATGATGCTAAAAACATTGCGCCACCAAATGCACCAAGGCCAATCATGCTGTCAATAATTCCAAATGTGGATGCAGTGCCTTTAAAAATATCTTTGGCATACACAGCAATTAATGTTGTGTACGGCAACACAAAAAGGCTGATAAGGCCAAGCATGGTAATTATAAATCTTAGCTCTTTTGTTTGTTTCAGGTAAGTCCATCCATCTTTTACATCCTGGAAAATATTTTTGGTATGGGGCTGGATTTTTTGCTGTGGCAATTTCATCAATAACAGTGATGTTATTACCGCTATAAAACTTATCGCATTCAATCCAAAGCAAAATTTATCACCGAATTTTTCAAGGATAAATCCCGCCATAGCAGGACCAATTAGCCTGGATAAATTCACCATTGATGAATTTAAAGCAATCGCATTATTAAGATATTTTTTGTCTTCTATCAATTCATTTATTAATGATTGCCTTGCAGGAACATCAAATGCATTGATGATACCGAGTATAAAACTTAATGAAAGAATTGTCCATACGTTGTAATGTTTTGAAAATATAAGTAAGGTTAGTAATACTGCCTGAATCATTGATGCAATCTGTGTAATCAGCAACAGCTTATAGCGGTTATAACGATCAGCAGTTGCGCCACCTACAAAAGAAAATACGAACGATGGAAACATGCTGGCAAACAGTGAGAGGCCCAGCATAAATTTTGAATGCGTAAGTGAATATATAATCCAGCTTACTGCTGTTTTTTGCATCCATGTTCCGATAAGCGAGATGGATTGACCGGCAAAATATAACCTGTAATTCCTGCTCTTAAATGCGTTAAATGTTGTGATTTTATGATTCTTATTTTCTTTAGTTATCTTCAAAGTCCACAAGTTTTTTTAAAGGCACCAATGCCTTTTTTAATATTATAATTTCATCTGCTGTGCAGGCGTTTAAAATTGCCTCATGCAGCCATGTATCTTTTTCATTTCGCAATTGATTTATGGCTTTAATACCTTTTAACGAAAGTGAAATAAAAGACTTTCGTTTATCTTCTTTTGCAATGCGCCGGTTAATATAACCTAACTCATCAAGATGAGTTAATATCTGCGACATAGACTGGTTAGTGATCTTTTCTTTTGTTGCCAGTTCATTGGGCAGCAACTCCGTCTCTTCATTCAGTAAACCCAGTACTGATCTTTCAGTTAAGGAAAGCATCATACCTGTTATCGTGTGCTTTCTTAATTTTTTTACCAGCCGCGTAATGTTTGTTCTTAATTCGGATACCAATTCTATATCAGGTTGCTTTTTCATTTAATAAGTATAACTTATAAGTTTACCTTACAAAATTACGAACAACAATGTTATTGGAATAATAATATTTAGATTTTCGCACAGAGAAAGTAGAGCAACCAGAGGTTTACCTCCGTGTTCTCGTTACCTGTGTGCGGTAACAAATGAAATACAGCTATAATTTAGCTTGACTAAAAACAAAAGCCACCAACTCTGGTGGCTTTAATAGTTATTTTGTTTGATTGAATTTATACAAGCATCCTCAAAGGCTCTTCCAGCAAGCTTTTCAGCGTTTGCAGAAATGCAGAACCGGTAGCTCCGTCAACAACTCGATGATCGCAACTCAATGTAACTTTCATTACATTGCCTGGAACAATCGCACCATTCTTCACAACGGGTATTTGAGAAATTCCGCCAACAGCAAGTATGCATGAATCCGGCGGATTAATAATCGCCGTAAATTCATCAATGCCAAACATGCCGAGATTAGAAATAGTAAAAGTGCTGCCTTCCCATTCTGCAGGTTGCAGCTTTTTATTCTTTGCTTTATCTGCCAATATTTTTACTTCTGTCGCAATCTGACTTAATTGTTTTGTATCAGGAAAGCGTATCACAGGAACCAGTAATCCTTCATCTACTGCAACAGCAACACCGATGTTTATATGATGATTAATGCGAATCTTATCACCAAGCCAACTGCTGTTTACTTTCGGATGTTGCTTCAATGCAACCGCAGCTGCTTTCAACACCAAATCATTAAAACTTATCTTAACGGGGCTTGCTTCATTTATTTTTTTGCGTGCCGCAACACAGGCATCCATATCAATCGTCATAGTAAGATAAAAATGTGGGGCCGTAAACATGCTTTCCGCCAATCTCTTGGCAATGGTTTTACGCATCTGCGAAACAGGCACTTCTTCAAAATCTTCTTTGAAATAAGTTTGCGTTGCAACGGGT
>CAHJWK010000059.1 GCA_903642275.1 Chitinophagaceae bacterium
CAATTTCTCCGCGATTGGCTATTAATACTTTTTTAAACACTTTGGATAATTAAAAATTAAATTAAAAATTAAAAAAAATCACGTGGGCAATTTCATTTTGACTTTTTAATTTTTACTTAAGAAGGCTCTACTAAAAACAAAGGCTGGTCGTATTCAACAGGGCTGGAATCGTCAACAAGTATTTTTACAATTTTACCACTCATCTCGCTTTCAATTTCATTAAACAGTTTCATTGCTTCAATTATGCAAAGCACTTTGCCCGGAGCAATATCTTCACCCACTTCAACAAAGGCGGGTTTGTCAGGTGAAGACCTTTTATAAAAAGTACCAATCATCGGGCTTTTAATGGTAATAAAATTATCCGCTTTCGGAGTTATTGTATTTAATTCTGTTGTTTCTCCATTTTCTTTTGCCGGCAATGGTTGCGCAGCCTGCTGCATTGGTTGGGCTGTAACCTGTGGTTGTAAAAAGACCGGTGTTGGTGCAGTTGGTTGTGCCTGTTGTAGTCTTTTTTGTTTGATGGTTATTTTAAAATCATTCTCCTCAATACTTAGTTCCCCTATATTGCTTTTATTAATAAGCCTTATAAGCTCCTGAATTTGTTTATAATCCATAATTAATGGGATTTTTATTTATTTTATGCAAGCCTAAGCAAAGTAGCAAAAAATTATAAATGCTGCTTTTTCGATTAAACAATTAATTTATGTTGGCAATTGCTTTTCTGATAATGCAATATATAACTCAAAACCGTTATCTCTGTTTAAATATATATCAAAGCTTTTTGAATTTTACCACAATACAATTTTATGCATGTTTAAGCATGTTATAAAACAAAAGAAGTTCTCTGCATTAGAGAACTTCTTATACATTCAAGTGTATTGAATGAAATGATTTAATACTTAAACAGAATTAATAACGATTATAGCCACCACCGCTACCGCCGCCTTCGCCGCGATTACGATTATAACCACCGCCGCTGCTACTTCCGCCGCGATTGTAGCCACCACCGCCGCCGCTTCCGCCACGATTGTAACCACCACCGCCGCCTCCGCCACCATAGCTTTTCTTTTTGTAACCGCCGCCTCCGCCACCTTCGCCTTCTTTGCGTGGTGCAGATTCGTTTACAACAATCTTACGACCAGAAATATCTGTATCGTGAAGGCTGCTGATTGCCTGGCGTGCTGCTTCATCATCACTCATTTCAACAAAACCAAAACCTTTGCTGCGGTTGTTGTTGAATTTGTCTGTAACAATTTTTGCAGATACAACTTCACCATAAGGTGAAAACATGTTTTGAAGGTCGTCGCTGGTTAAGCTCCAGTTTAAGTTTCCAACGTAAATGTTCATTTAAAAAAATTTTAATTAAAATTTTGAAAACAGAAACCCAAGAACCAAAACATTTACGTGAAACGTTCGGGGGAATATGGACTAACTGTAATCTTTACAACTGCGAAAATATGAGAATTTATATATTATCAAAGATTTTTTAATCATGAGTATTAAAACTTTTCATGTTTAAATAAATAAGGGCTTTAATCTGCTTACAATATTTTCCCAATAATAGTGCGCATAATATGATTGAGGCGTATTAAACATATACGACGGCTGGTTTAAAATTGTATTTACAAAGGCTTTCGCATTACCATCTTCTACAATTTGTATTTTATTGCCTGCAGCTTTAAGATTAATGCCTGCAGCGCCTGTTTTACATGATATAACTGTAACGCCAAAGCTTATTGCATCAATCACTTTTGTTTTAACGCCGCCACCTGTAACAATTGGGTTTAAAAAAATATCTGCTGCTTTAAAGTAAGCTGTAATATCATCTACAAAACCGCCGTAAATTATATTCTTCTCAGCATAATTTTTTAGTTGGTTGAATGATGCAGGCAAATCTTTACCACAAATTAAAATGCGATAATTAAACTGTTGCTCTAACAATAAAGGATTGATTTCATCTAAAATAAATTTCAACGCATCTGTATTTGGTTTATAAGAAAGTGCACCATTAAAAAAAAGAAGTTTACAATCAGAAAGTATTTTACAAAGTGTATAAATCTTTTCTTTTTGTTGCTGAATATCAGCGGGCATTTCTTTTATATCAATTCCATAAGGAACAAGAAAAGCATTGTCTCTTTTAATCATCTTATGTTCAACAGCAAAATCAATGTCTTCAGGTGTTACAAAAAAAACAGCGTCAGCATTTTTATATGCCCATGTTTCATATTTTTTTAGACTTGGGTACCACCATTTATGTAATGTTCTGAATCGCTCGTATTCTATATTATGCGAATGAACAAACCACTTAATTTTTAAATGCTTTTTCAGCAGCCATCCAATCCATGCCATGTAAGGATGTTCAGTGATTATATTTTTTATGTTTCGTTCAACAATAATTTTTTTTATTTTTTTTAAATTGAACGGATTTACATAACGCAACCTATTATCATTAAAAACATCTATCAATTCATAACTTTCTGCAAGCGATTTATCGTTTGATTTTACAGATACGCATGTAAGTTGATTTTGCTCAGCGAGATACTTGCAAAAAAACGCAATGCCTTTTTGCCCACCCATTTGAGCAGGCAAAATCTTATATGGAATTATGTTAAGAATTTTTGCCAATGATTATAATTAACGGCAAAATAAAACAATAATAATTAGCGGATTTTCCCCGCAAAGCTTCCTGTTAAAGAAGCAAAGCCGGATATCAAACCGCCAATTAAAGAAGTAATTAAAATCAATAATATTGAAGAACCTTTTAAAGGTAACAGCAATGCAATTTTTTGAGAAAGAATATGCTGGTTGGCGTTGTCAATTATCAATGTAAAAAAAAGCCATAATAAGAACATGCCGAGAAAGCCATCAATAAATGCTACGAATGCTTTTTGATGAATGAACAATGCAATAATAAATGATGTTGCCGCAAAGCTCCACCAGCTGAAATATAATGGTGCTGTGTAACCTAACAAAGCAGTTAATAATAAAACAACAATGAATTTCATTTTTAAGATTTACTAAATATTATTTTACCAGGATTATTTTTTTTAGATACAATTTCTTCTTCTTTATACAAATGAATTTTATAGTATTTGCCCTTTATCCACGTATCAATGAAGTTATCATAATACCTGCTGCCGGGATTACCACTTTGGCCGCCGGGATAAACGCCATAAGCATTAATATCATCCGTTAATTCAACAATCATGCGCCAGCTTGGCCCGTGATTATTTCCAACTGCATTAATAATATTTACGCCACCGCCAACATCAATATGCAGTTTACTAAAAGCAGGAATTTTTAGCAAATGTGAAACATGCGTGTCTTTAAATTTTCCCCATGCAAGGCTATCGTGTTGCTCTGCATGTTTAAGAACAGGTATAATGCTTTTAAATGCTGCGGTTACATCATCGTTTAATGTTTCATGTTCAGTTGTGTTGATGTTATCTGCAAACAAAGCCGCAGAATCTTTTAAAATATTTTTAAGCATGGCAGGTAACTCAACTGAAGGCACAGGCAGGTTAGATTGATGCAACTCATCACCATAAATTTTACTGATGCAGCTATCAACCCATAATTTAAAAACAGTGGCGCCTTTTGAATCTGCATCATTTACCATATTCCATGTTTCAAGTAATGATACATACTTGCTTTCATCAGCACTTAAATTTGAAACATCAAGATGCGGCATTAAAACAGGCAATGCTTTTTCAGCAGAAAGATTATAAAAATTTGTTTGCAGCGTCTTCATATCATCAACAGTAATGTTTTGCATGGACGATAATGAGCGGTTAATAAGCCAGCCTCTGTAATAGGAAAAAGAAGCAGGCATATAATAAGGATATGTTTTCGGATCGTACGGATATTGATTGGCGCTGCTTACAAAACCCTGCTCAGGATTATGCATCACAGGTTGAAGGCTATCAGGTATATCTCCCTGCCATGCATAACTGCTGTCAGTTCCAGGCATTAAAAAATCACCCTGCCTGTACCACAACGCAGGAAAACCTCCCTGCTGATGAATGGCTATGTCACCGGCTTTATCAGCAAAAACAAAATTTTGTCCCGGGCATTTAAATGTTGTAAGCGCATTAAGATAATCATTATAATTTTTTGCATGAACAAGATTCAGAATAGTTCCAAGTTCATTGCTTTCATCATGTGCTTTCCACCTGCACGCATAATATTTATTTGAGTTGAGTTTATCAGGATAATGCGGGTCATACATTACAGGTCCCCACACGGTCACGGCAATATGTTCTGTATCATCAGGCTTGTTCCTTATCTTAATTATTTCATCCCGCATCGTTGCATCGCGCCATTCATTATTAAACCAATACTGATGCATCGTGGTGTCTTTAAATTTTACTTCATAATAATCTCGCACATCACGTTCAGCATTGGTTAAACCCCAGGCGCAATTATCATTAAAGCCAATTAAAATATTAGGTGCGCCGGGTAATGTTGCACCATAACTATTAAAGTTTGGTGTTGATATCTGCATCTCGTACCACAGAGATGGAAGGTTTAAACCAAGATGCGGGTCATTACATAAAATTGGTCTGCCGCTTTTTGTTTTGCTGCCTGCAACAGCCCAGTTGTTACTGCCATTTTCTTTGTTTGGTTTGATTGGTTTATCTGCGGGTGCAATTACATTACTTATTTTATAATTCAGATAAACAGAGTCAACATTAGCCGGCGGCTTAACAGACAACATGTTTGTAAGCTTTGGTAAAGGGTCGGTTATTATCGGGTGAATAGAATCATACAAATAAGGAAAGAGTGCATTGTATTGCTCTCTTGATAAAAATGATTTGGCGTTTGTTTTCTCAAAGTCCTGTTCATAACCTGCAAGGTCAAAAGCCATGTATTTTATAAACAAGGCAGACTTCATATTCGTCCAAGGTTCAGGCTTATAGTTAAGCAGTTTATATTCTATGGGATAATCTTTTTCATCTAATGAATTGATGTATGCATTAACGCCTGCAGTATAAGCATCACAAGCTGATTTTAATGGCGCATTATTTTCTATTGCATTCAACATTTTTTCTGCGGCATACACCATTCCAAGGCGACGAAAGAATTTATCAATTTTTAAAAAGCTGGTACCGTTTAATGAATCACCCATTATCTCGCTTAACCTTCCACCGGCTGCATACGTTTGAAAATCCATTTGCCATAATCTAAACTTTGCATGCAAATAACCTTGCACAAACCAGGCATCGTTTTCATTTTCTGCAAACACATGCGGCACGAGACGCTCATCGAAATACACTTCTGTTTTACCTGTTAGCTGCGGAAAATTCAGTTGCGCATTAAATGTTTCATTAACAGGTTCTGCATTTTGCCAGAAGCCGGTTTGTGGTGAAAGAAAGGCACCAAATATTGGTGTTTTACTGCCATGTAATGTTAATTGAATATCGAGCACATAAATTAATATGATTGTTATAAGTGCAGAAATGATACATCCGACTATCCTCATACAGCTTTAATTAGCGCTTAAAAATAAACATTCAAATTTAATACAGGCTTACATGATGCAAACAGATATAATTAAAAACGTATAGTAAAATGTTCTTTGGATTTTTGTTCTGTTCGAAAAAAAACAATGCCTATAAAAAATAAATCAATAGACAATGTTACAGATGGATGTTGCTTTATTTCATTCCATGCTTTTTCCATATCTGCGCTCCAATGTATATCATCAAATATGAGAATAGTTGATTGAGTTGATAATTTAATAAGCTGGTTGAAATAATCAAGCGTTGGTTCTTTGCGGTGGTTACCATCTATAAAAACAAAACTTATAGTTGAAAGTTGATTGATTACTGAAGAAAAAGTATCATCAAACTTACCTTCAACTACTGTAATATTTGTAAGCTGCAATTGCTTAAAATTTTGCTTCGCGATGTAGGCAATTGCAGGGGCACCTTCCATCGTTGTGATTTTTGCAGATGGATTAGCGAAAGAAAAATAAGATGTTGTAATGCCAAAAGAAGTACCTAATTCAAGTACTATTTCGGGCTTATAAAAATGAACCATACAAAATAACAATCGACTAAATTTTTTTGGCTTTAAAGATGATTTTGCAATCACGGAAATCTTTCTTTTTTTATCCAGTTCAAGCCTTGAGCCAGCACCAAAATCAGGAACACTGATTTCAGCATGATTGTTTTTTAACTCTGTCCTTATTGATTCAATGTATTGAAAGCAATCAAACTCACGTTTATCATTTATTACCTGCGTTATAAATTCATATACAAATGGTGAGTGGACTGCATGTCCGTTCCCGTTTGAAGCAGTTAACCAATATTTAAAATATTTTAAAGCAAGTTGAAAAGAAGAATACATAAAACAAATAACAATAAACAAAAATCAAGTTCCAAATAAATGCAATAATAAACTGAAGGAAATGTACTTACTAAATTAAACTACTTCCGTTGCCATAATTGAAAGCTGTAATCATAAGCGTGTTTATCATCTTTAAAATGGTCTTCGTTTGAAACCAGTTTCCATTTTTTTTCATCAATGGCAGGAATGAAAGCATCTGCATCATCAAACACATGATGCACACGGGTAATATAGATGTTGTCCACATCATTAATTGTATCAGAATACACTTTAGCGCCGCCAAGAATCATTATCTCCTTATAATCATTTTCTTTGGCAAAGAACAATGCATCATTCATATTATGTACTACAACAACACTATCTTTTTTAAAATTTTTATTTGATGTCAGGATGATATTTATTCTTCCGTTTAAAGGCTTATTGCCGAGCGATTCAAAACTTTTTCTGCCCATTAAGACAGGCATTGCCCAGGTTTTATTTTTGAGAAATTTTAAATCGTTTGGTAAATGCCAAAGCAGTTGATTGTTTTTACCAATGGCATTGTTGGTGGATGCTGCAACTACGAATGACAATATCATAAAATGAGAAATAAGAAATTAATAATGAGAAATAAGGAAGTAATCTATAAGTTACTTTTCTTTCTTACTTCCTGATTATTCTTAGCTGTTTCAATGCTTTTTTAAAATATAGCCATTAATTGATTTGCTTCATTTAAAGCTAAATCAACTTTAAAATTTTGAATAACTGGTTTTTGATGAATGATTCGAAGATTAACCCGTGTTTCCCGTATTCTTTCAAAACAAGTTTCATTTTATGCAAGAAATCACTTCTTGATTCTGCAGCCTGCGCTTCACCATAAATTAAAGCTGTTGCAGTACAGCTCTTGGATAATTGATATTCTAAATTATTACCGGCTTTAGTGTTAGGAAGAAGCTCATAAACATCTAAACATTGACAAACAAACGTTATAAGCCTGTCTTCCAAATCATAAACTTGTTTGAAATTCATAATTCAAAAATTAGAAAATAAATATAAGTATACGCTGCATTCACTTTCTCATTTCTTATTTTACATTTTTCATTTCTTATTACACCGCAACAGGTGCTTTTATAGCCGGATGATACTGATAATTTTCTAGCGTAAAATCTTCGTACTTAAAATCAAACATATTTTTTACTGAAGGATTCAATTTGATTGTTGGCAATGGAAATGGAGTTCTGGATAACTGCAACTTTACTTGTTCAATATGATTATTATAAATGTGCACATCACCAAACGTGTGAATAAAATCACCTGCTTTTAAATCACACACCTGTGCCATCATCATGGTTAATAAAGCATAAGAAGCAATGTTAAACGGCACACCCAAAAATACATCTGCGCTACGCTGATATAATTGACAACTAAGTTTGCCGTCAGCCAAATAAAACTGGAATAATGCATGACAAGGCATCAGCGCCATATTCTTTAACTCTGCCACATTCCATGCACTTACAATTATACGCCTGCTGTCTGGATTATTTTTTATTTGATTTATAGCATCTGAAACCTGGTCAATTGTGTTGCCATCTGCGCCTTGCCAGCTACGCCATTGCTTGCCATACACAGGGCCAAGTTCACCATTTTCATTAGCCCACTCATCCCAGATGCTTACATTATTTTCTTTTAAAAACTTGATGTTTGTTTCACCACGTAAAAACCAAAGCAATTCATGAATAATGCTTTTTAAATGAACCCTTTTTGTTGTTACCAGCGGAAATCCTTCGCTTAAATTAAACCGCATCTGGTAACCAAAATAACTTATCGTACCTGTGCCTGTGCGGTCAGTTTTTTGTACGCCGTTATCTAAAATATATTGTAACAATTGCTGGTATTGCTCCATGTGCGCAAGGTAAGAAGAAAGCTATTAGCTGTTATCCAATAGCTATTAGCTTGTTGGCAACCTGTGTATGATTATTTTTTATATGACTGAATGATGCTGTTGCTCATCACTTTATAAATATTTTTTAATTGCGGAAAATCATTTAACAATGCAAGATGTTTTTGTATGGTTGATTGATTATTTCGAACTGCAGGCCCGGTTTGCATTTTAGCAGGGCTATAAATATGCATCCGATGCACAGTTTCTTCAATCATTGCAAGTAATAAAGAAAAATCTATTTTATTGCTTGCACAGTATTCTTTAGTTAAGGCAAATAAATGATTACTGAAATTTGATGTTATAACTGCTGACAAATGATATTGCATGCGTTGTGCATCATTTGCCTGGACAACATTGTTTGAAATTGATGTGGCAAGGTTTGTAATGATATTTTTTGTTTGTTCGTTGTTTGCATCAATTAAAAAAGGAATGACAGGATTATAAGATAATTCTTTACGCAGTGATTGTAGCGGGTACAACACGCCGTAATTGCTGGAAGTATTAGTTAAGATATTTATTGATGCGCTGCCGCAGGTATGAACTACGATTTTATTGTCAACATGTATCTGGCTGCTTATTGTTTCAATCGCATCATCACTCACGGTAATTATATAAACGTCGCTGGCTTTTTTAATAGCTGATATATCTGCAGAAATTGCATTCAACTGTGTTGCAAGATGCGCTGCATGATTTTTATTTCTGCTGATAATCTCTTCAATAATATGTCCGTTTTGTTTTAACAGTTTTCCTAAAACAGTTGCCACATTACCCGAACCAATAATACTTATTTTCATTATCGGAAACTTATAAAAATATAATTAATGATTATTCGTTTAAAACTAAACTGCTTTTACTCATAATAAGTAATTTTAGTTCTAAAATAATATCTATGAAATCAAAAATCTTAATCACTTTATTTATTACCACAGCTTTACTATTTGGATATAAATCTAATGCGCAGTTACCGCATGCATCCATATTTGTTCATGCTTTATATGCATCGGCACTTGATAAAAACAGCCAGGCTGCTTATAACGGCGGCATTGGTGTTAACGGCGGAGTTACTATTGGTACATCAAGAACAAGGTTAGTTGGCACCATTGGTTATACCAATTTTTTTGGTGCAGGTAGTGTGCCTGACCTCCATTATATTCCTGTAAAACTTGGCTTTAGAAAATATTTGCCTTTAACGCTGCATAAAGTTTTTTTACAGGGCGATTTGGGCGCCGGGTTTTTAAGTAATAAAGACGATGATAACACATCTACACGTTTTGCAGCTGATATTGGTGCAGGCGTACACTTAGCCGGCTTTGATGCAGCTGTAGTTTTTGATGGAATTAATACACCTCATAATTGGTCAACCTGGGTAAATTTTGAACTGGGGTTTAATTTAGGGTTTTGATTTAAAAACCATTTTTATCCCCTTCATCTTTACTGTCTGCATCAAATGTCATGACAGCGGGTTGTGTTTTGGCGCCACCTTTCTTAGCAGCTAACATTTTTTGAATAAGGCGGTTTCTTTCTGATGCTATGTAAATGCGCATGGTTGAATCGCGTTGCCTGTCATAATATTCTATGCCATCAACATAAGTTTTTTGCGCAGTGGCATAAACGCTTAAAGGATTATCATTCCATAAAACAATATCCGCATCTTTACCCACTTTAATGCTTCCAACACGGTCTGCAATGTGTAACATGGTTGCAGGATTTAATGTACACATTTTAAATGCCTGTGTTTGTGTTAAGCCGCCATACTTTATTCCTTTTGCAGCTTCCTGGTTTAAGTGCCTTGCCTGTTCTGCATCATCGCTGTTAACAGCAACCGTTATCCCAACGTTTGTCATTAACGCCGCATTGTATGGAATAGCGTCTTCTACTTCTGCTTTGTAGGCCCACCAGTCACTGAATGTTGAAGCATACACACCATGCGCCTTCATTTCGTTAGCCACTTTATATCCACCTAAAATATGTGTGAAGGTGTTTACTGTGAAGTGAAATGAATCAGACACATTCATTAACATTAAAATTTCACTCTGAACATATGAGTGACAGGTAATAAATCTCTTATGATTAAGAATTTCAGATACTGCATCAAGCTCTAAATCTCTTCGTTTGGCTGTACCTTCTTTTTGATAATCTTTTGCACGGGTAAATTCATCCATTAATACCTGTTCTACACCCATGCGGCTATCCGGAAAGCGATTGTTGGTAGGGCTATATGAACGCTTTACATTTTCACCCAATGCAAATTTTATAAAGCCATCCCAGTTGGCAAATTTCACTTCTTCCGCATCTTTGCCCCAACGCATTTTAATAAGTTGAGTTTGGCCGCCAATCGTGTTACAACTTCCATGTAAAATATGCACTGCTGTTACACCATCAGAAAGCTGGCGATAAATCTGTATATCCTCCGGATTAATAACATCAGCAATGCGCACTTCAGCCGTTACAGATTGTGAGCATTCGTTTACGCCACCGTCTACAGCAATATGGGAATGCTCATCAATAATACCCGGCGTTAAATATTCATTAGTTCCATCAATTTGTTGCGCATTGCCGGCAGATAAATTTTTACCAATAGCAGAAATTTTTCCATTTTTAATTAATACATCTGTATTTGATAAAACGCTGTCCACTTCGTTTGTCCATACGTTTGCATTTTTAATCAATACATCTTGCTGCTTTGGCATTTCAGAAAAACCATAACCAATAAACGGATATAACATTGTTGTATCTATATCATTCTTTTTTTGTTTTGGTTTTGATGTATCAGGCTTTTCAACATATGGTGATGAAACCATCATATTCCAGCTCACAATATTTCCATTCGCGTCATAACCTGAACCATTCCACATGCTGTTGCTGATAACACCTGATAGCGAATTAATTTTTGAACTGTCGGCTTTATTACTCCACGTTAAATTAATGCTGCTGTTACTAATACTTAAATTCAAATCGCTTTTTGTTGTATCTCCCGCAGCTTTAATGGTTGATGATAGCTTGCCGGGCTTTCCATCAATCGCCACATCATATTGTTTAGTGCTATTACTTTGCTTGATGGTGAGCTTGTAGTTACCACGATAATCATTCCAGCCGTTATCAGTTAACATAAATTTTTTACCCTGAATCCAGTTTTGCAAAAAAGTAGTTTTTTCATCAAACACCGGTCCGGTTGTAATAATAAAATCAGCCATCTTGCCTGCATCAAGACTGCCCACTTTATCATACATGCCAATTAAAGAGGCTGGTGTTTTTGTTAGGGCATCCAGGGCCTTATCTGTGCTTAAACCATTATCAATTGCTTTGCGCAGATTTTCTAAAAATTCACTGCCGGTTGTACCATTGGCAGTAAGTGCAAAATTCAATCCTGCTTTATCAAACATGCCTGGTTCAAGCGGTGCCATTTCCCAGTTCTTCATAACACTTAATGCAACCAGTCTTGCAGCATTCGGATCTTCCACATCAATTGCTTTTGGAAAATTTAATGGCAGAATAAAATTTGCTTTGGATGCATTCATCTCATCCATCCGCTGGTATTCATTGCCACCTGCTTTAAGTATATATTGAACATTAAATTCGTCCGCAATTTTTTTTGCACGCAATACATTCCATTTATCACCCGCATCAAATATTTGCGGTAATGACTGATTATTATTCCACGCTTCTAATGATAAGTTGGTGCCTTCACTGGTTGACTTTTCTTTGTCTGCTGCCGGAAGATTTTTATACCAGGTTGCATCTAAATATGTTTGTCTTAGCAATGCAATAGAACCCATTAAAGATGTTGGATAATCCTGTGTTGAACTGCCTTTGCTGAATGAGTAAAATGCTGCAGCTTTATCTTTCAGCATATCAAAATTTTCTTTTGCATCACTTAATGTAACGAGCGTTCCTGTGCCTTGGGCAATACCATCCTGTAAATGCGTAAGTACAGCGCCAAAACCCATGCTGCGTAAATCTTTTGCCTTTGTTTCATTTGCTGTAAAAATTTTTGATGCATCCGTTTCAGGACGTATGGCCTGGTTCCAGCCGTAAGCGCCTTTTGTATCACTTACAAATTGTGCGCGAAAAAAATCTCTTGTGCGTTTTGGCTGCTCAGCAACAGTGATTCCGTAATCGCTTATTAAATCTATAAATGAAGGATAGATGAATTTCCCTTTGCAATCAATAGTGGCTGCATCTTTAGGTAGCGTTATATTACTACCAACGCCGATTATTTTTCCTTCTTTAATGATAAGAGTTGCATCTTTTAAAATAGTTTTTGAATCTTTTACAATGGTTGCATGTGTAAATGCTACATAACCTTCCCTATAATCATGTACACCATTAACGGGAAATGTTTCTTGTGCAAATGTTTTACTGATAATGAAGCAGCAAACAAAGAAGAATATATATTTTTTCATAAGTGAGATTCTTTAAAAAAAGTAAATTTAATGTCTTGGTTTTATAGATGGCAGTATTTTTTATGACGATTTTTTTGTTGTAATTATTTTTGCAAGCATTTACTGATCACCATAATAATGATTAATAAAGTGTACTTCCATATTGGCTAAAATGCTTACATTTGATTCAATTGAGTTGTATAAGCATACTTAAGACAAATCTTATATTTACTTTAAGGGTAAATTTTAGCTTCTCTCACTTCTGTTTTTACTGCACTCAAATTTATTCATTTAAAAAAATGTTTTATGAACATCTATGTTTCCAATTTAAGTTTTCACACAAGTGAATCAGATTTAAAAGACCTGTTTTCACAATTTGGTGCCGTTAGCTCAGTAAAAATTATTACAGACAGAGAAACTAATAGGTCTCGTGGTTTTGCTTTTGTAGAAATGCCTTCTGAAGAGGAAGGTAAAGCTGCTTTAACTGGGTTGAATAATAAAGAAATTGAAGGCCGGGCACTTTCTGTGGCGGTTGCCAGGGAAAAAGAAAAACGTACCGGCGGCGGCAGGGATTTTTCTCCGAGATCAAATAACAAACGCTTTTTTTAAAACGCATTAATGATAATGCAATTTTTTTATCATCTTTTGTATTATCATTTCTTCTTTAATAATAGCAATTACCTAACGAAAAATTTACTATGTCAAAATCAAAAGAAACATTTGGAAAAAAAGAAAAAGAAAAGAAACGATTGAAGCAGCGCCAGGAAAAACAGGAGAAAATGGATGAGCGGAAGGCGAATGCACAAAAGGGGAAATCATTAGATGATATGTTAGCTTATGTTGATGAGAATGGAAATCTTTCAGCCACGCCTCCTGACCCCAGAAAAAGAAAAGTATTTAACGTGGAAGATATGCAAACCGGCGCTTCAAAAAGAATAGATGAGCCTGACGTTATAAGAGAAGGAATTGTAAATTTTTTTAATGAAGCAAAAGGTTATGGTTTTATAAAAGACCTGGCAACGCAGGAAAGTATTTTTGTGCATGCCAACCAGCTTTCTGAAGTTATAAAAGAAAATAATAAAGTAAGCTACCAGGTGGAACAGGGACCAAAAGGATTAAGCGCAACAGGCGTAAAAAAAATTAGTTAATTATATTAATAAGGCTTTTAAAGCCGGTACATCTTTAGTAAATATTATTACATACTTATAAAGTTTAAGTCGAAATGAGAACAGGAAAAATAATGCATTTTGTTTATTTTGAAACAACATTAGATGGAGATGAATTTATTACCAGGTGGGAAAGTTTTTTAAGATCTTCCAACAGTGACGTAGAGGTTACTTTACAGGAATCAAAGAAGAATAACCTGTGCAGGTATATTGCACAGCATTGTTGTGACTCAGGTGAGTTTCTTTTTACGTTTACAAAGGCAGCAAAAACCACACGCTCAAAACAGGTGGAAATAAAAACAATACAATTAGGTGGTTACTCAATTTTGCAGGAAGAGAAAACAGGTGACACAAAAGCAAACGAGAGCAAAGTGTTTGTGTTTCTTAATTATTCCAATAAAGATTTTGAGCATTACAAACAGGCAGGTACGCACAGCAAATTAAATATATACGAAGCCTATTATGAAAACTGTGTGTATGCTTATATACTTGAATATTATGTGAAGAACAATTACCTGGAAGAACTGCAGAATCAGTTAGAGAAATATGATTCTGCTGAAACAAGGGTTTATAAAGAGTGCTATTTAAAAACCGTTTAAGATGAACAATAGTTAAATAGTATCTTTTTACTTTTTTATATTCAATCTAAAGGCAAAAAGGCCTACAAATAAAATGGCTGAAAGCAATAAATGTATTGGCTGAATAAACGCCGGTATATTAAAGCTGGCTAATGAGATGCCGGCTGCCATCAGTAGTAAAACAATCAGAAACAGAAATGCTGCCTTTGGTTGTAGTACTGCGTGTGATAATGAACGCCAGAAAATTATAATAATTAATAGTGAAGTGATGAATGAAATAACCTTATGAATATTAAACACAGCATTCAAATGCTGTAGCCACGTGTCGCGCTGCTGGTAGTTTAAAGATTTTGAAACTGCATCAACCTGTTCACGGACATCAGTACCTAATATTATCTGCAGCAGTAAAATACTTAAAGCAATGGTGGTTAAAACGTAGAGCGTTTTATCATGAACAATTTTATCAGTATTAAGTTTATGTAAAATCAGTATAGGAATTATAGCAAGAAATAATGCCGCTAACATGTGCAGTGTTATTTTAATAACTGCAAGATTTGTATCAACCACTAATTTACCGAGCCATCCTTCAAATAATGTTGCTAATAAAAACAAGCAGGACAGCCAGCAGATAAATTGTTTTGTACGAAAGAATTTTTTAAAACTCCACACAACGTGTATTACAATTAAAATTCCAAGAGCGCCGGTTATTAAACGGTTAATATATTCTACCCATGCATGTGCAGGGTTATAAACGGCATCAATGTCTTGCTTATCCAGATATTTTTTATAATCCGGTGGCAGGCCTTTTTCACTTAATGGCGGAACATACATGCCAAAACAATGCGGCCAATCAGGGCAGCCCATGCCGCTTTGCGTTGTGCGCACAATGCCGCCGGCAAGGATTACCAGAAAAACAAACAGTAAGATAATGCGTGTATAATTTATATAAGCTTTCATCAGTTGAGTGCAACAAATGTAATATTAACTGTAGCAAGTTATTACCATGCATTGCAACGTTAATGCAACACGGAATGTCAATAAAAAAAATTTATATGAAAGTATTGCTGCCTGTTACATTGATAATAATGTGTTCTGTGATGACTGCCTGCAATAAATCTAGTGCAAATATTTTAATAACCGGCAAATGGCATATTGTAACCGATGTTACTACTATAACCGGACCTGACGTTACAACCACTACATATCATGGTTCAATTACCGATTATTTTAATTTTTCATCTGATGGAAAGCTGCACATTAAAGAATCATCTTTAGATACTGTTTTTAATTATAACATTGAATCTTCCGGTAAAATTGTTCTTCCCGGTATTGGTTTTTCAGTAAACGGTGTTACGGAACATAGCGAATATACCTTAAGCGGCAATAAATTAGTAATTGATGCTAATCCGCCGGGAAATATCATTCCGCCAGGACATCAATATTACAGAACAATTAATCTGGAACGATGAAAGAATTGTACTGTTGATTTGCCTGATACTTTCTTATCAGTTATTATTCGTCCTGTAATTTTTAATAATGAATTAAGATAAGTTAATCTTCATCATTGTACTTTTAGTTTTCTAACAAGCGATATGAATGAACCATATCTTAATGGCACATCATCAAACAAATAAAAAAGTACACATGAAACGCAGGCATTTTATACAATCAACATCAACGTACCTCGCAGGTGCAGCTTTGTTACCTAAAACTTTATCAGCAGCAAAAAAAATTGCAGCCAATGATAAAATAAATATTGGCGCCATCGGTATTCATGGCATGGGCTGGACTGATCTCACTAATTTAATTAAACATCCTGAAGCACAATGTGTGGCACTATGCGATGTTGATAGTAATGTTTTGAATAATCGGGTAGCTGAATTAAAGCAGCAAAACATCAATGTAACAGCATATAGCGATTACAGAAAATTATTAGATGATAAAAATGTTGATGCAGTGCTTATTGCCACACCAGATCACTGGCATTGTAAAATAATGGTGGATGCATGTGCTGCAGGCAAAGATGTGTATTGTGAAAAACCGGTTGGCAATTCAATTATTGAATGCAAAACAATGGTTGATGCGCAGAAAAAATATAATAAGGTTGTACAGGTTGGCCAATGGCAACGCAGCCAGAAACATTATGCAGATGCAATGGCTTTTGTGCATTCAGGAAAATTGGGTAATGTTCGTTTAGTAAAAGCATGGGCTTACCAGGGATGGATGGATTCAGTTCCAGTAAAACCTGATAGCGCGCCGCCGCCGGGAGTTGATTATGATATGTGGCTGGGACCAGCAGAAAAGCGGCCATTCAATCCAAACCGGTTTCATTTTACATTCCGCTGGTTTTGGGATTATGCCGGGGGCTTAATGACTGATTGGGGGGTGCACATGATTGACTATGCATTGCAAGGCTCAAATGCAACTGTTCCAAAAAGCATCATGGCAAGTGGTGGTAAGTTTGCTTATCCGGATGATGCGGAGGAAACACCTGACACCTTAACAACAGTATATGATTTTGGTAGCTTTAACCTGCAGTGGGAACATGCTACAGGTATCAATGATGGGCCTTATTTAAGAGATCATGGTGTAGCATTTATTGGTAATAATGGAACGCTTGTGGTTGACCGCGGCGGTTGGGAAGTTATACCTGAAGTTGATGGAGACAACAAAAAACCTTACATGGAAGCAGTGCCGCGCCAGCCAAAAGTGGATGATGGCGTTTTGTTACATACCGGGAATTTTTTGGAAGTTGTTAAGAGCCGTAAGATGGAAGATTTAAAATGCCCGGTGCAGGCAGCTGCACACGTGGCAACTGTTTGTGATATGGGCAACATTGCATTCAGAACAGGAAAGAAAATTTATTGGGATGATACCAAGCAACAGTTTACAGATGATGATGCCAATAAACTCTTAGCAGCAAAATATCATAATGGTTATGAGTTGCCAAAAGTATAGATAATATAATGCTGGCATGTGTATTGAGCAATTCTTAAATAAAAAAAATGAAAAAGCAATTTATAGTTATCGCTGCAGGCGTACTGGTTTATTTTTTAATACGCAAGACCTTTAGCAATCCTAATAAGCATCTTAAATTCAAAACAAAACCTGATGTTGATACAATCCTGAATTACAAATTTGCCAAGTAGATTGTATAAGTTGATAAAACTTTTCACCTGCATATTTATATTGTTGTTAGCAATAACAACTGATAAATCAAACGCACAATTTCGTATTGTTGGATATTTAAAGTCATGGCATGGTTTACAGGATAGTAACGTAACAGTTGATTATTCAAAACTTACGCATTTGAATATAGCTTTTTCCAATCCTGATAGTTTTGGTAATTTAAAAACGATAGCAGGATTATCTTCAGTTGTTGACAGTGCACATGCTCATAAAATAAAAGTGCTAATCTCATTAGGTGGTGGAAATCTTTTTGGAACGCTGAATAACTGGCAACATTTTACTAAACCGGACAGCGTTTATAATTTTTGCAAGCAAATGCTTTTATATGTTGATTCAAATAATTTAGACGGTGCTGATGTTGATCTTGAAGGCGATATAATTGGTAATAATTATGGTAATTTTATTCAGACATTATCATCTATATTTAAGCCACAACATAAATTAGTAACAGCCGCTCTGGCAAGCTGGTTTGCTAACCAGGTGCCTGATTCCTGTTTAATATATTTTGATTTTGTAAACCTGATGTGTTATGATTTTACAGGTCCATGGGATTCTTTGCATCCAGGTCAGCATGCGCCTTTTAGTATGGTTATAAATGATTTGAATACATGGAAAACTAAAGGTTTATCTGCAAATAAAATTGTGATTGGTGTACCTTTTTATGGTCATGGATTTTATAATCAAACTACTGCGCCTTATTTAGATTACAAAGACATTATTCAGCAATATCCGGGTTCAGAAAACACAGACTTTGCTGCTGATACAATTTATTATAACGGCATTTCAACCATTATACAAAAAACAAAATTTGCTATGCAAAATGCAGGTGGTATAATGATATGGGAACTCTCTGAAGATGCGACCGGCGATAAATCTTTATTAAACAAAATCTATAATACCGCTCATAAAAGATAACCTAACGGCTGGTTATATAATCAATTCGATAAGAAACCTTTCGTTAATTATCTTGCTGCCAAATCAAACTAATAATCATGCCTTCTCAACAACAATTACTTGATACTGTTAAAACTGCTTATACATTTAAAGGCGAACATGTAAAGCTCGGCTGCGCTATGCTTGATGGTAGTGTAGTAAGTGGTGCAGATATTTTTCTTCCTTTAAAAACAATGAACCGGCATGGGCTGATAGCTGGGGCTACAGGAACTGGTAAAACAAAAACACTGCAACTGATAAGTGAATATTTAAGTGATGCCAGTGTGCCTGTTTTGTTACTGGATATTAAGGGTGATTTAAGCGGGCTTGGTGCTGGGGGTACATCAAATCCTGCTATTGAAGATCGGGTTAAGCTGTTAAATATAACGTATCAGCCAATAGCTTTTCCTGTTGATTTTTTTACATTGAGTGATCAAAAAGGTGTTCGCTTACGTGCAACAGTGAGTGAATTTGGGCCGATACTTTTATCAAAAATTTTAGGGCTGAATGATACACAATCCGGTTTGGTTACCGTAATGTTTAAATATTGCGATGATAATAAGTTGCCTTTATTAAACCTGCAGGATTTTATAAAAGTATTGCAATATGTATGTAATGAAGGCAAGGCTGATATACAAAAAATGTATGGCAATATTTCAACTACCACATCAGGAACGGTGTTGCGTAAAGTGATGGAACTGCAGCAGCAGGGTGCTGATTTATTTTTTGGTGAGCCAAGTTTTGAAGTAGATGATTTAATGCGCATAAGCGATGATGGAAGAGGCATGATAAATATTCTGCGGGTAACAGATATGCAAAGCCACCCGAAATTATTTTCAACATTTATGTTGCAACTACTGGATGAATTGTATGCAACAGCGCCTGAAGAAGGTGATATTGATAAACCAAAACTGGTGCTGTTTATTGATGAGGCACATTTATTATTTGAAGAAGCGACAGATGCTTTATTGCAGAAGATTGAAACGGTTATTAAGCTTATAAGGTCTAAGGGAATTGGTATTTTCTTTTGTACTCAAAATCCGCAGGATGTTCCTGCATCTATATTAAGCCAGCTTGGCTTTAAAGTGCAGCATGCTTTACGTGCCTTTACTGCAGCAGATAGAAAAACCATAAAACAAGCAGCTGAAAATTTTCCGGAAACAACTTTTTATAAAACAGAAGATCTGCTTACACAAATGGGAATTGGTGAAGCGCTGGTAACATTCTTAAATGAACAGGGCATTCCAACACCGCTTGTGCATACCATGCTTTGTGTGCCCCGCAGCCGCATGAATATTTTATCTGATGCAGAACTTGATGTAGTTATAAATAAAAGCAAGCTTGTTTTAAAATATAACAGAACTGTTGATAGCGAAAGTGCGTATGAAATTTTAAATGCCAAATTGCAGCAGGCAGTTAATCTTTCGCAACCGCAGGTACAACAAACACAGCCACAGGCTCAGCAATCATTGCCTCAATCGCAACAAACATCAAAGCTGCCAAAAACAATCAGCATTTTTGATAACCCTGCTGTAAAACAAATTGAACGTACTGCTGCATCTGTAATTACCAGAAGTTTGTTAGGTGCATTGGGCTTGGGTGGCAGCAGCAGGCGCACTAAAAGGTTATGGTAATGAGATTGTAAGCATTTTTAAAATGTTGACATACAAATAAACATCAACTCTTTAAAGAATAAAATTGCGCCGCGGCTTTTCTAGCAGGGATTACGGATGCAATAATGGCAACAATTAAAACGGTTAATGTTACCAACGCAAAATCTGTTGCGATCATTTTTACAGGATAATAATCAATAATAAAAGTTCCGCCTTCCAGTTTTATCAGCTTAAATTTTATTTGCAAAAAACACACAAGAAACGCAAGCAACATTCCAAGTACTCCACCAAAGCCGGCCAGTAAAAATCCTTCGCCTAAAAAAATATTTTTTATCCTGCTTTCTGTTGCGCCCATTGCTTTTAATACAGCAATATCTTTTTCTTTTTCAAGTACCAGCATGGTTAAAGCACCAATCATATTAAAGGCTGCGACTAATAATATTAATGATAGTATTCCGTAGATAACCCATTTCTCAATTTCCATTACGGTAAATAAACTTTGGTTTTGCTGAAACCTTGATTGTATAATGAAGCCTGCACCGAGTTTTTGTTGTAAAGTTTTCTGCACTTTATTTAATCCATCATCATTCGTAATCGCTATTTCTATTGATGTAAACTGGTCAGCATTTAAATCAAGCATGTACTGCATAAAGCCAACATTGGTAAAAGCGTATTTATCATCAAACTCCTGCTGCACAGAAAATATAGCTGCAGGCTTAAGCTGAAAAGAATGCATGGCATCAACGCTGTTATAATTTTTTGCTTTGCGATTAGGAAGATACACTACAAGATCAGATAATGCCGATTGCGGATCAATGCCCGCAGCATTGGCAACGCCTGCCCCGGCAACTATTGCTGGTGCATCTGTAGTGCCAAGATTATACTTGCCATTTGTTATGTAATGATTAAGCCTGTTTACATTGTTATAATTATTATCAACGCCTTTTAAATAAGCAATTGTTGTGTTATCACCGTTAACAAGCACCGCTTTTTCTTCAGCTACATTACTTGATTGTTTAACATCATTTACTGAACGAATTTTTTCTATTAAAGAAGAATCAACTGTAATGTATTTGCCCGATGCTGGAACAATTTTAAGGTCAGCATAAAAGTCGCCATATAAACCTTGCACCAAACCTTCAAAGCCATTGAATACACTCAACACAATAATTAAAGCAGCGGTACTAACCATTATTGCAATCATGCTTATCCATGCAATAATGTTGATGGCATTGGTAGATTTTTTTGATTTGAAGTAGCGCCAGGCGAAGAGAAAGTTCAAAGTTTAATATTTCAAAGTTTTGATGTTAATTTAATTAAGCAGTTGCATCATCTTTTTTTTCTTCATTTATCTGCTTAAATAATTCTTCCATTTTAAAAACATGGTCAAGCGTATCATCAATATAAAATTTTAAAACCGGTATGCGCCGCATTTGATTTCTTACTCTTGCGGCCAGTTCTTTTTTTATTTCCCATGCCTGGTTTTCTATCTTCTTCAGTGCGGCTTTTTCATCAGCCATTTTATACATGCTTAAATAAATTCTTGCTTCCAGTAAATCGGGTGTAACCTTAACTGAAGCAATTGAAACCATGCCGCTGTTAATCATATTTAAATTCAATCTTCTGAAAATATCATTCAGTTCTTCTGATAAAACCGCAGCCACCTGTTTTTGTCTTTTACCTTCTTCCATACTATTACCTTTGCCCGTAAAATTAGCACGATTTAAGTTTTGCAGCTTAATTATAACAAAGCATGAAGAAGTATGCACGCATTTTTGTGTATCTCAAAAGTTACACGTTTAAAATTTTTCTCTATTTTATATGCACCGTGCTTTCCATTATTTTTTCGATTGTATCAATAGGCATGCTCATTCCTTTTTTAGAGCTGATTTTTAATTCCGGTTCACCCACACTTGGCGCCATAACGCAGGCATCAGGCAATCCTGTGGTAAGGTTTGTTAGAAATTTTTTAATGCATTCAATTGATGATTATGGCAAGCAAAATACACTCTTGTTCATCTGCATCTTTATTATCATTTCAATCTTATTAAAAAATCTTTTTTTATATCTCGCTTCTTATATTTTAAACCCGTTAAAAAACAATATTGTAACGCGGTTAAGAAATGAGTTGTATGATAAAGTGCTGCAACTGCCCATTGGTTATTTTACAGAGAAAAGAAAAGGTGATATTATCAGCCGCATCACTAATGATGTAAGTGAAGTAGAGAATTCTGTAGTGGGAACTCTGGAAGGCTGGATACGCGACCCGCTCACTATAATTTTAAACGTGGGCATCTTGTTTTTTATGAGCCCGCAGCTTACGATGTTTCTTATCGTGCTGATACCCATTATGGGTTTTATTATCGGTAGAATTTCCCGTTCACTAAAAAAACAATCATCTGCGGCAGCAATTAAATCCGGCCAATCCGTTTCTATTTTAGATGAAACATTAAGCGGGCTGCGTGTTATAAAAGCTTTTAATGCAGAAGGCTTGCTGCGTTCAAGATTCTTTAAAGTGAATGATGAATTGCTATATGCAAAAAATCATATTGGTTACAGGCGAGACCTTGCTTCGCCGGTGAGCGAGTTGCTTGGCGTAATGATGTTCGCCGTTATTTTATGGTATGGAGGCAATGGCATTTTAAGCGGCAGTATGCATCTTGAAGCTTCTGTGTTACTTGGTTATCTTGGTTTGTTTTATAACATTATCACACCCGCAAAATCTGTTTCTACTTCTTTCAGTAATATGCAAAAAGGCAGTGCGGCGATTGACAGGATTGAAGAAGTATTAAGAGCAAAGAATACGGTTGATGATAATATCAATGGTAAAAAAATACAACAGTTTAAGCACTGCATCGAGTTTAAAAATGTAAGTTTTAAATATGAAGATGTAACCATTTTAAAAGATATCAATCTTACCATTGAAAAAGGCAAAACCATTGCATTGGTTGGCGCTTCTGGTGCGGGTAAAAGTACATTGGCTGACCTTGTGCCACGCTTTCATGATGTAAGCAGCGGCGAAATTTTAATTGATAATATCAACATCAAAGATTACTCATTAAAAAGCCTGCGTGAGCAAATAAGCATTGTAACACAAGAGCCGATTTTGTTTAATGATACTATTGCAAACAACATTGCTTTGGGCGAACCAGATGCATCAGAAGAAAGTATTACAGATGCTGCGAAAATTGCAAACGCTTATTCTTTTATTCAGCATAAAGAAGAAAAATTAAACAGCAATATTGGCGACCGTGGTACTAAATTAAGCGGCGGCGAAAGACAACGCTTAACCATTGCCAGGGCACTTTTAAAAAATCCACCCATCTTAATTTTAGATGAAGCCACATCATCTTTAGATACAGAAAGCGAGAAGCTGGTGCAGGATGCCATTAATAAAATGATGCAGAACAGAACCTCAATTGTTATTGCACATCGCTTATCAACCATTCGCCATGCAGATGAGATTATTGTATTAGATAAAGGTGAGATTGCTGAACGCGGCACACATGAATCCTTATTAAGAGCTGAGGGTATTTATTATCGCCTTGTACAAATGAACCAGTTGATTTCAGTTGGCTAAGTTAGTAATTCATCAACCCTGTAAATATTTTACCGCTCAACATCATTTTATTGTCATTTTAAATAAAGAAGAGAAATTAAACCAGCTTTTTCTTATTTATCGTTGTCTCATTTATAAGCAGCACCGTTAAGACATCAGGTTTAACTCTTTTCAAGTATCATTATTTATCTACACTTAAATTTCAATTTATGAGGTTAATTTCTATTCTCATTACAGTATGTTTTTTTATTGTAACGCAACTGCAGGCGCAGCAAACAAAAACCGTTACCGGAAAGGTTACAGATGCAAAAACCGGTGACGCATTATCCGGCGTTACCATTAAAGCAGGTAACTCAAATATTCTTACACAAACAACTGCAGAAGGAAACTTTTCGATCAACATTCCATCTGCTACGCCTACATTAATTTTTTCTTATGTGGGTTATGCTGATGCGGAAATTCCGGTAACCTCGGATGCTTTAAATGTAAAGCTCACAACAGCTGAAAAAAGCCTGAACGAAGTTGTGGTAGTTGGTTATGGACAAGCAGTTAAAAAAGATATTACCGGTTCTATTTCAAAACTTACTAATAAAGATGTGCGTGATTTTCCGGCACCAAGTTTTGAATCTGCAATACAAGGCAAAGCGCCGGGTGTTGTAATAGAATCCGGCAGTGGTAAAGTTGGGCAAGGCATTAAAATAAGAATTCGGGGCACTTCATCTATATCTGCAAACAGCCAGCCTTTGTATGTAGTTGATGGCTTGCCTATC
>CAHJWK010000060.1 GCA_903642275.1 Chitinophagaceae bacterium
ATACATTATAATTTTCAATAGATTTATCAGCACGGTCAAAAACACCATGGTTGCTATCTTTATGTACGTCTATGTAACCTCTGAAAAATTCATCTTCCAATCCAAAACTTACAATATCTATTGAATTAGTTTCATAGTTCTTTGCATGTTCACCACTTGCGTCACTGTATTCTTCCCATAAAGAAAAATCTTCAAGGTTATCAAGATACTCAGACTTTAATACACAAAACTTTTTAATGTTCTCATCCAATTTTAAAAGCAATTCCTGGTGTGCAGTTATTATTTTATATACCTTATCGGCTTCATCAAATATATGGTTTGCTTTATCTTCTTTTTTTGGGTCGGGGATGATGAAAGTATCGGCGAATTTGCTCACTTTTTTTACTTGCTTTTCCACACCGGCAAGGTTTTGCCGCGTCTGCTCAATTTCTTCATTGATAAGCTTTGTTTCATTTTGCAATACTTTACCGGTATCCTGGATGTGCTGTTCAAAATCGTGAACTTTTATATACGTGCTTATAAGTTGCTCATTATCTTTTGTCCATGGTTTCGTTTCATCTATTGAAAACGAAATATTCCGTGTACAATGTTCTATCACCTTTGAAATCATAAACTAAAATACAAAACTTGGATATTTAAAAAAACTATAACTCAATGATGTAATAAATATGCAATCATATTTTGCGGTCTAAGATTTAATTTATGAAAAGATTGTCAATAAGCCGCACATCATCTATAAAAGCAGCAGCCAGCGCTATTAAATTTTTATGCTGATGCAAATCATTAACCGGCAATAAGCTTTCTGCATCACAAATTTCAACATAATCAATTTTACTAAACCCATTATTTATAATGATTGATGCAGCTTCGTGTTTTAGCTCATCCAAATTTTTATTTGGAATATTTTGTTTGATGAATTGGAGCGCCTGGTAAATAGCAGTAGCTTTTTTTCTTGCACTATTACTTAAACGCATATTACGGCTGCTCATAGCAAGTCCATCGTTTTCACGCATCGTTTCTTCAACAATCATTTTAATACGAGGATGAAAATGCTGCATAAGCACCTTTACAACCAACGTTTGCTGGTAATCTTTTTGTCCAAAAAAAACCTTCTGTGGCTTAACAATATTTAATAAGTGGTCTACCACATTGCAAACGCCCTGGAAATGTCCCGGTCTGTATAATGCTTCTAAAATATTTTCTAAATACCCAAGATTATAATGCTGCAATACATTAGTTCCTTCAGGATAAATTTCATTAACTGATGGTAAAAAAAGTACATCAGTTTCATTTTCTTCCAGCAGTAAAATATCATTTTCAATCGTTACAGGATACTTTTCAAAATCAGTTTTATTATTAAACTGTGCCGGGTTTATAAAAATACTGCATACAACAAAATTGCATTGTTGTTTAGCCCGGTTGATGAGCTCAATATGACCTTTATGCAATGCGCCCATTGTTGGTACAAAACCAATAGAAACATTTTTGGATGCTATTTTTTCCAGATAATTATGCAAAGCCTGCGCTTTTTTAAATACTATCATTACAGGGATTTAACAGCTTAAAAGCCTTTACTAGTCTTAATTTCAAAAGCATTTCTTTACCTTTGCAATCTTTATTTTTCACATATATTTTAGAACTCAAGTTTTTTGAATGCCAACAAAGAAAAGAATTTTATTTATAGCCGCCGAAATGTCGCCTTATCTTGAGCTGACTGAATTTGCAGAAATTATAAATAAACTTGCAATAAGGTGCAATGATAATGATTATGAAGTGCGCTGCGTAATGCCGCGTTTTGGTGTTATTAATGAGCGAAGACACAGGCTGCATGAAGTAGTAAGGCTTTCAGGGATTAATGTTTCTGTTGACAATGATGATTACCCTTTACAAATAAAAGTAGCCTCTTTACCTAACGCAAGACTGCAGATTTATTTTTTGGATAATGAAGATTTTTTCAAGCGTAAATATATTTTTCAGGATGAAAATGATAAATGGTATGATGATAATGATCTGCGTACCATTTTCTTTTGTAAAGGCGCTTTAGAAACAGTGAAGAAGTTTGGCTGGCCGCCTGACATTATTCATTGCAGCGGCTGGATGACCGGTTTAATACCTATGTATCTTAAAACAGCTTACAAACGTGAACCTGTATTTCTGCATAGCAAAATAATTTTTACTATTGGGCAAAACACATTTAAAGAAAAACTCGGAAAATATTTTCTTGAAAAAGCTGTTGCTAATACCGGCATAAAAGAAAAAGAGGTTGAACCTTTTAAGGAAGCTAATAACACAGCTATGTTTAAAGGCGGCGCTTATTACGCTGATGCAATTTCTTTCGGTGCTGAAAAAATTGATAAGAAATTAGTTGAAGAATTTACTAAAGTAAAGGGCAAAAAAATTCTGTCTTACAATAAGGAAACTGATTTAACAGACTATTTGGAATTGTATAACGAGCTTGCGCCGAAGTAAATACGGTATGAGTTTTATTGTAATCCGCTTTAAATTACTCTTCTTTTTTTCTTTAATTATCGCAGTATTTTTTGCCTGCACAAAAATTACAGATACCAACATCGGTGCCGGTTTATTACCACCGGTTGATGGCGTGATTACAAAAGACACTGTTTTAGAAATTCAAACCAAAAATGAAGGTATTGATACAGCTTATGTTGGGGTTTCTGATAATCACGTTTTGGGTTATATAAATGATGCATCTTTTGGAATAACAACTGCGTCAATAAATTTCCAGGTTAGCTCGCCTACGTATCCCTTATCGTTAGATACTGTTTCAAGCGTCATTACAATTGATTCTGTTGTTTTATGTTTGAAAAATGAAGGCATCTGGGGGGACAGTAATCAACCATCGGCAGTTCGTGTTTTTCAAATGGATAACGAAAATCAGTTTACCGGAGATTCTTTATACAGAACAAATAAAGTTTTTGAAAAAGGTAATGAAATTACCGAATTAAATCAGGCAAAAACGTTTTCTCCAAACCTTATAAATGATCCCGACACGATTAAACAATTTAATGAAATCGCTGATAATACTTTACGCATACGCTTAAATAATTCTTTTGGGAAGCAAATCATTGATCAAACAGAAACAAATTCATCTGTTTATACAGATGACTCAACTTTTCATAATTTTTTGCGCGGAATAATAGTTCAGCCGGAACAAATTGGTAATTCATTGTTAGAAATAAATCTTACAGATACGAGTACGCGGCTTACATTGTACTATCATTATCCGAAAGCAGCAGGTGATGGAGATTCAGCAACTTCGAGAAGGTTTTCTGTCAACTCATCTACCTCAGCAAGTTCAAATACAATATTGCACAATTATTTAGCAGGTACCATTTCTGCATACGTTCCGTCAAATTCCGGAACACAGGATGATTTGTTATTTCTTCAAACAAGTCCCGGCACGTATGCAAGATTAAAAATACCTGGATTAGATAGCTTGCCAAACTCCATCATTCAGCGTGCAGAAATACTAATGAACAGTGTTCCTGATAATACTAATTTAGAAACTTACTTAACACCTCCAAATCTTTTTGTGTCTGCTTATAGTTATGATTCTAACGCGCGTTTTGCAATACCTTATGATGTTACTTTCTCAGGTGGCACAATCAGCAATCTTACCTCTTTTGGAGTCAGGCCAATAATAAAAAGTAGTACCACCTATTCATATAGTTTTGATATAACCCGCTATGTACAGGGTATTGTTACAAAAAAAGATTCGGTTTACAATCTTATAGTCTGGGCTCCATATAATTACAACCTGCGTCCGACAGATACTGTAGCAGCTAATACTTCTGTAGTTCTTTATCCGATTGCTTCGCCTACTTTAAACACTGTTGGTGTTGGGAGGGTTATAATTGGTGGCGGAAACAATTCAAATTCTAATTACCGGATGAAACTTCACATTGTTTATTCACTGGTTAAATAATTTAAGTGAATGCTTAAAAACGTTTTGTTTTTGCAAATACACTTTATTTGTTCAATGCTATATTTGCAACCATTAAAAAAAACTAATGCCTTATTTATTTACATCTGAAAGTGTGTCCGAAGGTCATCCGGATAAAGTTGCTGACCAGATTTCTGATGCGCTAATTGATAATTTTCTGGCTTTTGATGCTGATAGTAAAGTTGCCTGTGAAACACTCGTAACAACTGGCCAGGTTGTATTAGCCGGCGAAGTAAAATCAAGAGCATATCTTGACGTGCAGGAAATTGCAAGAAGTGTAATTCGTAAAATAGGATATACAAAAAGCGAGTACATGTTTGAAGCACATTCCTGTGGTGTGCTTTCTGCGATACACGAACAATCAGCCGATATTAATCAGGGCGTTGATAAACAAAACAAAGAAGATCAGGGTGCCGGCGATCAGGGAATGATGTTTGGTTATGCAACTAATGAAACAGAAGATTACATGCCGCTGGCTTTAAGTCTTGCGCACAAAATTTTGCTTGAATTAGCTGTTATAAGAAGAGAAAATAAAGAAGTAAAGTATTTACGTCCTGATGCAAAAAGCCAGGTTACTTTAGAATATGATGACAACAACAAACCAACTCGTATAGATGCTATTGTTGTATCAACACAGCATGATGATTTTGGTGATGAAGCTGCAATGCAGGCGCAGATTAAAAAAGATATTTTAGAAGTGCTTATTCCACGTTTAAAAAAGCATTACCCAAAGTATGCGCATTTTTTTGAAGGTGATATAAAGTATCATATTAATCCGACAGGCAAATTTGTGATTGGAGGCCCGCATGGCGATACGGGATTAACAGGTAGAAAAATTATTGTTGATACTTATGGTGGCAAAGGCGCACATGGTGGTGGCGCTTTTAGTGGTAAAGACCCAAGCAAGGTTGACCGTTCTGCTGCTTATGCTACAAGGCATATTGCAAAAAACCTTGTAGCAGCGGGTTTAAGCTCTGAAGTGTTGGTGCAGGTATCTTACGCTATCGGTGTTGCAAAGCCAACCAGCATTAATGTAAATACATTCGGTACTGCAACAGTAAAAATGACTGATGGTGAAATAAGCAAGAAAGTAGAAAGCATTTTTGATATGCGCCCTTACTTTATTGAGCAACGCTTAAAACTTAGAAACCCTATATATAGTGAGACCGCTGCCTATGGACACATGGGCAGAAAAAATGAAACCGTAGAAAAAACATTCCGTTCCCCGGAAGGAAAAGAATTAAAAAAATCTGTTGAACTTTTTACCTGGGAGAAATTGGATTATGTTGATAAAGTAAGAGAAGTTTTCGGGTTAAAATAACTTATTACTTGCTGATTATAGTTGTTTCAACTTCACTTATAATTTTGCCTTTTGCTTCAATACAAATTATTAACAACCTATGGCAGATATTTTTGAAAGACTTGTAAAAAATTATGGCCCTCTTGGTGAGTATCGCCATCGAGCACATGGTTATTATGCTTTTCCTAAATTAGAAGGTGAGATTGGTAACCACATGAAGTTTCGGGGTAAAGAAATGATTGTCTGGAGCCTTAATAATTATCTTGGTTTAGCAAATCATCCTGAAGTTAGAAAAACAGATACAGAAGCAACAAAAGAATTTGGTCTTGCTTATCCTATGGGTGCACGCATGATGAGTGGCAACAGCAATTATCATGAACAGCTTGAAAAAGAGCTTGCGGAGTTTGAATATAAAGAAGATGCTATTCTTTTAAATTATGGATACCAGGGCATCATGAGTGCTATTGATACATTATGCGGAAGGCATGATGTAATAGTGTATGATGCGGAGTCTCATGCCTGCATTATTGATGGCTTACGTTTACATCCGGGACATCGTTACGTGTTCAGGCATAATGACGTGGATGATTGTGAAAAGCAATTACAACGCGCTACTGCTTTAATTGAAAAACAAAAACAAGGTGGTATTTTAATTATAACAGAAGGTGTGTTTGGAATGGCAGGCGATCAGGGAAAATTAAAAGAAATCTGCTCTTTAAAAAGTCAGTATGATTTCAGGCTGATGGTTGATGATGCGCATGGTTTTGGCACTTTAGGAAAAACAGGTGCCGGTGCAGGTGAAGAACAAGGCTGCCAGGATGATATTGATTTATACTTCTCAACATTTGCAAAATCCATGGCATCCATTGGCGCTTTTATTGCCGGGCCATCGACTATAATTGATTATATCCGCTATAACATACGCTCACAAATTTTTGCAAAGAGCTTACCTATGCCCTATGTTATCGGCAATTTAAAAAGGCTTGAGCTTTTACGTTCAAAACCGGAACTAAAAAATAAGCTTTGGCATAATGCATTGCAATTGCAGAATGGCTTAAAAGAACATGGCTTTGATATTGGTAAAACAGATTCTGTTGTAACACCTGTTCATATGAAAGGCGGTACACCTGAAGCAACCGCTATGATTACTGACCTTCGTGAAAATTATGGTGTATTTTGTTCTATTGTTATATATCCTGTAATACCTAAAGGCAATATAATTTATCGCCTTATTCCAACAACGGTACATACCGATGAGGATATCGAATCAACATTAATAGCTTTTAGTGAAACAAAAGAAAAGCTTAATGCAGGTGCTTATAAAGTAGATGATATTGTGCATATGGCAGAAGCGAGATAGTTAACATTGACTAATAATCTCTTTGAATTAAAAAATCAGCAAGCTCTTTTAATGGTTGCTTTCTTGTGTTTAATACAGCTACTTCATTAAGGTGATGTAAAGCTTTATTAAAGTATTGATGCTTTAATTCTTTTGACCATTCATCCACATTACAGTCTTTAAATATTTTAAGCACACGCTCTATTTTATCTTCAGCATTATTATTTAATAATTCTTTTAATTCTTTTTGCAGCTGTTCGTTTGCAGTTTCCAAAACATGTATCAGTAAAAAAGTTTTTTTATTTTGTTTGATATCGCCGCCGGCAGTTTTACCAAATTTTTCCGGATCACCAAATGCATCTAAATAATCATCCTGTATCTGAAATGCAATACCCAAATTTTCACCAAATTCATACAGATGGTTTTGATTGCCTTCACCAGCGCCTCCAAGTATAGCGCCCATCTTCAAACTCGCTGCAAGCAATACAGATGTCTTCAGTTCAATCATCTTTAAATAATCATTCAAAGAAACATTTTCCAGCTTCTCAAAATCCATATCAATTTGTTGTCCTTCACAAACTTCTCTGGCAGTTTTACTAAAAATATTTATAACCGGTTTGAGATAATTACTGTTTATTTTATTGAGATATTCATAAGCCGCAACTAACATAACATCACCTGCAAGTAAGGCTGTATTTGAACCATATTTATAATGAACCGTTTCAAAACCGCGACGCAAAGGTGCCGCATCCATTATGTCATCATGTATCAGCGTAAAATTGTGAAACAGTTCAATTGCTGTTGCAACATGCCATGCATCAAGACTAATAGTATCAAATAATTCGTTTCCCATTAAGCATATTACAGGGCGAATATGCTTGCCGCCAAGCTTTAAAAAATAATCATTAGCCGCATAAAGAGTTCGTGGTTCAGTTGGAAAATGTGATGTATTAAAACGTGTTGAAAAAGCTGCAGCAAGTTCTTTAAATGATTGCATGCAGCGAAATAAGAACTAAAAATTCAAACCGAAAAATTGAGATTATTTCTGCCTGATATAGAGGTAAGAAAAACGGTCACAACAACCTTCATCTAAAAACAACCTATCCTTTGATATCTGCACTCCGTAAGTAAGCGTATCATTATTATTATGTGAAAATAGCTTTAGAAGAATGTCAGTAGAATAGTAATTAGGTTGACCTGCCTTTGTTGTAGTGTAAGTTCCTTTGTCTGCAGGCTGATTATTATAGCTGGTTGAATACTTTTCAGATGATTGAAAAGTTAATGTAGTTAATTTATTAGGAGTAGTTGTTTGTCCTGCAAAGCCACCTGACATTCGTTTTAAAATCCACGTGCCTTTAAGGTCATCTGAATATTTACTCAAAACAGACTTTGTGCAAGAGAAAGAAATACATATTACAGCAATAAATAAAACAATAAACGCTTTCATAAATTTTAGTAATGACAACATTTTTTTTACTTACGTTGTGATTATTGTTTTTCTTTCTTATGTTTTTTGCCTGACTTACGCTTATCTGCAAATTTGTTTGTATTACCTTCTTTCACCAATTCATAATTCAATTGCCTTTTACCAAGATTGGCTGATACCACTTTAATCATCACCTTATCTCCCATCCTGAATTTTCTACCGCTTCTTTTGCCTACCAAACTATAATCGCCTTCAATCAAATGAAAATCATCATAATCATTCAGGTCATTTATACTTACCTGGCCTTCACACTTATGCGCAACCGTTTCAGCCCAAAACCCAAAACGCGCCACGCCACTTATCACGGCCTCAAATTCTTCACCTACATAATCTTTCATAAACTCAACCTGCTTATATTTATTAGCAGCACGCTCTGCTTCCATAGCTGCGCGTTCACGTTCACTGCAATGCTTGCACGCTTCATCCATTTTTTTATCAATAATGGGCTTATCCTTCAAACAACTTTCAACAATGCGATGAACGAGCACATCAGGATACCTTCTTATTGGTGAAGTGAAATGACAATAGTTTTCAAAGCCTAAACCATAATGGCCAATATTGCCGGTTGTATAAGCAGCTTTCGCCATGGTGCGAATACCTAATTGTTCAAGCACATGTTGTTCAGGTTTGCCTTGCACATCTTTTAATAACTCATTAAAGCTCGTGGCAATTTTTTCAGGCGAACTCATATTGAATTTATGTCCAAACTTTTTGGAGAACTCAATAAAAGGCAGCAGTTTAGCTTTATCAGGCTCATCGTGTGTGCGGTAAGGAAATGGAATTTCTTTTTTGTTGACATGAACCTTGCTAACATACTCTGCAACTTTTTTATTTGCCAGTAACATAAACTCCTCAATTAATTGATGTGCTTCTTTGCTTTCTTTTATAACTATACCGATTGGCTTTCCATTTTCATCTAACTTAAATCTTACTTCCTGCGATGAAAAATTAATAGCACCATTTTTAAATCTCTCTTTGCGCATTTTTTGTGCAATGTTATTCAGCAGTAAAATTTCTTCAGCATGTTCTCCTTCACTATTTTCAATTATTCGCTGCACATCTTCATAAGTAAAGCGATGATTTGAATGAATGATTGTTTTGCCAATCCATGTTTTTTTTACTTCACCTTTTGTATTCATTTCAAACACAGCAGAAAAAGTAAACTTGTCTTCATCAGGTCTTAAAGAACATAAAACATTTGAAATAGTTTCAGGCAGCATCGGGTTTACCCTGTCAGGCAAATACACAGATGTAGCACGCTTATAAGCTTCTTTATCCAACGCTGTTTCCGGTTCAACAAAATAACTTACATCAGCAATGTGCACAGCTATTTCGTACTTGTCATTTTTTATTTTTTTTATAGATATGGCGTCATCGAAATCTTTCGCATCAACAGGATCGATTGTGAAGGTTAAAACATCTCTGAAGTCTTTTCTTCGTTTAATTTCTTTATCATTAACCAGGTCATTCAATCTTTTGCTTTCTTCAAGCACATCCTCTGTAAAAGACAATGGAAATCCATTCTCCGCGAGTATCTCTTTCATCGCCATGCCATTTACATCTTCATCATTCAAAACAGAAATTATTTCACCAATTGGTTTTCTATCATCCTTATTCCAATGTACCAGCTTTGCTGCCACGCGTTCTTTATTTTTTGCACCATTTAATTTATCTAACGGAATATATAAGTCAGGCATCGGCTTATCTGTGTCGGGTATAAAAAAAGCATGGTTGGTTGATAGCTGCAACGTACCAATAAATTCTGTTTGCCGCCTGGATACAACTTCCGTTATTTTTCCTTCTTTTTTTCCTGTGCCGATGTTTTCTTTAAACACTTTTACACGCACCACATCGCCATGCAACGCATTACTAAAATTATCAGAACGCACCAACACATCACCACTTCCGTCTGCTATCACAACGTAACCAAGGCCGTTGCGGGCAATATCAAGATTGCCTTTTAACAGGTATGCCTGAGAGGACTGATGCTTTGATTTTTTACGTTTCATGCGTATGTTTCTTTTTTAAAGGTTGTTATAAAATCAACGATTATATCATCAAATATTTTCCCTTCATTAAATAAGAACGTGTGCTTAACAGGCAATACATATAAGGGCAAATCTTTTAATTGTTCTTTAAATTTAATAAAACGTACAGCATCTTTTTCAGTTGTAACGATATATTTATTTATAGCTTTTATTTTTTCAAATCTTTTGTGGATGTCTTTTAAATCGTCAATTGAAAATATATGATGATCTCCGTAACTTATTTCTTCATAAGCAGCCGCTTTTTCAGAAATAAAATTTTTCAATGACTGTGCATTTGCAATTCCATGCACCAATAATATTTCATCACCCGGAGAAATATTGTTTTTATTTTTTTCAGTGATATGATACAGATTGCCATACTCACTTGCAGTAAAAAAAATATGCCTGGTTTTATATTTTTCTAACTGGTTAATCATTTTGTTTTTTTCATCAGCAGCTAATCGAAAGGGACACTTTGTTACAACGATAATATCTGCACGCCTTGCAGAATTTTTCTGGTCTCTCAAATCCCCTGTTGGCAAAAAGAAATCCTGTGTAAACAGGTTATTGCATTCAGTAAGCAAAATATTTAAGCCGGCTTTAATAGCGCGATGCTGAAATGCATCATCTAAAATTATTACCTGTGTTTCTGGTTTATCATGTAACAACTGAGGTATAGCTACAATGCGTTCTTCACCAACTGCCACTGTTATCTGCGGAAACTTTGTATGAAACTGCATTGGCTCGTCACCTATTTCCAAAGCAGTTGTAAATTCATTTGCCAACGCATAACCTTTTGTCTTGCGCTTATAACCACGGCTGATGGTTGCAACAAAAAATTTATTTTGTAATAACTGGATTAAATATTCTACCATCGGGGATTTGCCCGTGCCGCCCATTACCAAATTCCCAACACAGATTACAGGCAAATTAAAGGTTGCACAATGAAAAATTTTTTTGTTATACAAAAAATTCCTGATGATAATTATTAAGCCATATAGCAATGAAAAAGGGAATAATAAAATTCTGAATGAGCGCAGAAAAATGGAATTAAAATTCATTATAATTGAACTGTAAATTTATTATAATCAAAACCTTAAACAATTATTGCAAAAAAGATTGCAGCTCATGTTTTATAAGTAGAGCCTGTTGCTGTATAAAGAACGCACTTACATGTTCACAGGTTGGCACTGTCGCGATTTTTGAGTAACCACTCCATTCTTCAATTTCTTCTTCATAATTCATATAATCTTCATTAAACATCCAGCCTAAAACATCCAGTTTATTATCTTTACAAACAGTTGCAGTAAGCAACGAATGATTAATGCTGCCGAGATAATTTTTACTCACAAGAATAACCTTTGCATTAAACTTTTTAATAAGATCTGTTACAAATTCATTTTCATTTAAAGGCACCATTAAACCACCGGCGCCTTCGATGATTAAGTTGGCAGTTGAACGTTGAACTTTGACAGTTGATTGCTGCCCCTTAACTATCTTCTCATAATCTTCATAAATTTTATCGAGATCAATTTTTATTTCTTCTTTTCTTGCTGCGATATGTGGCGATGCTGCCAGTTGTAATTTATATGTTTCAGGATGTATAACTGTTTTACTATTTGTAATAAAAGATTTTAGTAAAATACTATCTGTTCCTTTATCAAAGCCTGTCTGCACAGGTTTCCAGTAATCTGCTTCCAAAGCCTCGCATAAAATTGCTGCTGCAACTGTTTTACCAACATCAG
Organism: Chitinophagaceae bacterium; assembly: GCA_903642275.1. Taxonomy (GTDB): domain Bacteria; phylum Bacteroidota; class Bacteroidia; order Chitinophagales; family Chitinophagaceae; genus Parafilimonas. Next base: position 11,862 of record CAHJWK010000060.1, read on the forward strand.
TTCCAATACCTGTAACAAATATGGTGTTCATTTAAATAATTTGAATAGTTAATAAGTCGGCTTGTAATTAATTAGTACCAACAAAAAAAGAGAAGATAGTAGTTCCATAATTTCTTTTAAAATTAAAGCCTTTATATTTTTCGTAATCATTGCGTGGTGTATGTTCCAGCACAAAATATCCGTCTTTTGCAATCATACTTTTTTTAATGATAATTTCTGGTAATTCATTAATTGTATTTAAAGCGTAAGGCGGCCCGGCAAATATGAAATCGTATTGCTCATCGGCATTTTCAATAAAAGAAAATACATCCATCTTAATTACGCTTGCGTTTTCAATTTTAAGCTCTGCAATATTTTTTTTTATAAATGCAACCATTAAAGTATCTTTTTCAACAACCGTTAAGCTTGTTGCACCTCTTGAGGCAAGTTCATAGCTTATGCTTCCAGTGCCACTAAATAAATCAAGTGTTTTAATACCTTCAAAATCTATTCGTGATTGTAAAATATTGAACAAGCCTTCTTTCGCAATATCTGTTGTTGGCCTAGTGTAAGGCATTTTCACCGGTGGATTAATTTTTCTGCCGCCGTATATTCCTGAAATAATTCTCACGCCAGGTAATTGATGTAAGGCAAAAAATAATGAGAAGGATATTCTTTGAATTCATCTGATGCAAACATTGATTCATTCACACTTTTTACATTAAAGCCTTCCAGGTATTGATAAAGCATTTCAAATAATTTTGAATGTGTATCAATTAAACCACCGGCAATAACCGGGATGTTTTTTTCAAGATTATATTGATGAATAATGTTAAGTATAAAATATAAAACATCCGTTGGGTCTGTATATAATTTTGACTTTGCGAATAACAATTTTTCATTTTTGTAAAGAGCTATAAAAAAACAATTCGGATAAAAGAATAGATTAGCTGACGTTTGCTCTGTCGGTTTATTTAATTTGAATCCACTATAAAAAGATGCTGAAGGAAAAATTTTTTGTGCTGCATTATTTAAATACAAATCAACTTTTGTTATAACCGATACATCATCAAACTGCGATTGATAAAGTTTGCTGTTATCAGGCGAGCCAGTAATTAAATAGAAATTATCCTGAAAAAAATTATCGCCAGCAAAAACTGTTGGAATACTTAAATTTTCAATTGTATTCCAGATAAAACTTGTATCAAGCACATCAAGCGTTAAAAGTTTTGAATACAATTTTGCTTCATTAATCAGGCGGTCAAAAGTGGATGCATCGTAATTATCGCATTGAAAAAATTCAAATGCACTGAACTTATTTTCATCACTTTTTTTAGACCAGCATGCAAGGTGATGGTAACCCAATTCAATAAATAAATGCTGGTTTGCAAAATCATTACAATACACGCTGAATGTTTTTTGAAGCATCATAATTTCAGTTGCAATGTTACTATAGAAAGTACAATATCTGTATCTCGGTTTTATCTAGCAAATCAAAATTTTTATAAGTTAATTTTGAGCTGAAATATTTTATACATGTCTTCATTTATTTTAGATACTGAGCAACCGTCTTATTACAGGGATATCGAAAAAATGACTGTACAGGAAATTATAACACATATAAATGCGGAAGATAAAAAAGTTGCAGTTGCAGTTGAAAAAGCGTTGCCCCAAATTGAAAAACTTATTCATGCTATTGCCGATCGCATGCTTGCAGGCGGAAAATTATTTTATATTGGTGCTGGTACCAGCGGCAGGCTCGGTATATTAGATGCAAGTGAATGTCCGCCCACTTATGGTGTGCCATTTAATCTTGTGCAGGGTATTATTGCCGGTGGTTTGCCGGCAGTTACAACATCAATAGAATTTGCAGAAGATGATACAAAGCAGGCCTGGCTTGATTTGCAGGCACATAGTGTCTCAGCAAATGATTTTGTTATTGGTATTGCAGCAAGCGGTACCACGCCATATGTAATTGGTGCGTTAAAAAAATGTAATGAAAATAATATATCAACAGGTTGCATTACCTGTAATAAAAACACGCCGCTGGCGATAGTGGCAAATTATGCTGTTGAAGTTATTGCCGGTGCAGAATTTATTACAGGCAGCACAAGAATGAAAAGCGGCACTGCACAAAAAATGGTGCTTAATATGATTTCAACTACTGTGATGATTTTGTTTGGGAAGGTTGAGGATAACCGTATGGTGAATATGCAGTTGAATAATGAAAAACTGCTTGACCGTGGTATAAAAATGCTGATGGAAAAAGCCGGATTGAATGACTACACAACCGCAAAGAATATATTAGTGCAAACAGGTAGTGTAAAAAAAGCTGCAGATCAAATTCGTAAAACTTAATTGACTACTTTTGACAATTATTAATTTGATGATTTAAATTTTATCTATGAAAAAAATTTTACCCGCATTCGTACTTGCTATTTTAACCGCTGCTACTGCTTTTTGTCAATCAAAAAAATATTTTGCTGTTACCGGTGAACAGTATGGAAGTGTAAACTGGATTGCATTTCGCCAGTTTGATGCTGAAGGCTTAAGCGAACCCAAAACTTTATACGTTCCGGCAGAAACAAATGAAGTAGTTTATGATGCACTTACAAAAAGCCCTGTGTTAAGCAGCACTAAAGATGCTGACCAAACTGTAAAGCCGCAGACATGTAGTTGTATAAATCAAAGAATGGTTGCAGCCATTGCGTATGATGCCCTTAACAACAGGTTGTATTATACACCAATGCTTGGCAACCAACTGCGTTATCTTGATCTGAGCAGCGATAAACCAAAATCTTATGCTGTAACAACGCAACTTTTAAAAAATTTTACAAATCAACCGGGTGAAGCGTCTGTTGTAACACGCATGTGCTTTAGTGCAAATGGTTTTGGTTATGCACTTACAAACGATAATCAACATTTCATTCAGTTTTCTACACAAAAGCAAAACAAGATTGTAGACTTAGGTAATTTGATTGATGCTAAAACTAATGGCGAACATTCCGTTAACGTGCAATTTAAAAGCTGGGGTGGCGATTTAATTGCTGATGCAAACGGTGCTTTGTATTTATTCGCTATGCAACGTGGTGTATTTAAAATTAATCCTTCCACCAAAGTGGCAACTTATCTCGGCGATATTCAAAACATACCAGCTGATTATACAATCAACGCAGCTATGGTTGAAGATGATGCAAAAGTAATTGTGGCAAGCTCTACCAATACAGCAACTTACTATCGTGTTGATTTAATAACCTTACAGGCAACAGTTGTAAATAATTCTTCAAAGCAGGTTTATAATGTTTCTGATTTTGCAAATGAAAATCTTGCTTTTGGCAGAAAAGAAGCAGTTACTGTATCACCAAAGATTGCTGACAACAAATCATCTGTAAGTATTTATCCTAATCCTGTTACATCACATAACTTCATTGTACAGTTTAACAATTTCACAAATGGAAAATATATGATACAGGTTCGCCAGGCAGAAGGCAAAGCAATTCTTCAAAATGAATTAAATATTAAAGGTTCTCAATCGCAGCATATAATATTGCCATCCTCTGCTACAAGCGGTGCTTACCTTCTTAAAATAACAAACAGCAAGGGCGAAAATATTTATACTAATAAAATAATTATTGCTGATTAAAATTTTTATTACACAGTTAAACCCGCTTACAACAAGCGGGTTTTTTATTGATGTTCACACTAAACTATTATTTTTGAACAAATTGCTCTATGAATAATCATGCTTATGTATTTCCCGGTCAAGGTTCACAATTCAGTGGTATGGGAAGAATTTTGTATGATAATAATGCTGATGCAAAAAAACTTTTTGAGCAGGCAGATGCCATTCTTGATTTTAAGTTAAGTGAGATTATGTTTACCGGTACCGATGAAGAGTTGAAGCAAACAAGAGTTACACAACCTGCGGTTTTTGTGCATTCCGTAATTGCATTTAAGATACTTGTTAATGAGCTGCCCGACATGGTTGCGGGGCATTCACTAGGCGAATTTTCTGCACTTGTTGCAAACAATGTTTTAAGTTTTGAAGATGCTTTAAAGCTTGTAAGCACTCGCGCAAAAGCTATGCAGCATGCCTGTGAAATAAATCCTTCTATTATGGCTGCGGTACTTGGTTTGAATGATGAAAAAGTGGAAGATGTTTGCGCTGATGTTGAAAATGAAACTGGTGAAGTTGTTGTGCCTGCAAACTATAATTGTCCCGGGCAGTTAGTGATAAGTGGATCAATTAAAGGCATTGACATAGCCTGTATTAAAATGAAAGAAGCAGGTGCAAAACGTGCATTAGCCTTACCTGTAGGCGGCGCATTTCATTCACCTTTAATGATGCCGGCAAAAGAAGAACTAGCAGGAGCAATTGAATCAATCACATTTAATACAGCAAGTTGCCCGGTGTATCAGAATGCTGTTGCAAAACCAGTTACGAATCCATCAGAAATTAAAAAAAATCTTGTTGCACAATTAACTGCCGCAGTAAGATGGACGCAATCTGTGCAAGCAATGATTAATGATGGTGCAACACGTTTTACTGAAGTTGGCCCGGGCAAAGTTTTGCAGGGATTAATAAATAAAATTTCAAAAGAAACAGTAGCAAATGGTATAAGTTAATGTTCTTTATATCAGATTTATAATACCAAACTGTTGAAGTAAGCCTTTAGAGTTGTTGTAAATAATATCAAGGATTTGTCTTCCATATAAACTATAAAACCCGGAAATATTTTCTGTTCTTTCCTGCAGACTATTGTTTGGAAACAACAATGATTTCAATCCTTTAATATGTTGCTGTTGCTCACTGTACTTTCTTTTTTCCGCACGCAATAATTTTTTCTCAAGCTCAACCAATTTTTTAAGCGCTTTTATTTTTAGTGTTTCTATGTGGTTGGTTAATGTAACATCAATATTCGTGGAACGGTTTTCTAACACAGTATATAACTCTTCAAACTTTTTAAATTCACCGTTCAATGCATAACTGTTAAGAGAATTTTTATCAACAATCATTTTCATCAAAGCATGTTCATCTTTAAAAAAGTCTTCTACCTTCAGGTTTATTTTTTTTATAGTTTGATATTGCTTTTCATCAACCAACAAAAAAGAGTTTCTTAGCAGCAAAACAGGATAAGGAATATTTGCTTCATTAAAAACCTGCTTTAATTCAAGCCAGTAAGCTAACTCGCCACCGCCACCTATAAATGCAATATTTGGCAAGATGGTTTCCTGGTAAATGCCTCGTAAAATTACATTTGGACTAAAGCGTTCAGGATGTTCATCAAGCTCTAGTAATATTTCATTCAAACTCCATTCCTTATTTAAACTTCGTACTTGGTATTTTGTATTTTGTATTTCTATCCTTTCACGTTTATCATCAATCAAATAAAATAAATTTATTGCTCTACCGTTTGCCTGCAACTTATAATTGCTGCTTAATTGCTTTGCAGTTTCAGTAACTGTTTTATATGAAAACTGTTCTTTTAATTCTTTTTCAATTACTGGTTGAAACAATTTTTTTAATGCTGCATTATCAGGTATTAAAACCACCAAACCATAATCACCAAATAGTTTGTTTAATAGCAGCAATGTAGCTTGCTGAATTGTATTGCTATCATTATAAGCATCCCTGAAAAGGGTAAGCATCTCGCTTCCATAAGGCAAAACACTTAGCTGGCCTTCAATTTCATTTACTAATTGCAGCAAAGGTTTATCAACCTTCATTCTGCCAACTGCACCGGTTTGCTTTGTTTGCCAAACATATTTTCTTTGATTGATAGTGATGTTGTTCAGTTCATCAAGATCTGCATCCTCACTACCCATGTAATAAACCGGCACGAATGAAAAATTTTTTAGTTGATGATTTAATTCTTCTGCAAGTTTTATGGCATGGAAAATTTTATATATAACATACAACGGTCCTGTAAAAATATTTGGTTGATGCGCTGTTGTGATTGTAAATGTATTTTCCTGAAGCAACAGCTGAATACTGGCTGAAGTCTTATCAGAAATATTTAAACCTTTATATTGTTTCTGTAATTGTTCAACTAAAATATGCCGGTGTTTAAAATTTTTTCTTTGGTTGATGGAATCTTTTAAGCCATCGATAGTGGGCGGATGATTATAAAAAATTTTAAGCTGTTCTTTGTTATTGAGATAATCTATAACAAGCTTTGAAAAATACCCTGTCTGCTGGTAGGGAATGTAACTACAATGTGTTTCCATCACTCTGCAAATTAGTGCATGAAGCAATAAGTTTTATTAAGTGATAATTAAGCTACCACTTCGCCTTCAAGATCATAATCAAAAGCACTGGTAATTTTTACGTTTACATATTCACCAATAGTCAAAGATTTTTCGCCTTGAATAATCACTTCATTGTCAACTTCAACACTGTCAAATTCAGTTCTTCCTAAGTAACGATCAGCTTCTTTTTTATCAATAATGACTTTAAATGTTTTTCCAATTTTTTCTATGTTTTTTTCATAGCTTATTTCCTGCTGTACTTCCATAATTTCTTCTGCTCTTTTTTGCTTCTCTTTTGCAGGAACATCATCAATCAAATCATAACCACTTGTACCTTCTTCATGACTATAAGTAAATACACCAACCCTGTCAAATCGTTCTTGCTGTAAAAATTGTTTCAACTCTTCAACATCATCTTGTGTCTCACCGGGAAAACCGGTTATCAAAGTTGTGCGTAAACAAATGCCCGGTATTTTATTACGAATAATGTTGAGTGTGTTTTCAATTTCTGTTCTACTACTTTGTCTGCACATGGCTTGTAGCATATTATTACTTGCATGTTGTAAAGGCATGTCAAGATAATTACAGATGTTATCGCGTTCACGCATTACATCCAGCACTTCAAACGGAAACTTATTTGGATACGCATAATGCAAACGAATCCATTCAAGACCTTCCACATCACTTAAATATTTTAAGAGATCAGTCAACATGCGCTGCTTATAAATATCTAAACCATAATAAGTAAGTTCCTGAGCTATCAGCATAATTTCTTTCACGCCACGCCTTACCAATATTTTAGCTTCTGTAACAATATCTTCAATGGTTCTGCTTACATGTTTGCCGCGCATGAGCGGAATAGCGCAAAATGCACAGGTGCGGTTACAGCCTTCACTGATTTTTAAATATGCATAATGTGTTGGAGTGCTTAACAATCTTTCGCCAAGCAATTCTTTTTTATAATCTGCATTGAAAGCATTTAAAATAAACGGCAATTCCAGTGTTCCAAACCATGCATCCACTTCAGGAATTTCAGTTGCCAGGTCATTGCGGTAACGTTCGCTTAAGCAACCTGTAACATATACTTTATCAAGCCTGCCACGCTTCTTAAGAGCAACCTGTTCAATGATAGTGTTAATGCTCTCTTCTTTTGCTTTATCAATAAAGCCGCATGTGTTTACAACAACAATGTTATGATTGAGTTTGTTGTTTTCATGCACCACATCAATTTTATTTGCCTGCAACTGCCCGCTTAAAACCTCACTGTCAACAAGGTTCTTGCTGCAGCCAAGCGTAATAATGTTTACTTTATCTTTTTTAAACGTTCGTGCCTTCATTTTGAAGTTTGCAAAGGTAAGTCCAGGCAGTTATAATAAAGGTTAATTGTTAATCGAAAACTGTTCCGTTAAATGAACAATCCAGCCTGTTCCATACAAATTTTGCAAACGCTTCAAGGCTTGGATCCCTTGCGCCCATTAATAAGATTACACAATCTTCAATGATATGTTTTTTAACTGCTTTTATAAGATCATTTCTTTGTTCAATAAAAAATGCGTTTTTGTTCAGGGCTTTTAAATCCTTAATCAAATCATTGGCTGAAATATCTTTTACGGCAGTGCCGCCACCATAAAAAATTTCACTCATCCATATTTCATCCTGTGGTCTTAGAGCCGCTGCAATCTCTGTTACAAAATCATGGTGTAAAAATTTAGTTGGGCCATAACCATGTGGCTGAAACCAGGCAATTAATTTTTTAGCAACCGGCTGGCAGGCTTTAATACTGGCTGCACATTTTGCCGGGTTATGAGCATAATCATCAATCAATATCAGGCCATTCCTGTTACCAATTATTTGATGACGACGATATATACCTTCATAATTTTCTAATGCTTTACTACAAATATTTAAATCAATACTGATATAATTTGCTGCTGCAATGGCTGCCATTGCATTTTCAGCATTGTGCTTGCCAAGTGTGTTTATTTTAAACTTTGTTTGTTTGATATTGAAAGAAATTTCAAAGCCTTGCTGCATAAAGTCTTTCATTACAAAACCAGCCAAACTGTTTTCATCTGATGAAAAATCATCTTGAATATTTTGCGAAAGTGTTGCTGCATGCTTGTTGTTTTGATTAACAATAAAAGCGTTGCTGTTATTTTTAAACTGCTTAAACAGCAACATCAGCTCATGTAAATCTTTATGGTCTTTATCCACATTCAGTAATATACCTATCTCTGATTTATACTGTACAATACTACCGTCGCTTTCATCCGCTTCAATAATCAGCCACTCTCCTTTTCCGACCTGTGCATTACCAATTTTATTTTGTTTGATTAATCTTGTTAGCCCTGCACCGCTTATAATTCCCGGTTGCAAACCCGCGTAATCAAGTATATCAAACAACATGGCAACCGTTGTGCTTTTGCCCGATGTGCCGCCAACCGCAATTGTTTTTTTGCTTTGTGCAATTAACGCAAGCAACTCACTGCGCTTAATGATTGGAATATGTAACTGCTTTGCTTTTTGAACTTCATACAACGTATTTTCTATCGCAGTTGAAACCACAAAAAGTTGTGTTGATGCGTTGATACCTTCACCATTTTGTTCAAAGCACTTTATATCTTCAGCTTCTAATTTATTTTTTATTTCGTTTGATTTGCCAGCTATAAAATAACGGTCGCTTCCGCTTACTTCTTTACCAATGCCTTTTAAATATTGTGCAAGTGCACTCATGCCTGTACCGGCAATACCAATAAAAAACACACGTTGAAAATCATCCAAAGAATTAATCATACTGTAACAATTTAATAAAGTAAACTGAGTGTGCTAATGATGACATAAACACTTCATTTAAGCAAGCTCTTTATCAGCAACAGGTAATTCTATAAAAAAGGTGGTGCCTTCATTGTGTGTAGTAAACCAGATTCTGCCCTGCGCTTTTTCAACGATTGCCTTGCAAATTGCGAGACCTAAACCAGTGCCTGATGTTTTAGTGGTAAAGTTTGGGTCAAATATTTTTTGCTGTAAACTTTGCGGTATGCCATGCCCGTTATCACAAAAAGAAACAATCAGATTTTTATTTTCGGTTAACTGGTTTATCTGAATAATAATTTCATCCCTGTCACTTGAAGCTTCAATTGCATTTTTAATAAGGTTTGTAAATAAGCGATGCATCTGTGCTTTATCACAAAAAATTTTTATACCATTTCCATTGCGTGTAAATGTTATTTTGATGTGTGAAATGGTGTTGTACATATTTACGAGATTTTGTATCACCTCACCCAGATCAAACACTTCAGGATTTGTATAATCAATATTGGCAAACTGTGAAAAGTCACCTGCTATTTTAGCAAGCTGATCAATTTGTTCTATCAGCGACGAGGCAAGCTTTTTTGAAAGTTCAACGGCATTGTCTGCATTGGTATCCATAGCGCGTTGCAGGTATTGTATGCTTAACTTCATCGGTGTTAACGGGTTCTTTATTTCATGTGCCACCTGTCTTGCCATCTGTTGCCATGCTCCCTTACGTTCACTGCGTACCAATGCAGACGTACTTTCATCAAGCTTTTTAACCATCTTATTATATTCATTAACCAGCAATCCTATTTCATCGTTTTGCTTCCAGATAATTTCCTGGTTTACGCTGCCAATATTTATTTCTTTCATTTTATTACCGATGAGTTCCAATGAAGATGTAATGCGTCCTGTAAGTGTCACGGCAATAGCACCTGCAAAAATAAAAATGAGTGCATTTAAAATTATTACAGTAACAAGAAAGTCTGAAATTTCTTCCTGCAATTCATTATGCGAACTTAGTGATGGAATATTAAGATATGCAACTGTTTCATCATTACCATTTTTAACGGGGATGTAAATACTTTGATAAGCAAAGCTTCCAATAGTTTCGGTATGTACAAATCTTGTGCTGTGGTTATAATGCATTTCATAAAATGCATCAGGATTCATCTTGTTGCTGATTATTTGCTTGTTGTAAATATATGGCTGAGATGATACTAATAAGCCGCCATCTTTCACATAGAAATTTATATCGGTATTATGTTGCACTGAAATATCAGTAATTTTTTTTTCAATGTCAGGTTCATTATTATAGATGGATGAATTATTGTCAAGAGTAGCACTATTGTTAAGCAAAACCTGCTTCGTTTCATTTGCAATAATCTGTGCAGTATTAATTAACTGCGCCGTTGTATTTTTATTAAACCTGTGAATAAAAAATGAAATTGTTGAAATACCAATAATTACGAATGACAAAATGCTTACACCTATAACAGTTGTTTGAATTTGCGTGCGTATATTAAAACGCAAAAGATTGCGTATCGTAAATTTTTGCACAGGTTCTTCCAGCACGCGCCTGCTTTCATGCACTATGAACGCAAGCATTATAAACATCACAAACAAATAAGCGAACAACGTGATAAAATTAAAAAGCCAGTTATTTTTTTGGGCGATGATAATAAGCTTATCATTATTTACTTTATACCAAAGCTGGTTGTAGCCAAGCGAATCGATATAATAATATTTTGTTTGCGGTAATTGATTTTCCTGAACGGTATCTGCAAAATTAAAACCGGTAAATGCCGAGACCAGTTTGCGGTTTTCATATACACCGGTAACATAACCAGTACCTGTTTGCCAAGAAAAATTATTAACCTGCTTAAATAATTGTGGAACAAGCACATCGTTTTTTAGTAACCCTGCCTTCATTAAAACAAACATGCTGCCTGTGTAAGTATCATATTGGTAAAGCTGTTTTTTATAAATGTAATTATAACTACCGCCGCTGGTTTTATAATAATATAAATTCTGTATGTCTGTTGGTGTGCTTTTATTTTCAACTACAGAATTTATAACATCATAATTTGATGAATCAATGTTGTATAAAGCATGATTTGAATTGTTAAACGAATAAATCTCTGTTACATATTTGTTTGATGACGCTGCATTAAAACGCCTTATTAAACTGTCTTTCAAAAATTTGTTTGATTCAGTCGATTGAAACCTGTAAAAATTGTCTTGTATAAAATTGTCCGTCAAATCTGATAACGCCATCTTTAATATATAAGTGCCGGCAGAATCCTGCTCTCCCTGCATGGCCTCAGCAAGTTTTATACGTGTTCTTTTTTCTGAAATATTATTCTGATAAATAATTAGGGTAGATGCAGCAGCTGTAACAATCAATGCCCATATTATAAAAAATGAAGAGCTTACCAATGAAGAAAAAGATGGGTTATTCCGGGTTTTTATAAACAATATCACAAACAATAAAAATGCACTGGTGAATAAAAGAATTACTGCTTGTACCTGGAATATCTGCAGACTTATTAATAAAAAGCAACAGCTTAGAAATAAGATTATACGCCAAAAACCTTTTACAGGTAATGATAATGTAAGCTGAAACAATATGCCTGTTAAATACAGCCAGGCATATAATATGATACAGATAATTATAAATCCTGCAAATGAAAAAAGACTCAATGAAAAAAAATCTGCTGCATTAAAACTTATTGCAGAATTGGTAACAAGGCTGCTGATAATATCAGCAGTATAAAATGTTAATGCAGGTATAAAAATGAATACGGAATATTTAAAGGCGGTTATTAGCGGCTGAAACTTTTTTAATTGTAAAGAATCATCCCTGTAAAACCTTCTGAAAAAAATTATCATCCATAACAACAGCACTGAGTTAAGTAAAAGATTACCTAAAGAATTATTTATAAAGCCGCCATAATAAACAGAGCTGCTGAATATTTTTAACGGATGATAATCAAAAGGGAAAGGAAAAACATATACTACAGTTCGCAATAAAATAAAAGACAGAACAAGAAAGGCAAAGCCGCTGATAAAACTTTTTATACGCACTATATATGCTGCAATATTGCTGATGAATGCGAATAAAATTATTAATGCCGTGATGCGTAAGATTATCGAGAAACCACCTGGTGTATCTTTTCCGGATTGTTCTTTTTCTTTAATAGCAAATAAAATTTTACCAT
>CAHJWK010000061.1 GCA_903642275.1 Chitinophagaceae bacterium
TTGCAACTTATGGAACGGTATATCATGCAAATGATTTTTTTGATAGAAATAAAATAGAAAAGATAGAAGGTGTATTAAAAGGAATTGGCTGCTGCCCCGGAAAAGCGAGAGCAAAAGTAAGAGTGGTTTTAAATCCTGATGAAATTTCTTCATTAGATGGAGACATACTTGTAACAACAAGCACAGACCCCGGATGGATAACAATTTTTCCCGGCGCTTCAGGCATAATTGTAGAGCGTGGCAGTGTTTTAAGTCATTCTGCAATTGTGTCGCGTGAAATGGGAAAGCCTTGTATAGTAAGCGTTACAGGCTTATTGCAAACACTTGCAACAGGTGATGAAATTGAAATGGATGGCAGTACCGGCGAAATAAAAATTATAAAAAAGCATGAATGATAAATTAATTGAAAAAGTAAATTTTCAAATCATTCGCTATGCCAATTGTTGGGAAGATGCTGATATTCTTCTTGAAGGATTATCGCCAATTAAAGGAAGCAAAATTCTTTCGATAGGTTCTGCAGGTGATAACAGTTTTTCTTTGCTTGTTGCAAATCCAGAAATGGTTATTGCGGTTGATATCAATAAAATTCAATTGTACTTAATCGAGCTAAAAAAAATTTGCATAAAAAGATTAGTGCATGAAGAAGCATTAAATTTTTTAGGTTTTAAACCATCATCAAACAGAACAAACGTTTTTAATAAACTTAAAAATGAATTAAGTAATGAAGCAAAAAAATACTGGGAAGCAAATATCAATTGTATAGAAAGCGGCATTATCTACGCAGGAAAGTTTGAAAGATATTTTATTTTATTCAGTCATAAAATATTGCCTTGTATTCATTCAAACAAAACGGTACAGGAATTATTTAAAATAAAACCTGAAAAAGAACAGGAAGTTTTTTACAATAAAAAATGGAATACCTGGCGATGGAAAACTTTGTTTAAAATATTTTTCAGCAGGTATATAATGGGCAAGTTTGGGCGTGATCCTGCGTTTTTGAAAGAAGTGGAAATTTCAGTTGGCGATAATATTTATAATAAAGCAGGCAGGCATTTGCAATCTGCAGAAGCACAGCATAATTTTATACTTCACTTTAATTTGACAAGAAATTTTGGAAACCTGTATCCACATTATATGCGCAAAGAAAATTATGATATCATACAATCAAATATTAATAACCTGCAATTGCATGAAGGATACGCTGAAGATGCCATCACTTCTTTTGGTAAGTTTAATTACATGAATTTGTCAAACATATTTGAATACATGAATGAGCATGTTTTTGAAACTACTTCACATGCATTAATAAATGGAATGACGAAAGAAGGTAAACTTGCTTACTGGAATCTTATGGTGCGCAGAAGGATATCAGCAATATTACCAGGTAAGGTAAATTATGAAGAAGATGTTTCAATTAAGTTAACTGAAAAAGATAAAGGTTTTTTCTATAATCAATTTATAATTGATAGTTTAAAATGAACAAGGCGATATTAAACATGACTATACTGTCGATGTTATTTCTGCTGCTTTTTGCAGTTGCGCAGGTACTTTATTATAAGTTTAAAGTGAACGTTGATATCACCAGGAAAATAGTACACATTGGAACCGGAGTCCTAACATTACTTTTTCCTTTACTGTTAGGTAACCATTGGCAGGTTTTAATTCTTTGCGCCACGTTTGCGATTATTTTAACCGTAAGCAAAAAATTCAACTTACTCAAATCAATACATTCAATAGACCGTTTTTCTTATGGCAGCATCCTCTATCCGGTTGCTGTATATTGTTGTTACGTGGTTTATTATTACTTCAATAAAGAACTTATTTTTTTTTATCTGCCGGTTCTTATACTTGCAATTTGTGATCCTGTTGCAGCAATCATTGGTTCACGTTTTTCTTATGGAATTTTTTATATTGGTAAAGGAAAAAAATCTTTAAGCGGCTCTATTTCTTTTTTTATATCATCAGTAATTGTATCATTCGTTTTATTTAATTTTTTTTCATCTAGGAATCTAATTATCATTTTGCCTTTGGTATTTTTAATTGCATTGATAAGCACTGTTGTTGAAGCGCTCAGCACAAAGGGAACTGATAACATTACTATTCCTGCAAGTGTAATTCTCGTTTTAACTTTATGCAGATGAGTGAAATAATTAAAACAAAACCAGGCAATGCTGATTTTCATTTATTTAAAGATTTCCCTAAAGAAATTTATTCTGCTGATATAACTCGCTTAAATCCTGAAGAAATTATTGATGAAGAAATTTTACTGTCATGTTATGTTTTAATTCAAAATGATGAGGTTTGCAAACGTGCTGCGGTTTATAATAATCCATATCTCTTTTATGAAAATAAAAAAGCATTGTGTATTGGAAATTATGAATCAATAGACAATGAAAATATTTCATCCGAATTTTTCTCTTATATTTTTTCAGATGTAAAAAAAAGCGATGCAAATTTTTTAATCGGACCAATGAATGGAAGCACATGGAATAATTACCGTTTCAGTGTTAATCATAATCATTCAAATTTCTTTCTTGAGCCTTATCATCATTTATATTATAATCAACAATTTTTCAATGCCGGATTTAAAATCATTGCAAAATATTTTTCAAGTATTGATATCAGTTTAAATTATAATGAACCTAATGTTGCTATGTTGGAAAACCAGTTCACAAATTCAGGTGTTACATTCAGAAATATAGAGTTAAAGCAATACTATCATGAATTAGAAAAGCTTTACGAGTTTAATGCCATTGCTTTTAAAAACAATTTTCTTTACACGCCATTATCCAAAGAAAAATTTATAAAAAAGTATTCAGAAGCAAAGAACATTATTGATCCTGATTTTGTAATTCTTGCTGAAGATGAAAAAGAAAATCTTATAGGTTATTTTTTTTGTTTG
Organism: Chitinophagaceae bacterium; assembly: GCA_903642275.1. Classification (GTDB taxonomy): domain Bacteria; phylum Bacteroidota; class Bacteroidia; order Chitinophagales; family Chitinophagaceae; genus Parafilimonas. The sequence continues at coordinate 2,903 of CAHJWK010000061.1, forward strand.
AACGATTTGTTAAGCACGAAACAAAAGTCTTTAATTATAAAAACAATTGCCCGTCATCCTGATAAAAAATGGAAAGGGCTTGGGCATGTTATCGGCAACATGATTTACAGGCAGGCAGTTAAAAAAAATTATACATCTATAGTTCATGCATTTATGAATGAAGAAGGAACTTCTATAACTATTTCAAAAAATTTTTATGGAGAAGTTTATAAAAATTATGTTTTATACGGAAAAGAAATCTAAATGAAAAAATGGTTATCCATAATTATTTCAGTCCTGGCGTTATTTTTTGTATTGATTATTTTATTCAGTCCTTATAGGAGTGATAAGAAATTTTTTATAAGCTTATAAAACATTCTGTAACTATAAATGCACCTGTTTATAAGGTTTTTAATTTTTTCTTGGAAATTCTAAAAATGCATCGCGCTGGTCTGTGTTTGTAAATCATATAACTACTTTAAATGCTGATAAATTTCCTGATGGAAAGCCCGGTAGTATAAGAAGGTGTTTTTGTAAACAGAATGAAACAGGTATGCAATGGGATGAATTAATTACCGTAAATATTCCTGATAAAAAAAGGCAACTTATAATTTTCAACCTCGTTAATTTTCCCTGTTACAGCACACAATTTGGTAACAGAACAATTGTACGACAACTTAAGCGCAAACAGATGCAGGTTAACGTTTACTGTATTTTTTAAAGATGGAAATTCAACCTTAATTGAAAAAATTGAAATGTATTTTGTTGCTTATAAAATTGAAAATATCTTAACCCGGAACATGGTAAACATTAAAACGATTACTGAGAATGAATGACGCATTTAACATCGTTGATTTGTTTGCTGAAGCTGCAAAAAAAAATCCAAATAAAGCCGCTATCATTTTTGAGAACAAAACAATTTCCTTCGGTGAATTAGAAATGCAGGTTACGGAAACGTCTTATTATTTTATTGCAAAAGGAATAGAGAAAGGTGATAGGGTTTTTGTTTTAGTTCCGATGAGCATAAATCTATACCGCATCGTTCTTGCTTTATTTAAAATTGGTGCAACCGCAGTTTTTATTGATGAATGGGTTAGTAGCAAAAGAATGCAGGAGTGTTGTAAAGTTGTACAATGCAAAGCAATGATTGGAATTTTTAAGATAAGATTGCTATCAAACTTTTTACCGGAGCTTAGAAAAATTCCTATTAGGCTTGGCGTTAATTATACTGCTGCTCATTCAAATAAATCTTTGCCTTCAACAAATAAAAAAGATACAGCATTAATAACTTTTACAACAGGAAGTACAGGAACTCCAAAAGCAGCTAAACGTACACATGAATTTTTATATTATCAGTTTGAAGCATTAATAAAAATAATCCAACCACAGCAAGATGATGTTGACATGCCTGTTTTACCTATTGTACTTTTAATAAATCTTGGTACAGGCTCAACTTCAGTAATTGCAAATTATAAGTCCGCTAAACCAACATCTCTTCAACCGGAACAAATAATTAATCAGCTAAAAACATATTCAGTTAACAGGATAACTGCTTCTCCATTTTTTATAAAGCAAGTTTCAAAACATATAGTAAATCATGATATTTCAATTGATAATATCCGCAAAATATTTACTGGTGGCGCACCCGTTTTTCCTAAAGAAGCAGAACTGTTTATTAAAGCTTTTAATAAGGCAAAAATTGAAATCATTTATGGTTCAACCGAGGCCGAGCCAATAAGCCTTATAGATGTAGATGAACTAAAAAATGAACAAATAAACATTCACAAAAAAGGCTTAAAGGTTGGAAAAATTGATAGCAGTATTGAGATTAAGATTGTACAAATTACAAATCAAAACTTTGTAATTAATTCTGAAAACGAACTTTTGAATATAACATTGTCTGCGAATGAAACAGGTGAGATAATTGTAAAAGGGAAACATGTATTAAACGAATATTTCAATAATGAGAATGCATTAAAAAGAAATAAAATTTTCATTGGCGATGTATGCTGGCATCGAACAGGAGATTGCGGCAGCCTTGATGAAAATGAAATTTTATATCTAACAGGAAGATGTACTTCGATTATTAATAATCAAGGAAAATATTTATCACCTTTTACTTATGAAAATTATTTTCAGAGTATGGATCACGTTGAAAATGGAACAATCATCCTGCTTAAAAGTAAGATTACTGCGGTGATAGAATTAAAAGACAGATCAAAAAAAGAGTTTGTAAGAAACACGATTAAAGAAAATAATCATGAACTGGATGACATTATTTTTATAAAGAAAATCCCCAGAGACCCAAGGCATAATACCAAAATTGATTATGAGAAATTAAGTAAAATTTTTCTTCATTAATTATAAACTAAACGCAAATATTTAGTCTGACCAGATTACTTTTCCGTCAAATTTCATTTACTAATCCGGTTACTGATTTCTATTTGTAAAAAAGAGAATTAAGAAAACAAATTATAGGCAACAACGATGCAGTATGATACAAAATGATACAATAGTTAACGGTAAATATAAAAGCGCAGGAACTAATTGGAAGTAACCTCAAAAACGATATAGTTGCTTGTTCAATACTTATTGGCTTTATGGAAATATCAATACACCACATTAGTGGTAAATTATAATACCGGATTCAGATTTACAGTCAGTATCATTCCATTAATTGTATTAATACTTTGATTATTAATTAAAATACGGTTCGTATCTTTCTTTTAGCAACTTCATTATATAAACATTTACATCCCATTGATTGGATATTGGTTTAGATGTGTAAGGCAAGTGAACCATATATGGATAAGGCCCAAACTCAGGGGTAATAGTCATTTCAGAATTAGTTGATTCAGTTAATTTTTTCTTTACAATTTTGTCCCACCAGGCAAGATGATGACATAGTGCTTCCTGCCATTCGGGTGCACGCGGATCTGATACTTGCGGGCCTTCCGGATATCCGACTCTTGCGTGAATATGTTCTGTACGAGCAATAGCTAAATCAACCGCTTCTTTTTGATCTTCCAGGAATGATTCAGCAACGTTAACCCAATGTGAAATATCTAATGTCAGCTTTAAATAAGGAAGTTTAATAAGATAGTCTTTAGTGATATGTGCAGCAAATGCAAACTTATTACGGTGGGTTTCATGGTATACATCAACGCCCGTTTTTTTTGTATAATTAACTGCCACATCAATCAATGACTTATTTTGATCAAAGCTGAAAAAATCTTTTCCTGTTTGTGAATCTATTTTTAAAGCTTTGAAAGGTTTTATTTTTTCAAACCATGCAGAAAATAAATCAAAGTGTTTTGAAAAGTTAGCTTCATAGGTTGCATAATGTTGCGGAATAATTTCAAGACCATGTTCCTCAACTTTTCCCCATATCTGTTCTAATTCTGTTTTTGTAATTTCATTAGAGATTGCATATTCAATACCTGAGTAACCGGCACTTTTTACTTTAGTTAGAAAATTATCCCAACTTATATCTTCACTTCCCCATCGGGGACAAAAAAATTTAAAAATCATCTGATGGCAGTTAATCATCAAAAGTATAAATACAATAATTAAAAAATTGACGATTACATCAACAATAATATTTTACTTTAGCCTTCACGGTTGAATTATTTAAACTTCTATTATGCCATATATAAACTTATCAGCTCAACAGAAAGCACAGTACGATAAAGACGGTTACCTGATTGTAAAAAACTTTTTAAACAGTGAAGAAGTAGATTTATTGTATAGTCTTGCAACAGGTGAAGATGTATTTAGCAGCAATGCTTTTGATTTAAATGACCAGACAGGCAAACGAACTAAACTTACGCTATGGTTTACACCCGGTGATGATACGTTTGGCTTGCTTACGCGTAGTAAAAAAATGGTGAATGCCGTAAAAGCTTTGGCTGATTATAAAGATTCAGAAGTATGTCATTTTCATTCAAAACTTATGCAGAAAGAACCAAAGGTTGGTGGTGCCTGGGAATGGCACCAGGATTATGGTTACTGGTATAAAAATGGTTTTCTTTTTCCTGATGCGATGATAAGCGTAATGCTTGCGCTTACAAAAGCAAATAAAGAAAATGGCTGTATACAAGTGCTAAAAGGCTCGCATAAAATGGGCAGGCTTGAACATAGTTTTGCCGGTGAACAGCAAGGCGCTGATATGCCTTTTGTTGATCAGGCGCTTGACAGGTTTGAAAAAATTTACGTTGACGTAGAAGCGGGCGACGCATTATTCTTTCACAGCAATATTCTGCACATGTCTGAGGCGAATACATCTGATAAAGCAAGATGGTCTTTAATTTCTGTTTATAATCTTAGTTATAATATTCCTTTTCGTGAAAAAAATACTTCATGTATAACGCCTGTAAAAGTTGTACCTGATGAAGCTGTGCTTGAATCGCCAACAGCATTATCTGAACAAACAGATTTTCTGCGCAAGGAGAATGAAATCACATTGAAAGTAAAATAGTTTTCTTATAATTTTATAGATGAAATCTAACGGTTTTGAATTAGATTATATGCCGCGCCTGCCGGAAAATAAAGACATGACTATTGGCTGCATTGGCTCCGGATTTATAATGGCTGATTGTCATTTAGTAGCTTACCGGCAGGTTGGTTTTAACCCGGTTGCCATTGCTTCGCGAAACCCTGAAAACAGTAAGGCTGTTGCAGAACGTCATCATATAAAAAAAGTATATAATAATTATAAAGACCTGATGAAAGATGATTCAATCTCTGTAATTGATATTGCTGTTCCGCCGGATAAAGTATTGGAGATAATTCAGGAAGCTGTTAAACATGCTGATCATATTAAAGGCATTCTTGCGCAAAAACCGATGGGAAGAAATTATACTGAAGCAAAAGAGATTGTTTGGTTATGCGAAAATGCCGGCATTACTCTTAGCGCAAACCAGAATATGCGTTACGATCAGTCTATTCGTGCATGTAAATCTTTAATCGATCAAAAACTTTTAGGTAAACCTGTTTTTGCATCAATAGATATGCGTGCCATTCCGCATTGGATGGACTGGCAGGAACGTTTAGGCTGGGCAACGTTACGTACTATGAGTATTCATCATTTAGATAGTTTTCGTTTTTTATTTGGTGATCCGGATCGTGTGTATTGCAGCGTTACGCAAGACCCGCGTACTGTAAAAAAATTCAGTCATGAAGATGGTATATCGTTGTATATTTTAGAGTATGATAATGGCTTGCGTGCATCTGCATGGGATGATGTCTGGTCAGGTCCATGCCGCGAAGGAAGTGAAAGTGACATATATATTAACTGGCGAGTGGAAGGCACTAAAGGCATTGCAAAAGGTACAATTGGCTGGCCATATTATCCAACATCAACACCAAGCACAATGGACTTTACAACGATTCAACATCCGGGCGAATGGCTTAAGCCACGCTGGGATGAAGTATGGTTTCCTGATGCATTTGCAGGGCCTATGGCGCAACTAATTTGTGCTATTGAAGATAATAAAGAACCTGAACTAAGCGGAAAAGACAATTTAAAAACAATGGCGCTGGTTGATGCGTGTTACCAGTCTTACAAAGAACACAGGGCTATTAGCATTGATGAAATAATAAACAATAAGTAACCTTTTGTGAGGCTTTAAAAGTTAGACATGAAATTTTACTTTTCTAATCTTATATTATTAATAAAATAAATTACCATGATACAGGTTGGCATTTTTACAGGCTACTTTCCATATACGCTGGAAGAAACTGCGCAAAAGATCCGTGAAATTGGTTTTAATACCGTTCAGCTTGATGTTAATTTTAAAGACATAGATCTTGCAACAGACAAGATCACTTCTGATAAGTGCAAAAAGATAAGAGATACCTTCCGTTGTTATAATCTGCCAATTTCCTGTATTTCCGGTTATACAAATCTTGTGCATCCAACTCCTGAAAAACGCAGAGCAAATCTTGCACATCTCAAGCAATTAATCGTTTTGCTAATGAATTGGGTTCACCGTATGTAATCAGTGAATCCGGCACGTTTGATACGGACAGTGATTGGGTGCATCATTCAAAAAATAAAACAGAAGAAGGTTATGAAGATTGCAGGAATGTGATTGCAAACCTTGTAGATTTTGCGAGAGAAAATGGTGTAACATTTTTGGTGGAAACGTATGTAAACAATGTAATCGGTTCTATAGAAGAAACCTTGCGTCTGTTTGCTGATGTTACTGACTCGCACCTCGGTTTACTAATGGACCCAACCAATTATTTTGAAGAACATAACATTGATAAAATGGATTTGACATTGAATCAAATTTTCAATGCTTTATCACACAGAATAAAAATCTCACATGCAAAAGATGTAAAACTTGCATCAGCTTCGCAAGGTGTACAGATGGCAGACATTGATGCAAGTGAAGCGCATGCTTTACGTGGTGTGGGCATGATTGAACTGCCCGCTCCTGGTCTTGGTTCTTTAAATTACGATCTGTACTTAAAAAGACTTGGTCATGATCATCCAAACATTCCAATTATTATAGAACATCTTGCAGAAGAAGATGTGCCAAGGGCTAAAAATTTTTTAGATGAAAAGCTGGTGGCAAATGGTTGCTAATAACTGTTGCTTTTGATCCTTTCGTTCAGAACTTCATGGTTACAAAACACCATAAAGGTGTCAGCAGGCGTTGCTCTACAAAAGAACAGCAATAAACCAAATAGGATAATCCATTTTTTTCATTATTGGAATCACTTGTTTCAATTCAGGAAAACTTACATAACCTAATAAACAAAAAAGAATTTAGAATCAATCAGTTATGATATGATAAAGCTAATGGCATTTATTTTGGCAATATGCTGTTACCCGTTTTTACTCCGCACTCTACGAAGATTTAATCAATCAAAAAATGAAAAAGTTTTTATTAATCTTTTTAACGGGTATAAACTTAGTTTCTTGTACAAAAAATGTTTCTACGCCATCAGGGGCCGCAAACCAAAACGTGTTTTTTCAAAACGCTGATGTTGCTGTAAACAATATGATAGCTGTACCAACTGCAGCCAACAGTATTACTGTAAGTTTTTCTACTGCTTTTGAACATAACATCAGCCGTATAGAATTAATGAGCAGTGCAACAACAAACACTTTTTGTACAACACAAACTTTTGATGTAACCAGTAATTCATCTGTAGAAAAGAATTACTCTTTCAGTGATTCAAATTTAAAAGGCAACACAATGTATTATATGCTGCGTTTTAAAGACACTAATGGCAACTGGAGTTATTCGCCTTACTTAAGTTTACATGTTAATTGATTTTTTGGCTTTATCATAGTAATGCTCTGTTCATTTTTGAACGGAGCTTTTAATGTAATAGAACTTATAATTTAAATAATTGCTCACATGTAAGTAAGATACCATAGCTCTTATTTTGGCCACGCATATTAAAATTGAACTGTTTTATTGTAAAGGAACATCAGAAAGTAATCTTCATAACAGAATGTACGTTTCATCAAACATTGTATAGCAGTTTAAGGTTTCATTGCATTAAAATGATATTTGCCTGAACCAACTTCTACTTCAACATAACTATCTTGGGTTGCATCAACTTTTATGTTTTGTATAGATAAAGGTTTTCCGCTTTCAATTATCGCTGCAGCATTTGATGCGGGTATAAAAACTGTTGCTCTTGTGTTAGCAGGAATTTCAATATCCATTATAAATTGATTGCTATCAATTTTCCAGCTATTGCTTACAGTGCCGTAGTAAGTTTTTAATGATGCTGATGCGTTTGTAAAACCGCCACCAATATGCGGCTGTATTTTGATATGCTTATAGCCAACGCCGTCTTCGTATGTATCAATTCCAACCATTTCCCTGTACATCCAATCACCAATAGCACCATATGCATAATGATTAAATGAATTCATGCCGGGCGTTTCAAATGTACTGTCAGGCTTCTCGCCATCCCATCTTTCCCAGATAGTAGTTGCGCCCATTTTTACAGGATACAACCATGATGGATAAGTATCCTGCAACAATAATTTATAAGCAATACTATCGTATCCAAAACGTGTAAGCACATGACACAAATAAGGTGTTCCCAAAAAACCTGTTGTTAAATGATTATCGTAACCCTCAATATTCTCTGCTAATCTTTTTGCAGCTTGTTTTCTTAAGCTGTCAGGCAGCATATCAAAATTTAATGCCAGCACATAAGCGGTTTGTGTACCCGAAACCAACCTGCCATTTGGCGTCATATATTCTTTTATAAAAGCGTTTTTTATTTGCTGAAGCAATGCTGAATAAGTTGTTGCATCTTCTGTTTTGCCTAACACATTTGCAGCATCAATTAACAGTTGCGTTGAATGCGCATAGAAGCATTGCGCGATTAAATATTTATCTGTTACGGCAGCTCGTCCATCATTATCATCATCGGGACGATAGAATAACCAATCACCGAAATGAAAACCAGTTTGCCATAAATTGTTTGCGCTGCTATCTGTCATATAATCAATCCAGGCCTTCATGCTGCTGTATTGATTTTCAAGAATTCTTTTATCTCCATAAGCCAGATACATATTCCATGGAATAATAGTTGAAACATCAGCCCAGCCTGTTGAACCACCAGCACCTTCACCTAAAACATTTGGGATAACAAAAGGTATACTGCCATTTCTGAATTGGTCGGCGGCAATATCTTTAGTCCATTTATCCATAAAATTATTTACGTTCATATTGAAAGATGCTGTGCGTGAAAATACCTGTGCATCACCAGTCCATCCAAGCCTTTCATCACGTTGTGGACAATCAGTAGGTACATCTAAAAAATTTCCTTTTTGTCCCCATTGAATGTTATGTTGAAGTTGATTGATGAGTACGTTTGATGAAGTGAATGTACCTGTTGGCTGCATATCAGAATATAATGTAACTGCCGTAAAATCTTCAGGCTTTAAATCGCCATGCATACCTTCAATTTTAGCATACCGGAAACCATGCCATGTAAAATGCGGCTCGAATATTTCTTCAGTATTGTCTTTTAAAATGTACTTATCCTGCGCTTTTGCCGCACGGAGATTAGTTGTATAAAAGTTGCCGTTTTTATCCAATACTTCTGCATGAGAAACGGTAATTGTATCACCGGCATTTCCTTTTACTTTTAATACAATCCATCCAACAAGGTTCTGACCGAAATCAACAACATGCTCACCTTTTGGTGTGGTGAAAATATGAACAGGTTTAAATGTTTCATGTTTGCGCACAGGTTCATTTTGCGTTGCAATTAAATTATCAAAAGAAAAATCTGCAAGCTTAACACCGCTCCAATCTTTATCATTATAACCAGCCATTAACCAGCCTGTTTTAGCCTTGCGTGCATCATCTGTTTCACCGTTGTAAATTTCTGCATAACGAATTTCTCCTGTTGAGGATTTCCAGCTATCATCACTTGTAATAATTTGTGTTGTACCGTCGCTATATGTTATGTTGATTTGAAACAGCAGCGCAATATCTTTTCCATATACATTTATGTTATCGCCAAACCCGATGATGCCACGATACCAACCATTACCAAGCATTACTCCAATGGCGTTGTTGCCGTTTTTAATAAGATTGGTTACATCATAAGTTTGATATTGCAAACGCTTATGATAAGAAGTCCAGCCCGGAGTTAAATAAGCATTACCAATTTTTTTACCGTTGATTTTTGCTTCATACATTCCATGCGCAGTTATAAAAGCAGTGGCATTAATTATTTTTTTGTTTGATGTAAATTCCTTCCTGAACAAAGGTGATGGTCGCATTAATGTATCTTCAATATAACCTGGTTCAATCCATTTTGCTTTCCAATCTGAAGTATTAAATAAAGTTGTTTGAAAGGATGCAATTTCACTCCATGCACTTGTTTCATTATAATTATTCCAAACGCGAACAGACCAACTGTATTTTGTATTGCTTTGTAAGGCTGCACCTTTATAAGCAACATGCACAGAAGAATCACTTATTATTTTACCACTGCTCCACATAGTTGTTTTGCCATCTGTAAGTTTTACTTCATAAGCTGTTTGCAAAACGTTTCTTTTACCAGATATAAGTTGCCAAGTGAACTGCGGCTGCTGTGCATCAATGCCAACAGGATTTATTAAATTTTCAGTTAGCAGGTTGTCAACATTTACCTGTTCAAACGAAGCAATATTTATTAGCTGAAACAAAGTAAAAAAAGCAAAAAACTTTTTCACGGTAAAATATTTATAAACATAAAGAAACGTTGATCACAGGAAAGCAAAAAATACTTGTGCAAATAAATTCACTACTTAATACTTAACAAACAGTAATAAAAAATTCTTAGAGCAGGTTGAAACTGTAATTGTATCAGCTGATTATGTAACTAAATCTATGTTACTATTTCTTTTCAAATACCAAAACAACTTTATTAAAATCTGCAGATGCGTTAATTACTTTTTTGAAGTCTTCAAACTCAGATACTGGGTAAGATATTTTATTATAAGATTCTCCAATTAGTACAGTTATGATGTTGCCTGTTTGAAAATAGCTGCTTACAAAAGCCATTGTCGTATCGCCATTTTCTTTGTACTCAACGTTCATGTTAAGGTCATTTAGGTTTTTTACATTGTAACCGTCAGGTATATTTAAAATTATTTTTCGGTTTAACACGTGCGCAAAAGGAAGTTGTCTTGGTTTTTCCTGATACATTTCCACCTGTGGGCCAATCACTGCACCAACTTTAAATAATATTTTATTGCCTGCCCGTTCAATCATTTCCGTGTTTTTAAAAGAGGAATTTATTACAAGCGGCTTGTTATTAAAGTAATCAGAAAAAAGCGGGTTGCCGTAATAATATTTATAATTACCGGCAGTTCTGTTTGCATATATAACATCTTCAGTTCTGCGGATTGCACTGAAATAGTCAATTATTGTATTTGTAACCACTTCAATCTCTTTTTTATTTCTATCAATAACTTTTTACTGATTTAATATCAAGGCCACTGAACATATAATTTATTAGTGCATTAAATTCTCCATTCTTGTATAGCTGACTAAATAACGGTGCATAGTATTGATTCCAGAAGCCCTTATCACTTGCATCAAACTGCAGCTTTTCAAGCAGCACCTGTAACTGGCGTGTGATTGGATCTTCAACATCAGCCTGTAATTTATATTTGTATCAAGTGATATTTTACTTAAGATAATTTCCTGCTGCAAATCAAAATTGTCATCTGTTGAGGCAACAGCCTTTGAAACGTTTTCATTTACTTCGTCAGTAACTTTGGATAGACAGCTTAAATAATAAATTGATTGTGATTTATACCTGTTATCAGGATTAATTAAAAGATTGGTTGAAAAGCTAAGCATCGCCTGTGGAATTTTACCTTGCCTGTAACATATATAACCAAGATAGTAATGAGAAGACGCATGATATGGATTAATAAGTATGGTTTTTTGAAAACAGGTTTTTGCATCTTCAAGCTTATTAAAATTATAAAAAGCTATGCCTTTATTAAACCATGTTAAAAAGCTATACGGGTTAAATTTTAAAGAGCTGTCATAATAACTTATTGCATCTGCGTGCCTGGTTAAAGCATCATAAGCATTTGCTATCTGACTGTACCAATCGGCTGAATTTTCAGGAAATAATTCCAGGCCTTTTTCAGCATAGTTAATGCTTTCATTAAACTGGCTGTCAAGGTAGCTTGAATAAGCAAGTTCATGCAAGGCATCACTGTAATTCGTATCGCTCCGCGAAATTTTACTGTACAATTTAATAGCGTTTTTGTAATTGCCGTCATCATTTTGCTTAGTGCCTTGTGCAATTACATCCGCGCTGTTTATAAGTTCAGGAGCTTGTTGTGCTGAAATGGTTTGATAAATAAATATAGAAACCACGTTCAGGCAAATAAGTTTTATCATAAAATTTAAAGCAGTTATTGGTGTTAATGCAAAAATAAAAAAAATGTAAGCTTTCTTAATTTAGAGTTTGTAAACTTAACATTCGTAAGTTTATCAGTTAGCAAATGCTATAGTTCATAATTGATTTATCAGATATAAATATTATTTAATTTTTTTTGTTCAGGATTGAAAAACATTATCAGCAATAAAATCAATGCATGTTTAATCAAACAGAAATAAAAAGCTTTATCCAGCGGCAAGGCTTGTTACCATTATACTTTCATGAAGATGCAGTTGTAAGTATTGAAGTGTTGAAAGCTTTGTATGCAGCCGGCATTCGTGTGGTTGAATATACTAACCGCGGTGAAACAGCGTTGGCAAATTTTAAGCAATTGAAAAATGAATGCGCCGTAAATTACAAAGACATGTTGCTCGGAGCAGGTACAATAAAATCTGCTGATGCAGCCAGTGCTTTTATACATGCAGGTGCAGATTTTCTTATAAGTCCTGCTTGGATTGATGATGTGTTCGAAGTTTGCACCGAACAAAATTATTTATGGATACCAGGTTGTATGACATCAACTGAAATTGCCAAATCAGAAGCGAAGGGTACTACGATGGTAAAATTATTTCCGGGCAGTTTGCTTGGTCCATCTTATGTAAATGCAGTTAAAGAAATTTTTCCTTTAATAAGTTTCATGCCAACAGGTGGTGTATCGCTTGATAAACAAAATTTAGAAGGTTGGTTTAAATCAGGCGTTGTTGCGGTTGGCATGGGCAGTAAACTTATCACCAAAGAATTAATAGAATCAAAAAATTATACAGCAATTACAGAGTTTACAAAGCAGGTAATGGATATGATTAAAGAAATAAGAATTGCCGGTATATAATTATTCAGCAGTAATCTAACGATGCAGACAAAAGGAAATTACAGGTGGATTGTTGTTACATTGTTATTCTTCGCTACAACAATAAATTATCTTGACAGGCAGGTGATTGGTTTGCTGAAAGATGACCTTGCAAAACAATTTAACTGGAGCGAAAAAGATTACAGCAATATTATAATGGCTTTTAGCACTGCTTATGCATTAGGCTTGTTGTTTTTTGGAAGGCTGGTAGATAAAATAGGCACAAAGCTCGGCTATATAATTTCGTTGGTGATATGGAGCGTTTCAGCCATGATGCATGCGGTTGTAAAAACCACGTTTGGTCTTGGTGTTGCAAGGGCTGCATTAGGTGCAGGTGAATCAGGAAATTTTCCTGTTGCAATCAAAACAGTTGCTGAATGGTTTCCTAAAAAAGACCGCGCTTTCGCCACTGGAATTTTCAACAGCGGTGCAAATGTTGCAGCCATTATAGGTCCGCCATTGATTGCATGGATTGATACAAGATACGGATGGCAGGATGCATTTTTGTGGACAGGTGCAATCGGGTTTATATGGCTGATTTTCTGGGCGATTTTTTATGATATTCCTGCAAAGCAAAAAAGATTATCCAAGCCAGAATTTGATTACATACACAGCGATGAACAGGATATTGTAACCGATGCTTCAAAGAAAGTCAGATGGGCGCAGTTGCTTGGCATACGACAGACCTGGGCGTTTATTTTAGGCAAGTTTTTAACTGACCCAGTATGGTGGTTTTATTTATTCTGGATACCCTCTTACTTTAATACAACATACGGTTTTAACATTTCAAAATCTGCCATTTATGTAAGCACCATTTATCTGGCTTCAAGTTTTGGAAGCATCTTAGGCGGTTATCTTTCAGGATGGTTTATTAAAGTCGGATGGCCTGTTTACAAAGCACGTAAAACTGCGATGCTCATATTTGCTATTTGCGTTGTACCAATTGTTTTTGTTCAATACACATCGGGTGCATGGGCAGCAGTTGGCCTGGTGAGTTTGGGCGCAGCAGCCCACCAGGCATGGAGTGCAAATATCTTCACCACGGCATCAGACATGTTTCCTAAAAAAACAGTAAGCTCAGTGGTTGGCGTTGGCGGCATGGCAGGTTCTGTCGGCGGCATTTTATTTCCATTGTTAATCGGCATTATACTCGATCATTTTAAACGCGTTAGTTCTATCACTGTTGGTTACAACATTATTTTTATTATCTGCGGCATTGCATATTTGTTAGCCTGGTTTGTTATGCATTTACTTTCACCAACAATGAAAAAAGCGGAGATATAGTTTTTTATTTGGGGCTTTTATCTTTTTACTTCTATCAACTTCGTATGCTGCTTTACACTTCAACTATGCCACAAAGGCTTCAACGTGGTTTCCGTTGCAATCCGCAGCCATTTAGTAAACGGACTTTGATCAGCTAATAAATCAAAATTCAAAATAACTTTTTGCGTTATGATAGCATATATCCTGAATGATTTTTCCTGTCCAGTTTATATCATTCGGTAGTTCACCGTTTTCAATTTCCTCACCAAAAATGTTGCATAAAATTCTTCTGAAATATTCATGTCTCGGATAAGAAAGAAAGCTTCTTGAATCTGTTAGCATGCCAACAAAACGGCTAAGCAAACCCATATTTGATAGCGTGTTTATCTGCTTAGTCATTCCATCCTTCTGATCTAAAAACCACCATGCAGAACCCCATTGAATTTTACCTGCAACAGAACCATCACTATAATTACCAATCATCGTTGCCATCACTTCATTATCCGCGGGGTTAAGATTATATATTATTGTTTTAGTAAGCTTACTTTTTTCATCCAGCTTATTCAAAAATTTTGCAAGCGTTGCAGCCTGGCTAAAATCTCCGATGCTATCCCAGCCAGTATCAGCACCTGACTTTTGAAGCATTCTTTTATTATTATTACGCAAAGCGCCCAAATGATATTGCTGTATCCAGCCTTTCTCCCAATCCCATTCAGCAAAAAATAAAAGCATAGCGCTTTCAAATTTTCTTTGCGTTTCTATACTTATTTCTTTGCCTGCCCGCACTTCACGAAAAATAGATTTTACTTCCATGATGGTGAAATCATTGGCATAAATTTTTTCAAGCCCGTGATCGCTCACTTTGCAACCCATTGCCGCAAAATAATCGTGGCGTTTTTTTAAAGCATCGAGGTATGTATTAAAATCATTGATCTCATTATTTGCAACCGCTTCAAGCTTATCTATATAGGCGTTAAAATTATTCGCATTCGAAACATTCATTGCTTTATCCGGCCTGAATGCGGGCAATACTTTAATTTCAAAACCACCTTCATTTATTTTTTTATGATACTGTAAATCATCAACCGGGTCATCCGTTGTACAAACAACTTCAACATTCATTTTCTTTAGTAAACTTCTTACTGAAAATTCTTTTGTGGCAAGCAATGCATTCGCTTTATCGTACACTTGTTTAGCAGAGTGTTTATTTAATATTACATCTATATTAAAATACCGTTGCAATTCAAGATGCGTCCAATGATATAATGGATTACGCAACGTGTAAGGAACTGTTGCTGCCCATTGTTCAAACTTTTCCCAATCAGTTGCATTCCCAGCTATGAATTTTTCTTCAACACCATTGGTGCGCATAGCCCGCCATTTATAATGGTCGCCATATAACCATGCATGTGTGAGATTATTAAAATGTATATTTTCTGCAATTTCTTTTGGCGGAAGATGACAATGATAATCTATTACAGGCATCTTCTTCGCAAAATCATTGTATAACAATTTTGAGGTTTCTGTTGCTAATAAAAAATCGTTATCAAGAAAATATTTCATTTATTATTTATGAAATTTTATGGATTAGCCGGGCACTTCTAATGAGTTCAATAAATTACTAAAATTCTTAAATAATAATTTCAGCATAGTGATAATTATTTACCGGTGCGGGAGTAAAAATCTTATGAACGGCTTTCAATAAAATAGTAATCGGATAAATTTTTTTCAAAACAAACACTGTTATCAACTCCAACATATTGACCATAATTGGCTATGCGTTTATAGCCGTTCTTTTTGTAGAGTTTAATTGCTTCAGGTTGTCTTAAACCTGTTTCCAAAACACATCGCTTATAACCCAGTTCACTTGCCCAAAGTTCCAATGCTTTTAAAACTTCAGCAGCTATTCCCTTACCTCGCTTTTCAGGCAAAGTAAACATGCGTTTAATTTCAACTGAATCATTATTCGCTTCTTTCATTGCACCACAGGCAACCGCAGCATTATTTTCATAAGCAACAATTGCATGTTGGATATTGGTGATTTTATTAAACTGATCATAAAAAGAATGCTCACTGCCATCTCTTTCCGCTAACTCTGCATCAAGCAACTTTACCAGTTCTATAAAGTTTTTATTGTTTGAATCTGTTCTTATTATCCTGGTCATCTTGTATCATTCATCTTCTGCAACTTAACTTTGATCCTTCAATGAAAAAAATAATTACTGCTTGCGCTTTACTTGTATTAATAACAGGAATTGCTGCTGTATGGATAGTGTTTGCGCCTGCAACAAAATTTAATGCTTCAGTGCGATATGTGTATGTAAGAGACTCACCTTCTGCACAAGAACAAATAATGCATCAGCTCGATACCGGCAATATTATTCGCAATGCATTTATATTTAATTTAATTGCTAGAAACTCAAAAGCATGGCAGCATGCAAAGCCCGGCCGCTTTGAAATAAAAAAAGGAGAAAGCATTTATTCTTTTGTGCATACTTTAAGAAACAATCATCAGAGTGCGGTGAAGTTAACGATAAAAAAATTGCGTGTTGCGGAAGATTTTGCAGGTGTTATCGATAAAGATTTCTCAACAGATTCTATACAGGCATTAAACTTTTTATCAAACAATGATTCATTACATTTTTATGATGTTGATATAAATACTTTAATGACGCTGATTATTCCAAATACATACTTTTTAAACTGGAATACTTCACTAAAAAATATTTTATTACGCTTACAGAATGAACAGGAAAAATTCTGGCAACAGGATGACCGTTTACAAAAAGCTGCATCACTTAATTTAACCTCCGAACAGGTTTATACTTTGGCTTCAATTGTAGAAGAAGAAACAAATAAAAATGCTGAGAAAGGTAATATTGCCAGTGTATATTATAATCGCCTGCAACATAGCATGCCACTGGCGGCTGATCCAACTATTAAATATGCACTAAAAAATTTTGCTGCAAAAAGAATTTATTATAACAATCTTAAAATAGCATCGCTTTACAACACTTATATAAATAAAGGCTTGCCACCCGGCCCTATTTGTACACCACAGGTTTCAACGATTGATGCTGTGTTAAACATGCCAAAAACGAATTATTTATTCTTTGTAGCCAAAAGTGATTTTAGCGGTTATCACCAGTTTACTGATAATTTTACAGAACATGAAAAGTATGCAAAGCTTTATCAGCAGGCTTTAAATAATTGGCTGAGAAAAGACAGCTTAACTAAAGGATTAATACATTGACAAAAATTGAACGCATCATAATAACTCATCAGCCGGTTGCTTTTTTTGTGAACGGCAGCAAAAAAATAACGTTGCCCGGCTTTAATAATTTGTGCCTGCATGATGTGTTACGGTACTTTGTTCGCAAACTTGGTAACTCTGGTTTAAGAGATCGTGCTTCTGCTATTGCGTTTAATTTTATAATGGCATTACCGGCCGGCGCTATCTTTTTATTTACACTGATACCTTACTTTCCTGCGGCCAGAAATATGCAGGATGCGCTGTTTAAGTTTATTGAAGGTGTAATGCCAAACACAGAGAGCCGCTCTTTGATAATGACGACCATGCTTGATCTTTTTAATAAACCTAAAACGGGGCTTTTATCAATAGGATTTATTCTTGCAGTATTCTATTCATCAAATGCAGTGCTTGGAATAATAAGAACATTTGATGCTTCACTGCCTGAAAAGCAAAAACCTAAATTTTTAGGTAAAAGGCTCAGGGCCATTAAGCTTACGCTTGTGCTTGTATGTTTGATTATAGCAACAATTTTATGGACGCTTGGGCAAGGACATTATTTTGCACAACTACTAAAATGGTTTGGCTTAAACAGAGCTGAAAGAAGTTTCTGGACTGGATTAATTCGCTGGATAATTATAATTGCCTTGTTTCTTTTTTCAATTGCTTACATCTATAAGTATGCACCATCAGTATCAAAACGCTGGAAATTGCTTACGCCGGGCGCAGTGTTTGCAACTTTTCTTATTTTGTTGACTACCTGGCTGTTTTCAATATGGGTTCAACATTTTTCAAGTTATAACCGCATTTATGGTTCGATAGGAGCGTTGCTGATTATAATGCTGCTTATCTTTTTTAATTCTTTAATGTTGCTTGTAGGTTATGAACTGAATGTAAGTATCAGTTACCTTAAAGATAAACGCGATGATAAAGAATTAGTAGAAATAAGAAGCATCAACATCTCATCTAAATAAAAAGGCTGCTTCTTTCGAAACAGCCTTAAGTGATTTATAAAAACGTTTTATTCAAACTTTAAATCTAAACCAAGACCTCTTAATTCATGCACCAGCACATTGAATGATTCCGGTACACCGGCTTTGGTAATGTTATCACCTTTTACAATTGCTTCATATGTTTTTGCACGGCCAATAATATCATCTGATTTTATTGTAAGCAACTCCTGTAAGATGTTCGAAGCACCATAAGCTTCCAGTGCCCATACTTCCATTTCACCAAAACGCTGACCACCAAATTGCGCTTTACCACCTAACGGTTGTTGAGTGATTAAACTGTAAGGCCCGATAGAACGCGCATGCATCTTATCATCAACCATGTGATGCAATTTAATCATATAAATTACACCAACGGTTGCTTTCTGATGGAAGCGTTCACCGGTTTCGCCATCATATAAATAGGTATGGCCCATCATTGGAATGCCAGCTTTAGTACAATGCTCTTCAATCTCATCTGTTGTTGCACCATCAAAAATCGGTGTTGCAAATTTTGCTCCTATCTTCTTGCCAACCCAGCCTAAAATAGTTTCATAAATCTGGCCGAGATTCATACGGCTCGGCACACCAAGCGGATTTAAAACAATATCAACCGGCGTTCCGTCTTCCATGAAAGGCATGTCTTCATCACGTACAATCTTTGCAACAATACCTTTATTACCATGACGGCCTGCCATCTTATCACCAACTTTAAGTTTACGCTTAACAGCGAGATAAACTTTAGCCAGTTTCAAGACACCTGCAGGTAATTCGTCACCGATTGAAATATTGAATTTCTCTCTTTTGTATCTACCTAGTTCTTCGTTATAACGAATATTGAAGTTGTGTAGTAAAGTGTTGATGCGATTATCAATATCTGCATCGTTTGTCCAGCCTAAAGGGTTTACATTCTGATAATCTATTGCACCAAGATTTTTTGCATTAAACTTAGCTGATTTACCTATCAGCATTTCTCCAAAGTTGTTGCTTACACCTGCAGAATTTTTATCTTTTAGGATGGTTTGTAGCTTATCAAGCAATACTTCTTTTAAATCTTCAACGTTCTTTTCATGAACTTTTTCTACTTTTTCAAGCAAAGCCTTTTCACGAACTTTTCCGTTCTTATCTTTCTTAGCACGCTGAAATAATTTTTTATCAATTACCACACCTTCTGTTCCATTTGGTGCTTTTAAAGATGCATCTTTTGCATCACCTGCTTTATCGCCAAATATGGCGCGTAACAATTTTTCTTCCGGTGTTGGATCGCTTTCACCTTTCGGTGTAATTTTTCCAATCAAAATATCACCTTCACGTACCTGTGCACCAACACGGATGATTCCATTATCATCTAAATCTTTTGTTGCTTCTTCAGAAACGTTTGGTATATCCGGTGTTAATTCTTCTTCACCTAACTTTGTGTCACGCACTTCCAGTTCAAATTCATCAATGTGTACTGAAGTAAAAATATCATCACGTAC
This sequence comes from Chitinophagaceae bacterium, assembly GCA_903642275.1. Lineage (GTDB taxonomy): Bacteria > Bacteroidota > Bacteroidia > Chitinophagales > Chitinophagaceae > Parafilimonas. The sequence continues at coordinate 22,646 of CAHJWK010000061.1, forward strand.
AACCTTTTCGCTTATAACAATAGCATCTTCAAAATTGTAACCTTTCCAAGGCATGAAGGCAACTTGCAAATTACGCCCTAATGCAAGCTCACCATCCTTTGTAGCATAACCTTCTGTGAGAAAATCGCCTTTTTTCATAGCCTGGCCTTTTCTAACGGCAGGCTTTAAGATAATGGAAGTTGACTGGTTTGTTTTGATGAATTTGGTAAGCTTATATACTTTAAGATCGTCTTCAAAACTTATCAAACGGTCAGTATCATTACGCTTATAACGCACATGAATTTCTCTTGCATCAACATATTCAACAACACCATCGCCTTCTGCATGAATCTGTATGCGTGCATCCCGGGCTGCTTTGCTTTCCAAACCTGTTCCAACAATAGGCGCTTCAGGACGAACCAGTGGAACTGCTTGGCGTTGCATGTTTGAACCCATCAACGCACGGTTAGCATCATCATGCTCAAGAAAAGGAATTAATGAAGCACTTAAGCCCACAATCTGGTTTGGCGCTACATCCATGTATTCAACTTCATTTCTCTCAAGAATAGGAAAGTCACCTGTTTGACGGCTAACTATTCTTTCTTCAACAAAATGACCGGTATCATCCAGCTGTACATTGCTTTGTGCAATCTTAGCTGTATCTTCCTCTTCAGCACTTAAAAAAGTGAGTTTTTTAATGTCAACTTTACCATCTTTTACTTTATGATATGGTGTTTCGATAAAACCCATTTCATTTATCTGCGCATGAACGCACAAGGTTGATATCAAACCAATGTTCGGGCCTTCAGGAGTTTCGATAGTGCACAAGCGACCATAGTGTGAATAATGAACGTCACGTACTTCAAAGCCAGCACGTTCACGGCTTAAACCACCGGGTCCTAAAGCTGATATACGACGCTTATGTGTAATCTCTGAAAGAGGATTTGTTTGATCGAGAAACTGTGATAGTTGAGATGTTCCGAAGAATGAATTAATAACGGAAGATAATGTTCTTGCATTAATTAAATCAACCGGTGTAAATACTTCATTATCACGCACATTCATTCTTTCACGAATAGTACGTGCCATACGTGCAAGACCAACACCAAACTGTGCATATAATTGTTCACCAACGGTACGTACACGACGATTGCTTAAATGATCAATATCATCAATTTCAGCTTTTGCATTGGTTAAGCGAACAAGGTATTTAATAATTTCAATAATATCTTGCCTTGTTAAAACCTTGGTTTCTAATTTTTGAGTTACAGCAAGCTTGCGATTGATCTTATAACGGCCAACTTCACCAAGATCATAACGTTTATCGCTAAAGAATAATTTATCAATAATACCACGGGC